>NZ_JBOFBG010000003.1:0-312161 GCF_051594305.1 Paenibacillus sp. IHBB 3054 | reverse complement strand
TGAGTTTCCCTACATCCGTGTTAATGGACGAAGTTTTTCCTTTCCAACATCCTAATTAAGCGGATCGGAACGAGCGAGTGGTAGAGCAAGTCTATTTTCATTATATGTACTAATAATCAAATGATAATTCTATTGATTTCAGATTATCAAGCGTTTGGAAATATGAAAAGCCCCGCCGGTATTGATTGAGCTGGCGGGGCTTGATTTCATTCACAAACAGAACTAGGCTCATTGTAGACAGTAGGGTAGAGCTCCATCAATTTGCTTTCCATTTCACAGGCTTTAACTATAGTTTCCTCTAACTCGCTTGATGCAATATCATCGTCAAGGATAGATTCCATTAGATTTGTGTATTCCTCTGCTAAATCCTGATTTTTATCAATCTCGTTAATAGAATCCTCGTAGTCAGACCAAGCTTTGTCCAGTTCATCCCCCATATGAATCAGGTCTTGACGATCCCGTTCCTTTTTCGCGTCATAAAGAAGTTTCCCACCAATGCTTCCCCCAATTAATACGATTATAATAATCAATGTCCACCAATTCTTACTATTCATAGCTCCCCCTAAATCTGAGAATAAATTCAGAATCATTCTATCAGAATTGGGTAATATTTACTATGTGCTTTATAGAATTATCTGAGTTTAGAGCCTACATTAAATAACCCGTCAACCTTAAGTGGTGCGGGGATGTTGGACATTTGGGTAATAACTTTTATTCAGATGAGGAGGTATATAATGAATAGAACATTGATTGCAACAGTTACCAGCATTCTTCTGTCCGCCTCAATTCTCAGTGCATGCAGTAACAATGAAACAGTAAACGAGGCAGAGCCTACAGCGTCAAGTGTGGCGACTATGCCTGTTATTGAAGCTACAGCCACTCCTGAACCTTCTGCTACTCCCGCAACTATGGAGGCGCAAGAGTCCGCCAGTCCGGACGCTACTGATCCTCAGACATCCGAACGTCCGAGGACCCAGGCATTCGGTGAACAGGAGGGAGGGGTCTCAGGGCAAGAAGGTACACTTGAGCAAGGTGATGGATATTCGCTGTATGTCTTTGAGGATTTCACATTAGATGCACAGTCTGGTCGTTTATCACTCACTAAGGACCCCACCTATTATGCCGAAATTGAACACTTGCCATCTGGTTACGATCTCACCGCTCTGAAGCAACAGGGACAAACTGAGCTTTCCGCAATGGGTAAGGCTAACGATCATAGCGGGGAACTGTTTGAGCATCCACTGGGTTTTGCAGATTTATATCTGCAGGCTACCGGTGATAAGGGAATAGAGGATTATATGGTGTGGAAGAATCAAGCGGGGGAAGCTTTTCTTTTCCGGATACACAATCCTAAGGGTGAACTGTCGAATAAATTTGCTCCATGGGTAATGGTTTCACTGTCAACGCTTGAAAGCAATTAAGATTTGCCATAGCTTTTAAACAGAATTTAGAAGCATGCAAAAATAATCCCGCCGGGCTTCTGACGGGTTTATTTTTGTTTGTTTTGCTGCTGTGTACTCACTTACTTCAAAGGTTAGGATCTATTCAAAGATTACATAATCAGTACGCTTGATGAATTGCCCTTTGTTGTTGTCGTGTTTATCAATCGCAAACTTCGCTGGACCCGAACCGGCTTTTGTCTCCCATGAACCTATCTCTGGATCATGTTGCGTATTTTCTCCAAGATCCCTAGAGCAGATTTAGCGGGTTTATATCCATAGATCTAATTCTCCCTGTTTTCTCCATCTATATATCTATAGGCATTAAGTACGGGCAACGGCCATTATGGGCCAAACTCCTGGAATGAATTGAATAAAGCGAAACCAATAATCATGCAAAAAACACCAACAACCCTGATGAAAAGAAGTGTCATAGGGCTGGGGGTTCCGCGGCTGAATCTTCTCAATTCCCAGCCTACTTTCGGGAATACCGTGTAGAATGCACCGGCTATAATAAAAAAATAGGGACAATCTTAAACAAAATCATGAAATAGCCTCCTTGTAACCTGATCGATAAAGATACGCTTTTACACGAAATTAGTTCCAAAAAAATCCAGTGAAAAGCATCACTAAGGAGGCAAATAAGGGTGATCTGCATGACATTCAGGCAAAGTTGAGACGTCTGAGGGTTAACCAACCTCTTCTCATATATTCAACCATAAACGGTAGCTTGTGCTGTAGCCAGACCATTAAGACTGTAACCACCAGAATCTGCGAGTATTTGGATAACATGATGTCCAATACTTACATCTGTAAGGACAATGTTGTAGGTAATAACAGAATTGCTTGGATCAATAAAAATGGTTCCAATAGGATTACTGTCCATATTCACATTAATGGTAACGAGTGCACCAGTTTCACTGTCTGTAAGAACGCCGACAGTAGTTGAAACTTCCAAGAAGTTCGATGCCTGATTGACAAAAATCCCTAATTCAATCAGCAGTATAATGCTATAAGCAGGAATCGAAGCAGAACCGGCAAGATTAGACATAAGGCCTCTATTATAATTTAGCACTGTAGGCAACGTAATGCCCCTTCCTTGATTTTATATATATTTATTCTTTTAGTTACTACGATGTTTGGGAGATTAGAGCATTTATTTCTATTAGGAGGTTATTCAACCTCTGCTATAAAGGAAGCAGACCGATTCGAAGGCTGTTTTCATTAAAGATAGTGAGGGAATGGGAAGTACTAACGTATCAAATTTTGCTTAGCCTAGAAGAATTATAGCGCATAGTAAAGCCCTGCTACCATGACGGTCAGCAGGACGTTTTGTTTAATGAATGGAAGGGTGGTGATTGCCGGAAAACCGGAACATTAACTGTCAGCAAGCCCATGATGTATGTAAAGAAATTTAAAGCTCTATTGTAGCCAGATGAACTTGGTACGAAGAAGGAGCTAATGGTGGATCATTGGTGCATTCCCTTTCCCGGTTAAAGAGTTTTCGAACATATCAATAATCTCCAAGAATCTCTCTGCTTCACGGAAAACGTGATCCGCAAGCAGCGGGTGTATGATGCTTTTAATTCTGCATTGTTCGATTAAATCCCGGGCCGTTTTCTTAAAATCCCTTAGTGATTTCACTGATACTCTATTCTGATCAAGAAATTGGTTTAAGATAGGGCCGGTTTGCGATTGAGGTCTCATGGATTCAATATCTCTAGCCTGAAATAATAATTGATCAAAATCTTGACTGAATTCTCGGGCCTGCTCGACAAGTTTACGTTCTGAAGGATCTAATAGATGGCCTATGAATTTGGCATGGTCGGCCATAATTCTTAAGAAAAATACATTTTCATCAATAATAGCATCATATAATGGTTCTAATTTGCCTTGGTTTAGCTCTTCCAGCCGATTTCTAAAATAATTGGCTTCTCTACTTACATGATCCACTAAAAGTGGAAAATTCGTTTGCCCAGGGAGCTTGCAAGATAGAATCAAGCCAAGGACTTTTCTTTTGAACGCCCAAATGTGACATACTACCGTATGAACCTCCTGATTAAATTGATGAATCGTTGCAGGATCTGCATCAAGGGAGAAAGCATGCACCCGTCTCTCGATGTCTTCGAAAATCCGGTAAAAGTGGTTGGCTTCTTTAATTAGAATAGTATCTTCCGCCCGGAACCCCAATCCTAGAAACAAGGAATGTTCTTTCATAATTCTTGACCAAAAGCTGACCTCTTCCAGTGACCGAGCGACAAACATGTCAGACATAATATCCCTCCTTATCATCTTTATAGACCTTATGCTTGTTAAGCTTGGGTGGATGCCTAATTATTTATCTTCAAAAGCCGAAAAGACTCCGACCTCTATAGGCGGAGATGAGTCGGCGGTTTTCAACTAATCAGCGAACATACGTGCTATACTGTAAGAAAATACTATAAAAGGGGGTGTCGCACATGATCGTTCATCAAGCCTATAAATACCGCATCTACCCGAATACCGAGCAACAGCAACTCATTCGTCGAATGTTTGGCTGTTGCCGTTTTGTGTTCAATCATTTCCTGGAAGAGTGGAACCAAACCTATGCCGAGACAGGAAAGGGTTTGTCATATCAGACCTGTGCGACACAGCTCCCTGTCCTAAAAACACAATATGACTGGCTCAAAGAAGTCGATAGTATTGCTTTACAGTCCGCCGTTCGGCATGTGGCAGATAGCTTTGACCGCTTTTTCAAAAAGCAAAATCAAGCGCCTCGCTTCAAAAGCCGGAAGCATCCAGTACAGAGCTACACCACGAAATTCACGAACGGAAATATCGCCATTGAAGGCAACCGATTGAAGCTTCCCAAGCTCGGCTGGATGCGTTTCGCCAACTCTCGGAAGCTGGAGGGTCGTATACTGTCCGCTACGGTACGGCAAAACGCCAGCGATAAGTATTTTGTCTCCCTGGTTTGCGAGGTCGCAAAGACCCCACTCCCACAAGCAGATGCACATATCGGCATTGACTTGGGGCTAAAGGAATACGCTGTGTGCTCCAACGGCGAGCATTTTGCCAACCCCAGGTTTTACCATCAATACGAGAAAAAGCTTGCGCTGTGGCAGCGGCGTTTGGCAAGACGAACACCAGGGGGCTCCAACTGGAAGAAAGCCAAGCAACACATTGCTCGTATTCACGAACACATTGCAAATTCTCGGAACGATTTTCTCCACAAGATGACAACGAAGCTGATCCGTGAGTGCCAAACGATCAGCATCGAACAGCTGCGTGTGGCGAATATGATTCAAAATCCCAAACTCTCCAAGTCCATCGCTGATGCGTCCTGGGGCGAATGGGTGCGTCAACTGACGTATAAAGCATCCTGGTATGGACGAACTCTCCGGGTTGCCGACACCTTCGAGCCGACCAGTCAGCAGTGCCACGTATGCGGCACGATCCATCCCGAAGTGAAAAACCTCTCGATTCGAGAATGGACATGTGTAGCTTGCGGAACACACCATGATCGGGATGAAAATGCGGCTCATAATATCAAACAGGTAGCGGTATAGCTATTACCTATAAAAATAAAACGTAGAACTGTGAGAACGCAGGGATCGCTTGCCCATAAGAGGAGGTTGCTCCTCTGTTCGCAAGAATCCACCCCTTCAAGCGTCAGCTAAGTGGTGGAGATTCAATTTGTTGGTAATTATCTCTAAGACAATCCTGCTGTAAGCTTTAAAACGCTTTACTCTAATATAGTCTCCGCCAGCACTCATGCTGGCGGATTTTTTGCTTGCGATTGAATTTTCAAACCCAAAAAGCCCTTGATCCGGGTCATTGCTGCGATTCTTCGCTATGCTTCTTTAATTAACTCCTTATAGTCGTTGCGGACGTTGCCCACTGCGGGTGAGACGGGATAAGCCCGCATATGCTCTGCATCATAAGGCCGCAATAGCTTCATCAGAGTGGGGACGTCATGATTGTGCCGGTCAAGCCACGCTGTCTCGGCTTCAGAGGTGAGGATAACCGGCATGCGGTCATGAATCTCAGCCATCAGGCTGTTGGATTCTGTAGTAATAATTGTGCAGGTGCTGAGCTTGTTGCCGCTCTGATCCATCCAAATATCGTACAAGCCGGCCATGGAAAAAAGCTTCCCGTCACGCAGCGTAATTCTCAGCGGCTGTTTGCCGCCTTCCTGCGGCTTCCAGTCGTAGAAGCCGTCCGCAGGAATCACGCAGCGGCGCGAGCTCACCAGGTTTTTGAAGGATGCTTTTTCCAGAAGGGATTCTGCACGGGCATTGATCATTTTGCTGCCGCTTTTGTCATCCTTGGCCCGGGACGGGACCAGCCCCCAGCGCAATTCCCCAAGCTTATTATGCTTGCCATTATGAATAACTGCCGGGATATACTGCATCGGGGCCGCGTTATATTTTGGGGCATAGTGGACAATGGTGGTGTCATTCGTAAAATAACGCAGCATCAACTCATCCATGGTTACGGTAATGGTGTATCTTCCGCACATGCTGATTTAGCCTCCCGGTTCATTTATGATGTGGTCTGAGGTTGTTTACAGTGCTGTAGACCTCATGCTATGCTCGGAGTATTTCATATTATTATAAATGAAGAAACGGATGATAGCGAAACGAAGGAGAGGATTCCGCATGATTATTGTAAGCTCCTGTCTCGCAGGAATGAAAGTAAGATACAACGGTACGGATTGTCTCGATACGAGCCTTCAAAAGCTGCTGGATACCAACAAGGCAGTTGCTGTATGTCCAGAATTGCTTGGCGGATTCTCGACACCAAGGGAACCGGCGGAAATTATCGGCGGCGGCGGGGAGGATGTGCTGGAGGGGACGGCTAGGGTAATGGACCGGTCAGGAAATGATGTAACCGAAATGTACCTCAAAGGGGCCTATGAAACGCTGGAGAAAGCCCGGGAGATCGGAGCCACCACCGTAGTACTCAAAGAAAACAGCCCTTCTTGCGGCAGTGCGATGATCTATAACGGACAATTTGCCGGTGTGAAAATTCCCGGGCAAGGTGTAACGTCCGCTCTGCTAATAAGAAACGGTATTGAAGTGATTTCTGAGCAGCAGCTCTCCGCCAGGCTGGAAGCTTTGGAACGTGCTGGAAAGTGAGTGGCTTAGCGGAAATTCCCACTAACAGACCCCTAAAGGTTGTTACAATATTGTGTTTATTCTCAGGTGGTAAAAGGCGACATTCAGCAGTATAATCGAGTAGTCCTGTAAGAAAATCCTGAATTTCAAGAAGCGGAGAATTTAGTCATGAAACCCATCTATTTGGACCACGCCGCCTCAACCCCGGTTCATCCGGAGGTGGCCAAGGTTATGTACAATATGCTGCTTGAACAATACGGCAATGCGTCCAGTGTGCACACGTTCGGACGTTCCGCCAAAAAGATTGTGAACGGGGCACGCGATACCATCGCGGGCTTTTTAGGCTGTGCTCCCGACGAATGGGTATTCACCAGCGGAGGCACGGAGAGCGATAATCTGGCGCTGTTTGGAGCTGCAGCTGCTACCACGGAGAAGGGCAAACATATCATCACCACAGCAATTGAGCATCATGCCGTTCAACATACCTGCGAAGAACTGGAGAAGCAGGGCTATGATGTTACCTATCTTCCGGTTGATTCGACAGGCCTCGTCTCGCTTTCAGATGTGGCAGCCGCTTTGCGAGATGATACGGTATTGATCAGTGTGATGTTTGCGAATAATGAGGTAGGAACAGTAGAACCTATAGAAGAGATTGGCCGTCTCGCTGCTGAACGGGGCATTTTGTTCCACGTCGATGCTGTACAGGCTCTCGGGATGATTCCCATCACACTTCGTGAGCTTCCCGTTGATTATATGAGCTTTTCCGCCCATAAAATAAACGGCCCGCAGGGCATCGGTGGATTGTACGTACGGCGCGGTGCACCGCTGCATTCCAGACAGCACGGAGGACTCCAGGAGCGCGGCAGACGGGCGGGAACGGAGAGTCTGGCTAGCACAGCAGGTTTTGCCAAAGCGGTGGAACTGGCGGTGCAAGGGCTTCACGGGCGGCAGGATAAAGCGCTTGAGCTGCGGAATGTGCTGCTGCAGGAGCTGAACAGCCGTATCGGGCGGCAGAACTATGTGATTAACGGAAACGAGCAGCATTTTTTGCCTGGAATTCTGAATGTAAGTTTTCCGGGAGCCCGGACTGATGTGATGCTGATGAACCTTGATATGGAGCGGATTGCTGCTGCCAGCGGCTCAGCCTGCACCTCTGGTTCACTGGAGGTTTCCCATGTTCTGCAAGCGATGAATCTTCCGGAAGAAGTTTTGGACTCAGCGATTCGTTTTAGCACAGGTTTGGGTAATACTAATGAAGAAATAAAGCTTGTTGCAGAAAAAGTTGAAACCATCCTGAGACGGCTGCGTAGTGTAGACTAGGATTTTTTTCGGTCTCGTATCCGTTTCGGTAGCACACTCAAAGCGAGGGGACTTAAGCAGCCATGAAACTTCAAGATATGATCGGCCTGGCTGTATATGAAGTTGAAGAAGGTAATGAAATCGGCAAAATTGTCGATGTTGTACTGGATTCAAACTGGAATATTACGGGTATTGAACTGGAAAGTAAATCTTTTTTTTCCAGTCATGTGAAAGTTGTGGCATGGGAAGATATTGTCGCTTATGGCGAAGATGCTGTCATGATTCGCAGTAAAGAGTCGATACTAAAGGCCGACACTGACCATATACCATATACTTTTCTTTTAGGAAAGAAGAAATTGAAGGATTTGCAGGTACTGACTGCATCCGGAACGATACTTGGACGAATATCCGATGTTTATTTTGACCAGAAGTTGGGAAACACAATAGTAGCGCTGGAAATCAGTGACGGGCTTGTAACTGATTTGATCGAAGGCCGCAAATGGCTGCCTTGTTCTGAAGAAATGTCCATTGGGGAGGATTCCGTACTGGTTCCCGCGATGAGCGAAGAACGGCTCCAAAAAGCCATTAATATTGTTAACGGATAGGTGGAATGTATTATATGAAGTGTCCAAACTGCAACTCCAAGGATATCGGCAAGATCGGTTCCCACCAGTTCTATTGCTGGGGCTGTTTCATCGAACTTACGGTTAACGGCGAGAAAATGTCGGTTTATCAGGTTGAAGAAGACGGCACGCTCAGTTCGCTTGACGATCTGTTCTCCGGGGAAGAAATTGCCCAGGATTTCCCCCAAATCCATGCATCCTCCTGATTATAAGTCCTCGCACTGGCTAGCAGCGGGTACATATGCTTAAAAACAAGCGTCAGTTTCCTTTCAGCGTCAATTTTGCTGGGGGTTATTGGCGCTTTTTTTGTTGCGCTTTACGTTCAGCGGTTATTTTGCGGCAGGCATACATATACTTATTTACGAAGCCAGTCCAGTAATACCGCTAGGGGGTACACTCATGGAGCAATGGTCCCAAAGTAAATGGTTCCGCTGGATGATCGGAGTGCTGCTCACCCTGATCATTTTGTATTTTGTGTGGCAACTTCGTCCGATGCTGCAGGGGATATTCCAGTTTCTAAAAGCGATTCTTGCGCCGTTTCTGGCGGCCATGATCATTTCTTATGTACTGAATCCGGTGGTCAGTATGCTGGCGGGACGGAAGATGCCGCGCAGCGTTGCCGTTCTTCTCATCTACGCCGTATTCCTGACTTCAATTGCGGTCATTGCCATCAATCTCATACCGATGTTTATCGAGCAGCTTGAGGAGCTGAACGAACATCTGCCGGAGATGACACTGCATGCGCAAGGTCTCATGAAGAATATGAATTCCCGGCTGATCCCGCCCGGTGTTGAGATGGGGATGAACAATTGGTTTTTTCAGCTGGAGGAACGTCTGGCAAAAGGAATATCACATTTTCTCGACAATATCGGGACAACGATAGGTGTACTGTTCAATGCATTTATCGTTCCGTTTCTCGTGTTCTACATTCTCAAGGACTTTGATGTGTTTGAGCGGACCGTGGTTTCCTGCCTGCCCCGCTCGCGCCGCAAATCGATTGTGAAGCTGCTCAAGGATATTGATGAAGCGCTGGGCAACTATATCCGCGGACAGTTCCTCGTCTGTATTATTATCGGCGTGCTGGCATATATCGGTTATGCCATCATCGGGATGCCTTACGCGCTGCTGTTTGCCTGTGTAGTCGCTGTGTTCAACATCGTTCCGTACATGGGCCCGTTCCTGGGGGCGGCTCCGGCCATTGTGATGGCCTCAACCCTGTCCCTGCGCCTTGTCCTGCTGGTAGCAGTAGTGAATACGCTATGCCAGATGCTGGAGAGCAATGTGATCTCGCCCCAGGTGGTCGGACGGAGGCTGCATCTGCATCCGCTGCTGATTATTTTTGCCCTGCTGGTTGGCGGAGAGGTGGCCGGAATGATTGGTCTTATTCTGGCGGTGCCGTGTTTTGCGGCCGGAAAAGTCGTAATCCAGCACTTAATGGCTTATTATATTAAGCGAAAGCCGGTGTAATCAGTAAAACCATTGACTATATTCAGAGCTTTTGGTTATAATGTTGTGTAATATTACGATTATGTTGTGATGAATAGCAGTTCGATGAAGAGGAGTATTAACTCACGCGACGTTATAGCAGAGAGCCGGTGCATTGGTGCAAGCCGGTTAACGGAACGGAATGAACTCACCTCCGAGTAACGGCGCAAGCCGCAGGTTTCGCAGGGCAGATGCTGCGAAAGGCCAGTGTGTGAACCGTCGTCGCCTCACCTCCGTTAAAGGGTGTCAAAGTGAGTGGCAGAATAAAGCATGTTCAGCCGCTAACTAGGGTGGTACCACGGGAATTCAAACCTCTCGTCCCTAGCGATCATACGCTAGGGATGGGAGGTTTTTTTGCGGAGTTGGGCTATGCCCCGGTAAACAACAAGTCTGCCTGAGACGATCGAAGGCAGACATCGCCCAGCGGAGCAGCGAGTCCTGAGCTGGTTCTTGGACTTTGCTGCCCGTCAGGCAAAACAGATGGGATTTTTAAGAGTTACAGGGAAACAGAACGGAGAAAAATTTTGGAGCTGGAGCAACGTCAGTGGCCGCCTTTATACTCGGATTTCAACCGCTTAGTGTGAGATCAGAAATCCGAGTATAACAGCGGGCGGAAGCCCAAAACTTTTTTGCAGCGGAGTTTTATTCCCTGAATTCTTTTAAGAACAGCAGGTTTAACTAAGTAAGCAACACTCCAAGGAGGAGCATAAGATGAGCGAAAACAAAGTGAGCACCCCAGCTGGGGCCGGCTACCGCGCCCAGAGCATCGAACCCAAATGGCAGAAGTTCTGGGATGAGAACAAAACGTTTAAGACAGGTGAGGATTCAAGTAAACCGAAATTTTACGCCCTGGATATGTTTCCGTATCCTTCAGGCGCAGGGCTGCACGTAGGCCACCCGGAAGGTTACACGGCGACGGATATTGTCTCCCGCTACAAGCGGATGCGCGGTTATAACGTGCTGCATCCAATGGGCTGGGATGCCTTTGGACTTCCGGCAGAGCAGTATGCGATGGATACCGGACAACATCCGCGTGACATCACTTTCAAGAACATTGACAATTTCCGCCGCCAGATCAAATCGCTGGGCTTCTCCTATGACTGGGACCGCGAGATCAGCACAACCGATCCGGGCTATTACAAATGGACACAATGGATCTTCATCCAGCTGTACAACCGCGGCCTGGCATATGTAGCTGAGGTATCGGTGAACTGGTGCGAAGCTTTGGGTACGGTGCTGGCCAACGAAGAGGTTATCGACGGCAAAAGCGAGCGCGGTGGTCATCCCGTCGTCCGCAGACCGATGCGCCAGTGGATTCTGAAAATTACAGAATACGCCGAACGCCTGCTGGAGGATTTGGAAGAGCTGGATTGGGAAGAAAGCATCAAGGATATGCAGCGCAACTGGATCGGCAAATCAACCGGAGCGGAAGTCAATTTCGCGATTGATGGACATGATGCAGCATTGACTGTGTTCACAACCCGTCCGGATACCTTGTTCGGCGCAAGCTACTGTGTGCTGGCACCAGAGCATAAACTGGTTGATGCTATCACGACAGAAGCTCAGCGTGCTGCGGTCGCGGAATACCGCGACAAAGCTGCCCGCAAGAGCGATCTGGAGCGTACGGATTTGGCCAAGGAGAAGAGTGGCGTATTCACCGGCGCTTACGCTATTAACCCGGTCAACGGAGCACAAGTGCCGATCTGGATCGCCGATTATGTGCTGGCCGGTTACGGGACCGGAGCTATTATGGCGGTTCCGGGACATGATACCCGCGACTGGGAATTCGCCAAGCAATTTGGCTTGAACATCGTCGAAGTAGTACAGGGCGGTAATGTGGAAGAAGAAGCCTATGGTGGCGATGGCCCGCATGTGAATTCCGATTTCCTGAATGGTCTGGATAACAGCGAAGCCATCGTGAAGATGATTGCCTGGCTGGAGGAAAAGGGCAGCGGCCAAGGCAAGGTAACCTACCGCCTGCGTGACTGGCTGTTCAGCCGCCAGCGCTACTGGGGTGAGCCGATTCCGATTCTTCATTTGGAAGATGGCACGATGAAGACTGTTCCTGTGGATCAGCTGCCGCTGGTGCTGCCTGATGTGGACGCGATCAAACCTTCGGGTACGGGCGAATCCCCGCTGGCCAACGTCACCGAGTGGGTGGAAACCATTGATCCGGAAACCGGGATGAAAGCCCGCCGCGAGACGAACACAATGCCGCAATGGGCCGGCAGCTGCTGGTATTACCTGCGCTATATTGATCCGCATAATGACAAGGAACTGTGTTCGCCGGAGAAGCAAAAGGAATGGCTGCCGGTTGATCTGTACATTGGCGGAGCTGAACATGCAGTGCTTCACCTGCTGTATGCCCGTTTCTGGCATAAAGTATTGTATGATATCGGTGTAGTGGATACCAAGGAACCGTTCCACAAGCTGGTGAACCAGGGCATGATCCTGGGCAACAACAACGAAAAAATGAGCAAATCACGCGGCAATGTCATCAACCCGGATGAAATTGTGGAAGCTTTTGGCGCAGATACACTCCGTGTCTATGAAATGTTCATGGGGCCGCTGGAAGCAACCAAGCCTTGGAATGAAAAAGGTGTGGAAGGCATTCACCGCTTCCTCTCCCGCGTATGGCGCCTGTTCGTGAACGAGGACGGCAGCCTCAGTGCCAAGATTTCCGAGGATGGCGGTACAGACGAGTTCAAACGCACCTGGCACAAGACACTGAAGAAGGTTACCGAGGACTTCGAGAATCTGCGCTTCAATACGGCGATCAGCCAGCTGATGATCTTCATCAACGATGCCTATAAGCAGGACAGCTTGTCCCGTGAATCGGCAGAGCATTTCGTACAAATGCTGTCGCCGCTGGCACCGCATATTTCCGAGGAGCTCTGGCAGCTGCTGGGCCACGAAGGCAGCATCAGCTATGTATCATGGCCAGCTTATGATGAAGCTTTGACGGTGGATGCAGAAGTGGAGATCGTTGTACAGGTTAACGGCAAGATTGTGGGGCGTGCACAGATCCCGCAGGATATGGGGCAGGAAGACATGCAGAACCATGCACTGGCTCTTCCTGGTGTGAAGGCGGCTGTAGAGGGCAAAACCGTACGCAAGATTATTGCGGTTCCCGGAAAGCTTGTAAATATTGTAGTGGGTTAAGCGAAGAACGCATTTTTACCCGCAGCTACGGATTATTCCGTGCTGCGGGTTTTTTGTTAAGGATTCAAAATTCATGGATGTTCCAATGCAGCTCGCAGGCCCGCTTTTTCTCAAGCCGTTCAGGCTTCTAGCGATCCAAAGGGCCTTGCACAATACCGTCCCGGCCGAAGAGTGAATTAAGCCTGTCGACATCCTCATCGTATTTGTCATGCGTTGTGGTAATCAGCCGCTCGAATACGCCTTCCAGACTGCTGCGCAGATGATTCAAGGCTTCTGCTGTAATGCCTCCGCGGACAGCGACACGTTCCTGCAGCTCCTGCGGGGTGAAGTCTGCTTCTGTCAGCAGCTTGCCTGTCCCTAGCAGCATTTCCCCGGCCAGACGGCTGACCAAGGCTTCTTCAATGCCTGTGGCTTCCACCGCTGCGGCGATCCAGCGTTCGATGAAATAGCTGATAAATGCAGGGCCGCAGCTGGAGAAATCCGAAGCAATTCGGGTATGGCTCTCCAGGATTTCCGCCGGAACACTGATGAAAGACAGCAGCCTCAGGAGCAACAGCCTGTCTTTTTTATTAATTCTGCTGCCGAAAATGCATAGTGAAGTTCCGCTTTTGACACTGTGGGTGATGCTGGGGATGACCTTGGCTATTTTGGACGGCAGAACCGATTCCAGATGGTACAGCTGGACCGGACTGGTAATTGATACGACAATCTGCTCGCTATTCAGACAGGGTGCAATTTCATCCGTCAGCGTTTTGAATTCCAAAGGTTTGACACATAAAAATACAATGTCGCTGCCAGTCGCGGTATCCCTGTTGCTCCCGCATATGGTGATGCCAGGGTGGCGCTTCTGAAGCTGAATCAGCCGGGTTGAACTGCGGTTGCTGGCCAGCACGTCGCATGCATCAAGTGCTCCTGAAGAAAGAAAGGCGTCGATGAGCAGACTGCCCATGCTGCCTGTTCCGATAAATCCCACTTTCATTCTGTGGTTACCTCCTTTCCCTGAGTTGCTGGGCTTGCAGGAATACTCTTCGTTAAATGTATGCAGCGTACACTTGGACACATGACAGGTTTCGCCCGCATTTTTGAATAAAATTCCAGAAGTTGCGTCATATTTGGTTTTGCATAAGGATTGCATAAATAATCAGGGCAAATTGTAGAGGAGGACAGGTTCTTGAATAAGAGAATGATAGTCAATGGTATCGTAGCAGTATTGCTGGGCGGAGGGCTGGTCTGGGCTGCGGATCGGGAAGAAGACAGCGGCATCTCCGGGTGGGAGACGATGGATACCTCTATGGCGCTGGCGGTTGGCGGAGCGAATGCAGAGGAACCACTCCCTGCTGGAAAGAGCGGCAAGTCAGCTGCGCTGCAGGGTGAGGTCAGTAAAGAGGGGATTGAAGTAAACGGAGGAGCCAAAAAAGCCGGAGCAGCAACACAGGCTGGTAATACTGCGGTTACTGGAGCCGGGGCGGACAGCGGTCCAAATGCTGCTGACCCCGCTGGAGGAGCCGCATCTCAGGATAATGGCGGGACAAGAGGGGGCAAGGCGGCAGCAACGGCGGGCACACAAACAGCTGGGACCACTGCAGTGGCAGGCGGAGAGGGTATCCCATCGGCACAAGGCGCAGCTTCCACGGCACAAGCTAACGAGAAGACGGAAGGGAAAATCAATGTAAACACCGCCGAAGCTGCTGAGCTAATGGATTTGCCGGGAATCGGCGCGAAGAAGGCGCAGGCGATTATTGATTACCGCAGCAGCAAAGGGGCTTTCCGCAGCCTGTCTGAACTGGGTGAGGTGAAGGGGATTGGGCCAAAGATGCTGGAGAAGCTTGAGCCTCTGGTAGTATTTTAAAACGGGCGATGACGTTCCTGGAGTTGAGGAGACTGTTCTCCTAGTGAAAGCAAGCTGCAATATGCTACAATAGTGAACAACTATTGTAGAGAAAGCGGAGATTACTGATGAGTGTGGCCTATCGCAAAAACTGGGATACATATTTTATGGATATTGCCTGCATGGTTTCTACGCGTTCGCGTTGCAACCGCCGCCATGTCGGTGCTGTGCTGGTGCAGGGCAAGAAGCTGCTGGGTACCGCGTATAACGGAGCTCCCATGGGAGTTCCTGACTGCTCGGAGGCGGGCTGCATGGTCTCCGAGCAATATGAGCGGGAGATTGTAGACGGTGTGGAAACGATGGTGAAGAAGCAGCGCTGCATCCGCACGATTCATGCCGAGCAGAATCTGCTGCTGTTCACCGACCGGAGCGACCGGGAAGGAAGTACGGTCTACGTCACCGATGAGCCTTGCTGGACCTGCGCCAACATGCTGGCCAACAGCGGTATTGTGGAGATTGTCTATTTGCGCCCATACCGCAAGGATATGGAGAAGGTAGAAAATATGCTGACTACCAAAGGGATCATATTCCGTCAGCTGGAGAATTATGAGCCACCGGCAGAAACGATGATCACTGTCTCGGAGTAACAGAATCCATGCGAAATTAAATGAGTAAAGGGGAAGAACCTCTGTATGCGCGGATGTACGCGTATATTGGGGTTCTTTTTGTTGTCCGGTTAGTTCAGAAGGAGGGAAAGAAATGAAGGGAAGGCCGTTGTTAGGTTTTACAGTCTGCTGGGTCACAGGAAGTGCGGCAGCCTGCCTGTTCTTGGGCTACAAGCTGCTGATTCTGTGGGCAGGTTGTCTGCTGCTGCTCGCGATCTATGCGGCCTGCGGGAGATTGGGCTGGAAGCAGCTTGCTGTATTCGCAATATCGCTTGCTGTCGCCGCCCTGTATTGGGAGTGGAATGAAGGCCGGAATGTCAGTCAGCTGCCAGAAGCGCTTGCAGCGCAACCGGCAGAGCTGGAGGAGAGTAATGTGGAAGCCAAAGGCATGATTGTGTCTCCTGTGGAACGGGACGGGGACCGGGTGGATTTTACGCTGAAGCTGTCACAGATACGGAGCAATACAACCGGACAGACTGCCGCACAGATAGAGGGGGAGCTTGTCGCTGTTCAGATCAAGCTCCAAGCTGAAGCGGAGATTGCCGTGGCCGCCAATTGGGCGAGAGGAGACCGGGTGGTGCTGACGGGTGAACTGGTACTGCCGGCGGAGGCGCGTAATTTTGGAGGCTTCAATTACCGTGCTTATCTGCATACCCAAAAAATTCACTGGCTCCTGAAAGGAAGCGGGGCCGGAAGCGTGGAGGCTACACCTCCAGAGTCTTGGGGAGTTTCAACCCTGCTGCGCTGGAATGATGCGGCGCGTCTTGTGCTTGGAGATGAAATGGACCGCTTGTTCCAGGACCGGCATTCGGGATATATGAAAGGGCTGGTGATCGGAATCCAGGACGATCTGGACCCGGAGACCTTCCGGCAGTTCTCACAGCTGGGATTGACCCATATTCTGGCGATATCAGGCATGCATGTGGCGGTGTATGTCGCAGTGCTTTTATTTATCCTCAGGCATTGCCGGGTAACAAGAGAAACGGCGCTGACTGTCACGCTACTTCTGGTTCCTGTATATGTGCTGTTATCCGGGGCAGGGCCGTCAATTGTGCGGGCGGGACTGATGGGCATGATCGCGCTCCTTGCCGCGCGGCTTGGGATGCTCAAGGACGGACTGAATATTCTAGCCGCTTCGGCACTCATTATGCTGGTCTGGAACCCGTATTTGCTGCTGAGTGTCAGCTTTCAGCTGTCATTTCTGGTGACAGCAGGTTTGATGGTCTATGTGCCGCTTGCCAATCCTTTGATGAGGCGTCTGCCGAGCTGGCTGGGAAGTTCCATATCGGTAACCCTGATCGCCCAGCTGGTTTCCTTTCCCCTGACGATTTATTACTTTAACCAGTTTTCGCTGCTGTCCTTTGCTGCAAATCTGGTGCTGGTGCCCTTCATCACTTTTTTGGTACTGCCGCTGGGAACATTGGCTCTCCTGCTGGGCTGGTTCTGGGAAGCTGGTGCAGGTGTGGTCGCAGATGCTGCCGAACTGCTGAATAATGCCACTTTTGGAGCGGTGGAATGGGTTAACGGATTCTCCGGCGGGGTGCTGATCTGGCGCTCACCTTCACTGCTGTGGATTTGCGGCTATTACCTCCTGCTGTACGGGCTGCTGTACGCCTTGAAACAGCGGGCAGGGGCACATGCACGGGAGATTCCGCAATATATGGAGGATGAAACCAGGCCGCTGGCCGAACTGGCCCCGGAAGGCAACGGCAAGGGCAAAGGAAGAAGCCGGGAAAGCGATGCCCTAGCGCTATCCTTCCAGCCCCGGGGTCGAATGGGACTGGCCGGATCTGCGGTTCTGACATGTGCTGCCGGGCTGTTGCTGCTGCTCTACAGGGGCTACCATGCAGTGAGTCTTGAGGGAGCGGGAGCCATCAGTTATCTGGATGTCGGGCAAGGTGACAGCATCCTGATAACAACCCCCGGCGGGGCGCATATTCTTGTCGACGGAGGAGGGACGTTGAGCTTTGGGAACAAGGAGGAATGGCGCATCCGCCGTGATCCCTTTGAGGTTGGAGTGAAGACATTGCTCCCGTTGCTGAAGCAGCGCGGTATCCACCGCCTGGACGCCGTTATTTTGACGCATGGTGATCAGGATCATGCCGGGGGACTGCAGGCAGTGCTGGCGGGAATGCCCGTGTCGGCTGTTCTGTTCAATGGCACGCTGGCTGAGCGTGAGCCTTACAGGAAGCTGATGAGGACCGCTATTGCGAAGAAGGCCCGGCTGTACGCTGTGCAGCAGGGGCTGACGCTGGCTCCGGATGATCAGACGAAGCTGTTTTTTCTGTGGCCGGAGCCGCAGCAAACTGATGGGCAGTCCGTACTTCCGGCAGTGGAAGACCAGAACCATGAATCAGTGGTGTTTCGTCTGGAGATGAACGGACACAATTTTTTGTTTACCGGAGATATGGATAAAGCGTCGGAGCAGGCGGTAATTCTGGCAGCAGAACAGAGTGGACTAGATAGCGGTGCAAAGATTGATGTACTGAAGGTTGCCCACCACGGAAGCAAGACCGCGACCGGAGCCGAATGGCTGGAATTCTGGAGGCCGGCTTTTGCTGTGATATCAGCAGGCGTCAATAATTCGTACGGGCATCCGAACGGCGACGTATTGCAACGTTTGGCGGAATCGAATACTGCGGTATACCGGACTGATTTGCATGGGGAAATTCAATTGAAGGTGCAACAGGAGGGGATTGCAGTTCGCCATAAGCTTAGGGCAGCTCAAGAGGAACAGCAAACATTGGAGAAGGAGAAACGATGATTTTCCTGACTTTAAGGGGGGCTTATAAAGGGATAAAGGCAAACGGCGGCAAATTATTAATTTTAGAGGAAAATGATGGAACCATTTGCGCGCTGGAGAGTCTTATTGGGCGAGAGGTGATAACAAAGATGCACAGCGAGAAATTGCCCTATGCCGTGGCGTATGCACCGTCAATGACGCTGCGGGAAATGATGGAGAGTTATGGCTCCGATGTCTGGCACTATGCTTTTTTTCTGACAGGCAGCCGTGAGCAGGCGGATGATATCAGTCAGGAGGTCTTCTTGAAAGCCTATCGAAATATAGGCAAATATCGTGGCCATTCGACGCTGAAGACCTGGCTGCTGACCATCACCCGAAATACGGCATTCAGCTGGAGAAGGAACAGCTTCTGGCGAAGGTTCATTCCGCTGGGCGAGCAGCATACTCCAGGCCAGGCGCGTTCTGCGGAAAAGGAAGCGATGGGCAACCAGTATGTCAGCCGGATTTGGGAGATTGTTATGGAATTGCCCGATAAGCACAGAGAGGTGCTGGTGCTTGATATCCAGCAGGGGCTGTCGATTGCTGAAATGTCCAGAATGCTTGGTATAGCGGAGGGGACGGTCAAATCCCGCTTGGCCCGGGCCAGAGAGAAAGTAAGAACGGCGATAAAGGAGGAAGAACTGTGAAAAATCAGCACTCAGATAAAGAGGGAAATGTCATGTTCGGGGCGCAGGACTGGTACGCCAAGGCCGGGCGCATTCCCTTTCATGATGACGGATTCACACCGGAGCTGATGGCCCGGATACAGCAGGCCGCCGACGATCAGCCTGCGGGCAAGCGGATTTTTCGTTCCGGAAAAAGCTTTGCCATGGCGGGATTGGCTGCAATCCTGCTGCTCGGGGTATTGGTTTGGCCGTTCAGCGAATCGGGTGCGGGGAGATACATGGATCAAGTGTCCTCTCTGTTCAGCAGCAGCACAACTGCCGAATTGCCGCCATCAGCTGTAGTTTCAGCTTCTCCTTCAGCAGATACACAGGCATTGAATCCGCCTATAGGCTCTGCAGAGTTTGAAATTGGTGGTCAGAAGTATTACATGCCCCTGCCGCTGGACCGGAACAAAACACTGGCTTATGCAGCCGAAACATCGCAGGGAATCATTTGGTCACCGCCACCGCCAATGGTGAACTACATGAAGCCGAAGTACAAGCACAACACGGAGCCGTACAGCCTCTATTTGACACCCAAAGGCCACGCGGAGTTGTCGGCTGAGACAGCCCAAAGAATATACACTTTCCCGCTCTACGCCGGTGGTGCGCAGTCGTATTATGAATTGGCCGGAATCTATGGAGCCGGAGACTATATCCTGATGATGAACAGCACATACACAGTAGGTGAGCCGAGGCTGCGTTCCGAGGCTAAGTTGTCTGTGATTAATGTCAAAGAGACCGCTGACGGGGGAACTCCAGTGCCTTGGGATCTAATGACCTTGAAAAAAGAACCTGCTGAGTACAAATCTTTTATCGCTGTCAATCCGCAGGAGGAAGAGCTGCTGCAAGTGTATTATGTTGAAGACGGAAAGGGAGGTTATACTGCCCACAATAAGCTTTATGATATCGAGACAGGCAAGGTGCAGATTCTGGAAGGCACCATCAGCATGGATGAACAAGTTACAGATACCAAAATAAACACATCGTTTATGGATAGCAACATCAATACGTTAAAGAAGAGATGGATATTGACCACTCATTATGAAGTGCAGGGCGAGAAACGGTCAACGGAAGTCACCTTGGTGTTTGGAGAGCATTGGTTATTTGATTGACGGGAACAAGAATATGGGATAAACATGGATCCCATGAAATGAAAATTTACCTTCTTCATCTTTCTGCTCTGATCGATTACTAGATAATTTACTAAAAAAAAGCTATACTTTTTGATAATATCAGAAAGTACGGCTTTTTTTGCTGCTGCTCTCTGACTGTTCGTGAATAACAAGTATTTTTTCTATAAGGAAGAGTGGAGCGGAAAAGATGAAGAAGCTGACAATTGAGGATGTTGCCCAAAAGGCGGGAGTGTCGAAAAGCACGGTCTCGCAATTTTTGAATAAACGGTTTAAATATATGAGCGAGGCGACCAAAAACCGGATTGCTGCCGTCATTGAAGAGCTGAATTATCAGCCGAACGGCCTGGCCCGCAGCCTGAAGCAGAATCGCACGTTTATGGTCGGTGTCATTGTGGCAAATATAGATTATTCGCTGTCGATACAATGCATCAGGGCAATTGAGAATGAGCTGCAGCGCCACGGGATACAAGTCATTATCTGTAATGCCGACGAGAATGCCGATAAGGAAAATACTTACGTGGAGACACTGGTGGCCCGCCAGGTGGACGGCCTCATCATCTTCCCGACAGGAGACAATCCTTCCGCCTATACCCGGCTTATTGAAGCCCATTACCCGCTCGTATTTATGGACCGGCTGGTGGAAGGAGTCACTACGCAAAGCCTGCTGCTGGATAACGAAATGGCGGTGAAGACCGCAGTCAAGGAGCTGGTTCGGCATGGCCATGAGGCGATAGCCCTGCTCTCGCTGCCGCTCGGAGAGCATGCCATTACGCCGCGCAGGGAACGGATGAGCGGCTTCAGGAAGGCGATGGAGGATGCCGGGCTGGCGCTGAACGAACAGTATATGCGCAGCGTCCCAAGGGAAGAAATCGCTTCGGCACTGGATGCGCTGCTCGCTCTGCCGCAGCCGCCGACAGCGCTGCTTGCAGCCAATGACCTTGTGCTTGGGGAAATTCTCAAGTACGCTAACCGCCACTCCATTGCCATTCCCGGCCGGTTGTCCGTCATCGGCATTGACGATGCCGAGTTTGCCCGGATTTATAACCCGGATATCACGACCATCCGGCAGCCGGCCTATGAGATGGGGATGCAGGCAGCCAAAATCATGCTGTCTTTAATTGAGAACGAGGATACTTCCGTTCCGATCACCTACCGGTTTCCTCCCGCACTCCAGCAGGGGCAGTCCGTACAGGCCCCGGCTAAATAAAACGGTTTATAAAGCATTGTTAATCACAATCTGATCTGTGCAGCCTCACAATGAAAAGCCCTACACAGTCCCTTTAAAACTGTGTAGGGCTTTTCATTCAGTTATTTTTACAGTCAGTGGGTATTTGCCTAATTACACGCTGGCGTTCATAAACTTTTCCAGCCCGTCCCGTGTAGGCAGTCCGTCCATATCACCTGGCGACATTACAGCCAAAGCGCCGATGGCATTGCCTCGCTTCACTGCTTCCCCTATCGGCAGCTGCTCCAGCAGCGCGCTGATTACGCCGACGGCGAAGCCGTCACCTGCACCTACGGTATCAACAACCTTTTCTACCTTAAAGCCATCGACATAACCTTCTTCTCCACCGGAGGTTTTGTAATATGCGCCTTCAGGTCCCAGCTTGATCACGACCAGGGATACGCCCCGGTCCAGGTAGTAGCCGGCAATATCCTCCGGTGTGTCCAGTCCGGTCAGAATCTTGCCTTCCCCAAGTCCTGGCAGGAACCAGTCACAACGTGTCGCCAAGTCGTTGATCGTACTAACCATAGTCTCCTTGTCCGGCCATAACGTGGGGCGCAGGTTGGGGTCAAGAGAGACGGTTTTTCCGCTCTTTTTCATAAATTCCATGGCATGCAGGGAGAACTCATGACAGGTCTTTGAAAGTGCAGAAGAGATGCTGGTGACATGAAGGTGACCGGCGGAAGCGAAATATTCTTCATTGAAGTCGGCCAGACTAAGCTTGGAGGCTGCGGAATTTTTGCGGAAATACTCCACCTTCGGATCACCGGCCAGTACCTTGGATTTGATTAGCATGCCGGTCGGGAATTCCTTGGTGTACGTAATACTCTTCGTATCAATCCCCTCTTTCTCCAGCGCCAAGGCAATGAACTGGCCGAAGTTGTCTTCACCAAGCTTGGTGACATAGCCGGTCTTGTGTTCCAGGCGCGACAACCCGGTCGCCACATTGCTCTCTGCCCCGGCGAGCGCCTTGGAGAATGAAGTGGCCTCATGCAGCGGTCCGGCCTCATTAGCATAAAACATCGCCATCGGTTCCCCGAATGTGACTGCGTTCAATGGTTTACTCATGGATAATTCCTCCTCAGGGTAATGATCTAAGCCCTGTATAAATGATTTGTAATTTGAAATTATCATATAAATCGGTTTTGTACAATAAGTTATTACGCTTTCATCGTAGCCTGTATAGATAATTTAATATTATATATTACATAAATCCTTTATTTATAAGCATTTTGTGACTGAGGCAAAGAATTAATTCGTTATTCACATAAATATATATTGACTGTAGACAGCATTGTTATTACTATTTTCATATAAGGTTTTGAGCTGATGTTAGTAAATTAGATAAATTAATTTATCTAAAGAAGTATTTCTTACATCCTATATTCGAATGAAGAAAGGGAGTTAACCGATGAAGAAAATAAAAGTATTACAAAACATCACATCCGTTGGCGTAGTTGCCGTTATCCGCGCGGACAATGCCGATGATGCTTACCGGATGTCTGTTGCCTGTATTGAGGGCGGATTGAACAACATTGAAGTAACCTTTACTACACCGGATGCCGATGTGGCGATTAAACGGCTGGTAGCCGATTTTGGAGGCCGTGCTGTGATTGGTGCAGGCACGGTGCTCGACCCGCTTACCGCAAGAATCGCTATTCTCGCAGGCTCGGAATTTGTGGTCAGCCCTTCCTTCGAAGAAGAGACGGCGAAGATGTGTAATCTATATGGGATTCCCTACATGCCGGGTTGCTTGACGCTGAATGAAATGAAGGAAGCGCTCAAGCTGGGTGTGGATGTTCTGAAGCTGTTCCCGGGCAGCGCTTTTGGACCGGATTATATAAAAGCGGTCAAAGGTCCGATGCCGCATGTCAACATCATGCCGACAGGCGGCGTGGATCTGAACAATATGGAGAAATGGATTGCAAACGGCTGCATCGCTGTAGGCATTGGCGGCAATCTTACCGCCCCCGCCAAGCATGGCCGCTATGATCAAATCACCGAGCTGGCTGCCCAGTATGTAGCCAAGTTCAAGGAGATCAAGGGCGTATAAACCTTGAAACCCAAATGGTACAAAACAGAAGCCGTTCGACCGGGTACTTGCCGGCCGGACGGCTTTTGTCGTTCTTTTCAAAGCTTCATTGTATAGAACAGGGACAAAAACAATAAACTGTAGAGTAGAGAGCGGCGTTATAATTTAGTTTGCCGGGAGTGAGTTGGATGTCTGCCTATAACAATAAGCTGCTAAGCCCAGCTACTGAGGATGACGCGCAGTATGTCTGTATTAAATGTAGCAAGCATGGCTGCAAGGTGACGGTGGGCCAGATTTACAGGCTGGAGCGAAACTACAACAACCCGCAGCTTTTTGTGGGCGGTGAAATCTATATTGTGGATGATGAGCAGAAAGACAACTATTCCATTTTAATGCTGTGCCAAACTGTCTTGTATAAATAGGATGTAATGATTGCCAAATACATAGCTTTAGCCGTCAGCCCCACTCCGTGGGGCTATTTTGTTTCAATTTTGTAACGAACTTCTATAAAAGAGTATTTGAAGATTCAGTGCTTCCCCTGTATGCTTAGTAAGGATTATAGACCGTTCCGGTGGAAGCTAAGGGCTGAAACGCTTGCGTCCGGAAAGACGTAATAAACAAAGTTTGGTATCCTAAAAATAATGATTACAGGCTTGCAACAAATCCGCAGTCTTGCGCGTCAGTAAGATTGCATAGAGAGGGGGAACCTTCGTGGTGGAGCAGGGACTCATCAGAGCCGCTCAAGCGGGCGATCGCGACGCTCTAATCACCCTATTGCGAGAAATTGAGGGACATGTATATAAAACAGCCTTCTATATTCTGCATAATGAACAGGACGCTCTGGATGCATCACAGGAGGCACTCATCAGAGTGTATACCAAAATTGGTTCATATGAAGAGAAGGCACAGTTCAAAACATGGGTTCAGCGGATCGTTACCAACATTTGCATCGACAAATTCAGGAGAACAAAACCTACAGTTTCAATTGATGAACACGAAATGGTGTTTCAGGACAATAAACATAATGTGGAGCGCGAAGTGATGTCCGCCTATTTGCAGGAGGATATCCGTGAAGCGATTGACCAGCTCCCTGAGCATCACCGCACCGTAATTGTACTGCGATATTTGCAGGATTTTTCTTACAACGAGATAGCAGACTGTTTGGATTTGCCTTTGAATACAGTGAAATCTTACCTGTTCCGGGCAAGGCAGCAGCTGCAGAATAGACTTCAGGAGTACCAGAAAGGTGGTGTATCAGGATGAAATGCGCGGAGGTGATGGAATGGATGCACCGCTATTTGGATCATGATCTCAGTCAGGACGAGATGATTGAAATGTTCCGTCATATTGATGATTGTTCTTCCTGCGCGGAAGTCTTTGACCGGCTGAAGATGCTCTCCCAGCAACTGGAGCAGCTGCCGGACGTGAAACCCCCATTCAGTCTGGTTGACTCAATCCTGCCTCAGCTTGATCAACTGGACCTAAATGTCCAGGGGAAAAGCGCAGACGCGGTAAGCCCTGAAGAAGATCCAAAGGTCGTGCCTTTTTCCCGCAAGAGCACCCATGGCAAAGCTTCCAAGGGAGCTTCCCTGGCAGCGCGGACAGGCATAGGAGCTGCTGCGGCAGCGGTTATCCTGCTCATTGCTATGTTTAATATGCCGGGCAGCATGCCGACGGCGGATGTGGAGCAATCGCTGCAACAGACAGCTGAGAACAACGCCGGCAATGATGCCCTGAGCATAATGTCCTCGGCAGCTATGGATTCCGCTGAGGAGGATGCTGCACCGGGTGAGAACAAGCAAGAGGTGAAGAACTCCGAGAAAGTGGATACTACTTCCGCTGGCGGGGGCCAGAATACCGGCGGCAGTGCCGCACCGGCAGAGACTGCTGCTGCTCCAACCGCAGAAGCAACGGATAAAGCTCCTGCCATGACCAAAAAGTCTGGATCAGATAAGCGGACTTCAAGCAGGAAAGGCACTACCGGAACAGCAACTCCGGCACCCGGGGCCGCGGATAGGGACTCCAAAAGCAGCAATAACATGGAATTGGACGAAGGCGGGGATCCGGCAGCAGCCGACAGCCTGGAGTCTCTGGATGCCTCCCATGAGCCCGGGGCGGGGGAAGATAGAAATATGGGCTTTTCTGCTCTCAAAGCCCAAGCTTCGTGGACCTCACCCGATGGTCTCTACACAGCTGAACTGGCCGAACAGCAGCTGGTAATTTATAAGCTTCCTTCAAACGGCCCAGAGCAGGAACGGACGGTCCTGACCTCACTTCCACTGGAAGGAGCGTGGGTTTCCGGTAACTGGTCGGCTGACGGACTGCAGTTCTCCTATGTGACCGAGCAGAACGGCGCTGAAGTAGCCAATGTATATACAGTTCCTGAAATCGGTGCCTCTGCCTCACCGGCAGCATCACCGGAGCCTACGCCGGTAGCTTCACCTGCTGTTACTCCGGACGCGGCAACGTCCAATAAATAATTGCAGAGTGGAACTTTTTGAGAGCTAGTGGAATATGCTATGGTAAGAGGACAGGAATTTCAGGATTTGCGAGTTTCATCGGTATGACCGTCGGAAGGGGAGTTTCTAGAGCTTTTCCTTCCGTCGTTTATATAGATGCGCCGCTGAAACGGAGCAACTTTGGTCAACGCTGCCGAAGTTGCTCCGTTTTTGCATGTCATGCTGCAGGAAGCTTGGACGGATAGAGGGAAAGACGCCTATGTTTATAGCTGCTTTTTTGTTAAAATATAAAAATGGATTGGATTCATACTAAGCGTTGAGGAATGCAATGGAAAAGGAAGTGGCGGGATGGATGCCAAAACGGCGGCCAAGGACATCAAGCAGGGGAATATTTCACCGCTGTATGTTTTGTATGGCAGTGAGAAGTTCCGGATGAATGAATTTGCGGCCTTTCTGGAGGAGCATCTGATTGCCAAAGAGGATCGTGACTTTGCGGTGATCCCCTTCGATCTCTCGGAGACGCCTGTGCAGGCGGTTATAGAAGAAGCGGAGACTGTGCCGTTTATGGTGGAGCGGAAGCTGCTGCTGGTGAGAGATGCTTCCCTGTTCACGGCGGGGAAAGAGAATGCAAAGATCGAGCATCGTGTAGAAATGCTTAGCGATTATATGCAACAGCCGGCTGAATTCAGTGTAATCGTATTTATGGTCAATAATGACAAGCTGGATGAACGCAAAAAAATCGTCAAAGCGGCCAAAGCCGCAGGCACGGTGCTGGCCTTCAATCCGCTGGGTGCGGAAGAGCTGCTGCGCTGGGTGGAGAAGGGCTTCCGTGAGCGCGGCTGCAGCGCGGCGTCTGGAACAGCCGAGGCGCTGGTAGCCAGTGCCGGGACAGGGCTCCAGGGTTTGTCTGCAGAGATGGACAAGCTGTGCTTGTTCGCAGGCAAGGGCGGAACCGTGGATGCCGCAGCGGTGGAGAGCTTGGTGCACCGCGGCACTGAGCAGAATGTGTTCACTCTGGTGGAGGATATAGCGAACTTACGCCTCGACAAGGCGCTTAATACACTTTACGAGCTGCTGAAGCAGCGCGAGGAACCGATCAAGATTGCCGCGCTGATCGCCCGGCAGTTCCGGATCATTCTGCAGGTTAAGGATTTGTCCGCGCTCAGCTACTCACAGGGGCAGATTGCTTCGCAAATTGGACTGCATCCATATGCCGTCAAGCTTGCTGGTGAGCAGGCCCGTAAATTTGAAAGCCAGCGCCTGCGGAGTATTCTGAGCACCCTGGCCGATTTGGATTACAAGATGAAGACAGGAGCCATAGACAAGGTGCTTGGGCTGGAGATGTTTATGCTGCAGCTGGGCGCTTGAACCGGAACAAGACCATTCAATGCATCTACAGTAAAAAGCCTGCCCCGTGTTGAGTAATATCACCGGGCAGGCTTTTGCAGTTCCTACTATTATAAAAGGGTAAATGGGCACAAAAAAACCTAACCGTATGCAGCATAGCGGTCAGGTTTTTAGAATGCTCATTATGAATGTCGCCCTTGGCTTAGGCTTCTGCCTTAAGAGCGTTCAATTTCTTCGCCAAGCGGGATTTTTTGCGGGCAGCCGCATTTTTATGAACCAGACCTTTACTTACGGCCTTGTCCAGCTTTTTGGAAGCAGCTTGGAAAGCAGCTTGAGCAGTTTCAACTTCCGTTCCTGTCAGTGCTACATCAGCAGTTTTCACAGCTGTACGAAGCGCGGACTTCTGGGAAGCGTTCAGTGCACGGCGTTTTTCGGTCGTCTTGACGCGTTTAACCGCGGATTTGATATTTGGCATTGCATTCACCTCCTGGAAGACATTCGAAATCATCATATGATTCACAACTTAAAATAGTTTAGCATGACCGTTAGCAAAAAGCAACACTAAAAGCTTTTGAAAATCGCATTCCAATGTAGCTGATCCTCTCAGTACCGTAATGTGAAATGTTATACCTATTTTGAATTTGAATTAAACCTTGATGATCTGAATAAACCACAGCTATCTCTCGCACACTATCGACAAAAAGCAAAAGCTAATGCTCATTAAATTATAAGGAGGCTGAACTATCAATGGAACTGGATCTTCAGCTGTATTCGGTACGTACGGATTTGGCGGTAGAGGCAAAGGAAATGGCCCAGGGACCGCAAAAAACGCCGATTCCCGGTGTGAATGAAGAGGTGGAAGAAGAGGGCGGAATCAAGGTAACCCGGCTTGGAGTTGCCAATAACGCAGGATCACAGGCCATAGGGCGTGCGATCGGAAATTATGTGACGCTGGAAGTTCCGGCACTTCGCGGCGGAGATACCGGTCTGCAGCAGAAGGTATCCACCGTGTTTGCCCGCGAATTTGAACAGTTCCTGAACCGGATCGGAATCAACAAAGAATCCTCCGTGCTGATAGTGGGACTGGGCAACTGGAATGTAACTCCGGACTCGCTCGGCCCGCTGGTGGTGGAGAACGCACTGGTTACCCGGCAGTTCTATGAACTGGTTCCGGATCAGGTCTCTCCCGGCTACCGCAATGTGAGTGCGATTGCCCCGGGTGTGCTCGGACTGACCGGCATTGAATCGAGCGAGGTTGTGCAAGGGATCGTGGACCGCACGAAGCCGGATGTCATTATTGCGATTGATGCCCTGGCCTCCCGTTCGCTTGAGCGGATCAATACGACGATTCAAATTGCCGATATCGGGATTCATCCGGGTTCGGGAATCGGCAATAAACGGCGTGGACTGACCCAGGAGATTCTGGGGATTCCCTGCATTGCTATCGGCGTTCCTACGGTTTGTTATGCGTCAACCATCGTCAATAATGTGCTGGAGATGATGAAGAATCACTTTGCGCAGGTTGGAGACGGGGCAGCCCATACGAAAGAAATCATGGGTATGCTGGATGATATCTCCGAGCAGGAGCGGCTTGCGCTGGTCAAGGAAGTGCTTGAGCCGCTGGGACATGATCTGATAGTTACCCCTAAGGAAATCGATGAGTTTATTGAGGAAATTGCCAATATCGTTGCCAGCGGGCTGAATGCTGCATTGCATGAAGCCGTGGATCCAGGCAATGTCGGAGCCTATACGCATTAATTTCCACTTGAATATAGAGCCCGTACCGGCTGCCGAATGGCAAAGCCTGTGCGGGTTTTTTCCTGTTACCGGCTGGCAGATTCCACCGCTGCTGTTTCTACTTATCTCTTTTTCGGTTCTAGTATTCCTCCCTGGCTCATAGATTTGAAATATAAGAGATTACAGAGGGCTGGAGGAGGACATAACAAAAATGAATAGAAAATGGTTTCAGCTGTGGAATATCGGCCGGCTGCGGGGAAAGCTGCTGGATGTTCTGTCGCTGGGGAGAACAATGCTGCTGCTGGCCGGAGGTTCACTTGTATTTTTCATGCTGCTTGGAGCCGGTGGATTAGCCGGACAGAAGCTGAACTCTTCACCCATTCCTTCTATGAAAGGATTGGCTGCTTCGCTTTCCAGCGGATTCTTTATGGAGCTTCTGGGCATGGAGGTTCCGCATTTGCCTAAAGGGGACGGGCCTTCGGCATTTTCGGGCCCAAAGGTCACCTCCTTCGTGTTCCGTCTGCTGACAAGCGTCGATCCCGGTGATCCGAAGAGTCTGCTCTCGCGTGAGGTGCCGGGGCTGGCAGCGGATGATCCTTTCCTGCTCCGTAAAGGCTCAGGCGGCGCTACGGGAGCACCGGCTGATTATCATCCGGGCAGTGATGAGCTGGCCTCGGACGGCGGAACAGGGACTGGCGCAGAGGGTGTGGTAGATGAACACGGTCCAACTCCGGCGGAAGACACAGACAACCCGGGCACAGAGGCTTCTCCGCAACCTGAGGCTACGGTGACGCCTGACCCTTCCGAGACCGGAGGAGACGGGGGCAACGGCAGCCCGGGTGATAACGGAGGAAATGTGCAGGATACATCAATTAAACGCATTCTGGTCTACCACTCCCATCCCCGCGAGGCATACAATCCTCTGCTAGGGGTGCAAAGCGACAATCCAAGCTCCGGCGTGCCTTCCAAAAATGTAATGCTGGTAGGATCATATATAACAAAGCGGCTGGAAAAGCGGGGAATTGGAACGGTGCATGCACAGGAGGATTACGCGACGAAGGTACCGGATTACAGCTGGAATTTTTCCTATAAATATTCACGGATGACCATTAAATCAGCGCTTGCCGGGAATCAGGAAATGACTGAGCTGATTGATATACACCGGGATTCACAGCGCCATGGCAAAACGACTGCAGAGATCGGAGGCAAAAGCTACGCCCAGGTCTATTTCATTCTTGGCCATGCGAATAAGGACTGGAAGAAAAATGAGGCATTCGCCAACGAGATTCATCAGCTGCTGGAGAAAAGCTATCCGGGTCTCTCACGGGGCATCTGGGGGAAGTCGTCCGGGAACGGAAATAACGGAGAGTATAATCAGAGTCTTTCACCAAATAGCGTGTTGATTGAGGTGGGTGGAATTGACAATACTGCCGAGGAGCTGAAGCGTACAGCAGACGTTCTAGCTGATGCCATCGCCGATGTGTACTGGAGCAGCCATGACGCCGAAAAAGCTGCCGCCCCGGGCAAAAGCGCCGATACGCAGACGCAGGAAAGCGGAGCTGAGGGCGTCCAGGGAGCAAAAAGCACAGGCGGCGTTTCTTAATTCATACAGTGCTATCTAAGTGGGCGCGGGCTTTACAGCAAGGATTAGCAAGTATCAGCAAGTATTAAAAGGAGTGACAGCTATGTCGCGGTTCGGGAAAAAACTGACGATGGTCGGAATTTGGGCGGGAATCGGCATATTGATTGGCATGCAGTTTGGCGGCGTTGGCAGCAGCGTCGCTAAGAACTCCGCGGTGCTGCCGGGCTGGAACGGAATATCCGGGACCCCCCAGACCGGACAAGCAGCAGGAGCTTCCGCCGTGACGGGAACAGGGGCGGGAAACGTTAAGGGGGGGCAGGCCTACGTTTATGTGCCTGTGGCTATAGATCCGGCAACAGGTGCTTACACGGTGCTTCCGGGGGTCCAGACGCAAACTGCGGTGCCTAATGGCACCGCGCAGCTACCGCAGCAGGAAGTGAAGGATTACAGCACGCTGACCCCGGAGCAGATTCTGATTCCGGAGGAGCAAAACAGGGGGGTGGATGTGCTGGCGGATAAGACGGCAGGCCTGCTGCAGCAGGCTTCGCAAAAAAGCATCCGCTGGGTAGTCTCCCTGTTCGACTCTGTCGAAGAGTGACAGGCACCCCCCGCCCGCACGAAGAATGCATCCGGTTTATTCATTGCAGCTGTAAAAGGCCAGGAAGAGCCTTTATAACAAAGGGCTTATATGAAAAGACATCACCCGGATGTCTTTTCTTTATTTTCCTGCGGGGGACGGGATTGATGGGGGAAGCGCGTACTGTTATAATAAGTGGATTAACATTAGGCTGTCTGTGGGGGTAAGGAATGACTGACGTTCAGAAAAGACAACAACAAATCCGCAATTTCTCGATTATTGCACATATAGACCATGGTAAATCGACACTGGCTGACCGTATTCTTGAGTATACAGGTGCACTTAGCTCGCGCGAAATGCAAGAGCAGGTGCTTGACCAGATGGATCTGGAGCGCGAACGCGGGATTACAATTAAACTTCAGGCTGTGCGTCTCACCTACCGTGCTGACGACGGCCAGGATTACTTGCTCAACCTGATTGACACACCGGGACACGTCGATTTCACCTATGAGGTTTCCCGCAGCCTTGCGGCCTGTGAAGGCGCTTTGCTGGTAGTGGATGCGGCGCAAGGGATTGAAGCGCAAACGCTGGCTAACGTGTATCTGGCATTGGACAACAACCTGGAAATTCTGCCGGTTATCAACAAAATCGATCTGCCAAGTGCCGACCCGGAACGGGTTAAGCAGGAGATTGAGGATGTGATCGGACTGGATGCCAGTGAAGCGGTACTTGCTTCTGCCAAAGCCGGTATCGGTATCAAGGAAATTCTGGAGCAGGTCGTCAAACAGGTTCCTGCACCGACCGGCAACTCTGAAGAACCGCTGAAGGCATTGATCTTTGACTCTCACTTTGATCCGTACAAAGGCGTTATCGTCTATGTCCGTGTTATGGACGGAAAGATCCGTACCGGTTCCAAGATCAAGATGATGGCAACCGAGAAGGTATTCGAGGTTATTGAAGTCGGGGCGTTTATGCCGCGCATGACTATTGTCGATGAGCTTAATATCGGCGATGTCGGCTTTATCGTAGCCGGAATCAAACATGTAGGCGACACCCGTGTCGGGGATACAGTGACGGATGCCAAGAATCCAACCCTGGAACCGCTGCCTGGTTACCGTAAGATCAATCCGATGGTGTATTGCGGTCTATATCCGATCGAAACATCGGACTACAACGACCTGCGCGAAGCGCTGGAGAAACTCCAGCTTAATGATGCGTCGCTCAGCTTTGAGCCGGAAAGCTCAAGCGCGCTTGGCTTCGGCTTCCGCTGCGGCTTCCTCGGACTGCTGCATATGGAGATTATTCAGGAGCGGATTGAGCGTGAATTCAATCTGCCGCTGATTACGACAGCCCCGAGCGTTATTTACCGGATTATGCTGACCAACGGCGAAATGCTTCAAATCGATAATCCGTCGCATTATCCGGAGATCGGTACTATTGATTACGTGGAAGAGCCGTACGTTAAGGCCGCAATTATCGTCCCGAACGATTACGTGGGTACCGTAATGGAATTGTGCCAGAACAAACGTGGTGAATTCGTCAACATGGAGTATCTTGATTCCAATCGGGTGACGATCACTTATCAGATTCCGCTGTCCGAAATCGTATATGATTTCTTCGACCAGCTTAAATCAGGCACGAAGGGCTATGCTTCCTTCGATTATGAAATTTCCGGCTACCGCCAGTCCAACCTGGTGAAGATGGATATTGTCCTGAACGGAGAGCAGGTCGATGCCCTGTCGTTCATCGTCCACCGCGACCGCGCGTACAACCGCGGGCGGATCATTTGCGAGAAGCTGCGCGGCATCATCCCGCGGCAAATGTTTGAGGTGCCGATTCAGGCCTCTGTCGGCACGAAGGTTGTTGCCCGTGAGACCGTTAAGGCGATGCGTAAGAACGTTCTTGCCAAATGCTACGGCGGGGACATCTCGCGTAAGCGGAAGCTGCTGGAGAAGCAGAAGGAAGGCAAGAAGCGCATGAAGCAGGTCGGCAGTGTTGAGGTGCCGCAGGAAGCATTCATGGCCGTGCTGAAGATTGACGAGTAAACCGTCTTAAAGGATGTCAATGGCAAGTGATCGCTCTGCAAGGGAAGCCGTCAGGCTTCCCTTTTGTGATAAGAGAAGTAAAGATATATGGTAGATCAAGGCCTTTCCAATATAAAGGCGTCAAGATTTCTCCACAATCAAGTCAGCTTTGCTGACGACTTTAGTATAGTAAGGAGACAGCTATGAACACAGAAAACAATGGCCGTCCCCCTGAGGCCGTATATATTCATATCCCGTTTTGCACGAACAAGTGCTTTTATTGTGATTTTAATTCCTATGTTCTGAAGGACCAGCCGGTGATGGATTATCTGCATGCCCTGGACCGGGAGATGGAACTGACGGTGAAGAACACCCCTCCGGGTGTCATCAAGACGATCTTTGTCGGCGGGGGAACACCGACGGTGCTGAAGCCGGATGAAATGGCCTACTTTCTGAAGTCAGTACGCAAGCATTTCCCGCAGTGGGATGAGAATATCGAGTTCACGATGGAGGCAAATCCCGGTACTACAGACAAGGATAAGCTAATGGTAATGAAAGAAGGCGGGGTCAACCGGGTCAGCTTTGGTGTCCAGGCTTTCCAGAATGAGCTGCTTAGCGGCATTGGACGGATTCATAATGTGGATGACGTGTACCGCAGCCTGGAAAATGCACGCGCGGTCGGACTGGATAATCTCTCTGTTGACCTGATGTTCGGATTGCCGAACCAGACGGTGGATATGCTTAGAGAAAGCATCCGCAAGGCGCTGGAGCTGGACTTGCCCCATTATTCCATCTACAGCCTAAAGGTGGAGGAGAACACGCTGTTCCACACGCTGTTTAATAAGAACAAGCTTCCGCTACCAAGTGAGGAGGATGAGCTGGAGATGTACCTGCTGCTGATGTCGACGATGGAGGCTGCGGGCTACACGCAATATGAGATCAGCAACTTCGCCAAGCCGGGAATGGAAAGCCGCCACAATATTACGTACTGGCGCAATGAAGATTATTACGGCCTGGGCGCGGGGGCGCATGGATATGTCAAACGGCAGCGGCATATGAATATTAAGGGTGTCAATCCGTATATCGAGGCTTCGCGCAGCGGGCTGCCGCGGCTGGATTCCTTCCCGATCTCCGAACAGGAAGCGATGGAGGACTTCATGATGGTCGGTCTGCGCATACGTGAAGGCGTGTCGGACCGGGCGTTCAAGGCTCAGTTCGGCAAATCGCTGGAGACTGTTTTTGCGAACTCGCTGCATAAAATGCTGCATGCCGGGCTGCTTGAGCAGGAGGGGGATGTCTACCGTCTGAGCAAGCAGGGAATCCTGTTCGGGAATGATGTATTTGGTGAATTTGTCGGTGCTTTGACAGAGGTTTAATTTTAAAATACCCCTTGAATTGTAATTCACTCTGTTGTATATTTATTCATATTAACAACGAGGGGTGAGTCAAAGTGCTTGTCAAAACGGAAATGATCCGCCATTCGGTTCCTACAGGAGACCAGAAGGTGATATGCAGAAATGCTACAGTGGAGGATGTTGAGCCGCTGTTTCTAATGATTGAAGAATACGCTCAGAGCGGTATCATGCTGCCCCGTTCCAGGCAAGCGCTGGCCCGCCAGATTGATCAGTTTGTGATCGCTGAAATCGGCGGTACATTTGTCGGCTGCGGATCGCTTTTCAGACTGGGTAATGATCTTGTCGAGGTTCGTTCCCTCGGTCTGCGTGATGAGGGCAAGGGCAAGGGAGTAGGCTCAATGATTCTGGAGAAGCTGACAGAAGAAGCAAGGCGTCAGGGGATTCCGAAGATTATGGCCTTGACCTATGCGGTTGATTTTTTCCTCAGAAACGGCTTCACTGTCGTAGAAAAAGAAATCTTCCCCGAGAAGGTATGGACCGATTGTGTCAACTGCAAGAAGCAGAATGCCTGCGACGAAATCGCTGTGCTTAAGATGCTGAATTAACCGGGCCGCAAGTAGCCTGCAACATAAATATAGAAGCTGATATTAAGTACTCATTCCTGGATTGCACTGCAAGGTGTGGTAAGTGACCGGCAGACTTTCCGGGGGATTCATGAATGAGTCGAATAATGACTGCACCCAAGATGCTGAACTGACTTGACAATGTCAAGGTCAGTTTGGTATTTTTGTATTAGTGGTTAGCACTCATCTGACCAGAGTGCTAACGAATCGGAGCCACAGCCGATAGGAGGGAATTACATGTTAACCGAACGCCAGAGAATGATACTTAACGCTATCGTTGATGATTATATATCTTCCGCTGAGCCAGTGGGCTCGCGCAGCATTTCCAAACGGGGGGATGTAGGCTACAGTCCTGCTACTATCCGCAACGAAATGGCCGACTTGGAGGATTTAGGATATCTCGAGCAGCCCCATACATCGGCAGGGAGAATTCCTTCCCATAAAGGCTACCGCTATTATGTGGATCATTTGGTGCCGTGGAATTCCGCCGAGTCGGCAGAAATGGGCACGATCCGCGCTTTTTTCGCAGAGAAGCTGAATGCGACGGAGCAGGTAATCCAACATGCGGCAATGATCCTTTCCAATATGACGAATTATACTTCCATCCTGCTGGGACCGGAGGTTTTTCATACATCATTGCGCCATTTTCAGCTGCTTCCGCTCGATGGCAACAACGCCGTGGCGATCATCGTTACAAGCACCGGACAGGTCGAGAACCGTACGGTTCAAATCCCTCCGGAGATTTCCCTCTCCGAAATGGAGAAAGTGGTTAATCTGCTGAACAGCAAACTGGTGAACGTACCGCTCTATAAGCTGAAGAGCCAGCTCTATTCCGAGCTTGGCGAGGAAATGCAGCGCCACATCTCCCATTATGAAGAATTAATGAAAGTACTGGACACGGCGCTGGAAAGCGATCATGAACAGCGCATTTATCTCAGCGGGGCGACGAATATGCTGACCCAGCCGGAGTTCAAAGACGTCGACAAGGTCAAGAATATTCTGGATTTGCTGGAGGAAACGCCGACCCTGCTCAAAATGCTGGCCCCCGCTTCCGGCGGAACCGGTATGCAGGTGCGGATTGGTACCGAGAATAAGCATGAGGCCTTCGCCAATTGCAGTCTGATTACCGCTACTTATTCGCTCGACGGCAAGGCGCTGGGAAGCATCGGCATCCTTGGCCCGACCCGGATGGAATACGCAAGAGTAATGGGCATACTGGGGATTCTGTCCCGGGATTTGACAGCGATGCTGGCACACTGGTATAAGTGAACAGAGTGTTAAAGATTAACGTGACTGATTTTAAGGAGGTGAAGACAACTTGAAAGAGGATCAAGTGCAAGATTCAAATGAAATTAAGGATCAGGCTATAAATGAGAACCAGGCAGCCGATGAGTCAGAAGCAGCACAGGAAACCGGTTCGTTTACGGGGGAAGAGACCAGCGGGGAGGCTTCGGGCAGCGGTGAAGCTGCTAAGCGCCTGCAGGAGCTGGCTGAGGAATATCAAGGGCGCGCGCTGCGTGTGCAAGCCGATTTTGACAACTTCCGCCGCCGTACGCAGAAGGAGAAGGAAGAGCTGGCGCAATACGCCACTTCCAAGCTGGTCGGTGAACTGCTTCCTGTACTGGATAATTTCGAGCGTGCACTCGCCACGGCTTCGGCAAGTACAGAATCCGAGGCTTTCGGCAAAGGTGTGAATATGATTTTCCGCCAGCTTGAAGGGGTATTGAAGTCTGAAGGACTTACAGCCATGCAAGTAGTAGGACAGCCTTTTAACCCTGAATATCATCAGGCCATTATGCAGGTGGAGAGCGACGAGCACGAAGAAGGTATCGTGACGGAGGAGGTCCAGAAGGGCTATCTCCTGAAAGATAGAGTTCTTCGTCCCGCCATGGTCAAAGTCAGCATGTAGTCCTGTCTATATAGCCGGGTATCACCCTGCTGCATGATCATCATAAATAACTAACTATTATAGGAGCTAGGGCTCCATATCATTTTTGAGGAGGCACATTACAGTGAGTAAAGTTATCGGTATTGACCTTGGAACCACCAACTCTTGCGTTGCCGTTATGGAAGGCGGCGAAGCCGTCGTTATCCCGAATCCGGAAGGCGCGCGTACAACCCCTTCGGTTGTAGGCTTCAAGAAAGACGGCGAGCGCATCGTCGGCGAAACAGCGAAACGCCAGGCTATTACGAACCCTGACCGTACAATTGCTTCGATTAAACGCCACATGGGTACGAGCCACAAAGAAAGCATTGACGGCAAAGATTACTCCGCACAAGAGATTTCGGCCATGATTCTTCAGAAGCTGAAATCCGATGCAGAAGCATATCTGGGCCAGACAGTAACCCAAGCGGTTATTACAGTTCCTGCATACTTTAATGACAGTCAGCGTCAAGCTACGAAGGATGCGGGCAAGATCGCCGGTCTGGAAGTGCTGCGTATCGTCAACGAGCCGACAGCAGCGGCGCTTGCTTACGGTCTGGAGAAATCCGAAGATCAAACGATCCTCGTCTATGACCTTGGCGGCGGTACGTTCGACGTATCGATCCTTGAACTGGGCGATGGCTTCTTCGAAGTAAAAGCAACCAGCGGTGACAACCGTCTCGGCGGTGACGATTTCGACCAATTGGTTATGGATTATCTCGTAGCAGAATTCAAGAAAGAGCAAGGAATTGACCTGAGCAAGGACAAAGCTGCTGTACAACGTCTGAAGGATGCTGCGGAAAAAGCGAAAAAAGAGCTTTCCGGCGTACTGACAACTACAGTATCGCTTCCGTTCATCACTGTCGTTGACGGAGTGCCTCAGCACTTGGAGATCAACCTGACCCGTGCTAAATTCGATGAGCTGACTGCCAGCCTGGTAGAACGCACACTGGGACCTACCCGCCAAGCGCTGAACGATGCTGGCATGACTCCGGCTGATCTTAACCGTATCGTATTGGTCGGCGGTTCCACACGTATTCCTGCTGTACAGGATGCCATCAAGAAGCTTACCGGCAAAGACCCGCACAAAGGCGTTAACCCGGATGAAGTAGTAGCCCTCGGTGCTGCTGTTCAAGCTGGCGTATTGACCGGCGATGTGAAAGACGTTGTACTGCTCGACGTAACTCCACTGTCCCTCGGTATTGAAACTGCGGGCGGCGTGTTCACGAAGATGATCGAGCGCAACACTACGATTCCTACAAGTAAATCGCAAGTGTTCTCGACCTTTGCTGATAACCAGCCGAGCGTAGAAATTCACGTCCTGCAAGGCGAACGCCAAATGGCGAACGGCAACAAGACGCTGGGACGCTTTATGCTGAATGAGATTCCACCGGCACCGCGCGGCGTACCGCAAATCGAAGTAACCTTCGATATTGACGCCAACGGTATCGTAAATGTATCCGCAACAGATAAAGGCACGAACAAGAGCCAGAAGATCACGATCACTTCCTCCAGCGGCCTGAGCGACGCGGAAGTTGAACAAATGATGAAGGATGCCGAACTGCACGCTGAGGAAGACCGCAAGCGTAAAGAACTGGTGGAAGCCAAGAACTCCGCTGACCAGCTCGTGTATTCCACAGATAAAGTGATCAAAGACCTCGGCGACAAAGTGGATGCTTCTGAAGTTGAGAAAGCAAACGAAGCCAAGGATAAACTCAAAGCAGCATTGGAAACTGACAACCTGGAAGAAATCAATGCAGCTACAGAAGCGCTGACAGAGATTGTACAGCAGTTGTCCGTGAAGTTGTATGAGCAGGCTGCACAGGCTGAACAGGGTGCTGAAGGTGCTCCAGAGGGTGCGAAGAAAGACAATGTTGTTGATGCCGATTACGAGGTTGTTGACGACGAGAAGAATCAAGGGTAACCTTAAACGATAAATGTATTTCTGTAAGAAGGGAAGGTCAAAACCGGGGCATCCCGTGTTTTGGCTTTCCTTTTAACATGTTACAGGGATTATGGAAATTGATGTACGGAGGTGAAAGCAGTGGCAGACAAACGCGATTATTATGAGGTTCTGGGCCTCGGTAGAGATGCTTCAGACGAAGAAGTGAAAAAAGCGTACCGCAAGATGGCGCGCCAGTATCATCCGGACGTTAACAAAGCCAGTGACGCCGAGGCGAAATTCAAGGAAGTGAAGGAAGCCTATGATGTGCTGAGCGACAGCCAGCAACGGGCGCGTTATGACCAGTATGGTCATACTGATCCTAACCAGGGAATGGGCGGCGGCTTCGGCGGAGGTGGAGATTTCGGCGGACTCGGCGATATCTTTGATATGTTCTTCGGCGGCGGCGGCGGCGGACGGCGTGATCCGAATGCTCCGCAGCGCGGCGGTGATTTGCAATACACGATGACCATTGAATTCAAGGAAGCGGTATTCGGTAAAGAAACCGACATTACCATTCCACGCACGGAGTCTTGTGATACCTGCTTCGGCTCCGGAGCTAAACCCGGCACCAAACCGGAGACCTGTTCCGTATGCCACGGCAGCGGCCAGCAGGAATTCGTGCAGAATACACCGCTGGGACAAATGCGCAACCGCCGTCCCTGCTCCCATTGCAGCGGCACAGGCAAGATCATCAAGGAAAAATGTACGACTTGCGCTGGTCAAGGCAAGGTCAAGAAGCAGCGTAAGATTCATGTGCGCATTCCAGCCGGTGTCGATGACGGCGCACAGCTGCGCATGACCGGAGAAGGCGAAGGCGGCACACGCGGCGGCCCTGCCGGCGATTTGTACATTGTGATCCGCGTGAAGACCCATGATTTCTTCGTGCGTGAGAATGATGACATCATGTGCGAGGTTCCGCTTACGTTCGCTCAGGCAGCACTTGGCGACGAGATCGAGATTCCTACCTTGACGGAAAAAGTAAAGCTTAAGATCCCTGCCGGAACACAGACAGGCACCTTCTTCCGCCTCAAAGGCAAAGGTGTCCCGCATCTGCGCGGCAACGGAACAGGCGACCAGCATGTCCGTGTCATCGTAGTCACTCCAAGCAAGCTTAGCGAAGAGCAGAAGGATCTGCTCCGCCAGTTCGCTTCTTACAACGGAGAGAACACACATGAGCAGGAGCAATCCTTCTTTGACCGTGTGAAACGTGCATTCCGCGGGGACTGATTTATTCACCGATGATAACCTTAATAGCCCCCTGTTTCCGCTGTGCGGAGGCTAGGGGGCTATTTTATGTAATGAATAGAGTGCTTGTGACTTCACCTGCACACACAAAAACGGCTGCACCCCCTTAAGTTTCAGGATGGTGCAGCCGTTTTTTTTGATTTTTTAGTGAATGGTGATCTTAAGAGCGCAGATCCTCAAGCACACGTTGCAGAATAGATGCTGCTTGCGCGCGGGTCAGGGTGCCTCCAGGATTGAAGGTGTTGGCCCCTACTCCTTTCAGGTAGCCCTTGTCTACCGCGAAGGAGATTGCACCCTTGGCGGCGCCTGAGATCTTGCCTGTGTCCTTGAAGGTTAAGGCAGTACTGGAAGTACTGTCTGCACCTAAAGCTTCCGCAAGGATGATTGCAGATTCTTCACGAGTCAATACCTCACGAGATCCGCTCTCCTTGCTGCGGGACGACCAGGTATCTCCCTTGCCAAGCAAGCGGTCGAAGAGTGTCAATAGTTCGGCCCGGCTCAAGGTATCGGATGGCTTGAAACTGCCATCAGTGCCTTTGCCGGCTACGATGCCGTGAGCGGCCAGAATTTCAATATCTTCCTTGGCCCAGTGTGCGCCGATATCTTTGAAGCTTGTATTGCGTACGGCAGCGCTGTAGGTACCATCAGCGGTAATGGTAAATTGCAGCACCCCTTCTTTAGGAAGTGTGCCTGCCTGCAGATAAGCCCATTTTCCGTCAGCGTTTTGCTGATAGACCGCTGTCTTGCGGACATCCTTTAGGCCGTCTTTATTGAGAGCAAGCTGTAGAATGACAGGTTTTCCGGTAGTCCAGCCATTTTTGAGAATCAGAGTAGCAGAACTCAGGTCAATAGCTGTGGTGCTTCCCGCCAGGGTACCCGTATCGGCACCTTCGGCAAGACTAAGGCTCAGAGTAAGCCCGCTGCCGGAAATGAAGTCGGGAAGTGTAGCTGCTGGAACGACCAGCGTAAATCCAGTACCTGTGAGACTTAGCGCTTTGGCTGAAGACTTAAGCTTCTCAGCCTGAGCTGCGGTAAGAGTAAAACTCACTTGACCATATTTCGCAAAATCCACATCGCCGAGATCAAGCGAAACGGCTGTTTCGGATGCGTTTTGCAGGGCGGCAGTCAAAGCCGCCTCAGAAATGTTGAGCACAGCCGTCGGCTTGCCGCCAGCAGGATCAGCCTTTTCTACCAGCTGCCCGGACTTAAGCGATGTGCCGGCAACCGGAGCCGGTGTGGAGGCAGGTGAGCCAGGATTAGCTGGTGAGCCCGGATTGGTTGGTGTTTCGGGATTCGTTGGATTCGTTGGATTCGTTGGATTTGTTGGTGTCTCCGGGTTAGTCGGTGTTTCCGGATCGGTTGGTTTAACCGGATCGTTAACGGTCACCGTCACTGTAGAATAGCTTGACGGAACGTTATCCTGTTTCTTCTCATTCCAGGTGAGCAAATCATTCAGCTCAAAGGAATAGATCCCTGCAGTCTTAGGAGTGAAGGTGAACTGTACCAATGAGCCGGTACCACTATATGCTCCTCCCTCTAATTGAACTGCATAAGATGTCAACTTCAGTCCGTCGGCAGACGGGGTAGTCGTATCCGTTTGTAATAATGGAACCCCCGGGAACTTTTGCTCCTGGTACGTAGCGAGCTGTACGCTCGATGTAATTAGCGGTGCAGCAAGCTTTTCATCGTAGACGATGTTGACTCCGGCGCCGTTCACACCATAGACCGCATCCGTTGCCGAGAAATACACATCTACCGTAACCGTTTGACCGGTTTCGATGGTCTGTGCAGAGAGTTTAGGAGCAACAAGAACACCGCCATTGGTGTTGTATACCAGATGCTGGCTGTAATCCTCTTCAGCAGCACCATTACCCAGGGCATCGGTCACGTACACAATGTAATCATTAACGCCTTCACTGACCGGCACATCAATTTCGAAATAACCGTCAGGGGCGATAACTCCTGGGTAGGCAGATACTTCTCCGTTTTCATCTTCGGCAAGTGCATACACGCTGAAGAGAGAAGACACAGGTCTGGAGGTGGAAATCAGATCGGCCAAAAGGTCGGAGTCAATGGTTGCACTAATATTGGCCACTCTTGCATCATCAGGTGACTCCAGCTCATATTCCTCGACTGCGTATCCGGAAGAGAGCGGCTTCTCAGTATCTACTGTGAATGGAATGGCTTGATCGGTAAGCCAAAGGTTGCCTTGCAGAACAGGCGTGATATTGTAGTGCCCATCCGGCAGCACACTTACTTTAGAGGTTGCAGGATCTGTTACCGTTCCGCCCCAATCCAGGAATTCGTGCGCTCCCCGGTAGATGGTCCCTTGGGCGGAATACACATCACCGATTACAGTAGCCGGTGCATCTTGGGCCGTTACGGCAAACCGGATATTCGGCAGATCTTTGTTCACCGAGAAGTAGAAGCCTGTCTTATCGAACAGTCCGTCTCCATTTGGTGAAATTTCGGTATCATCCAGGCTGAGCTGGTTTACTGGATCCAGATTAAATTTGTCGCCTACCAGAACGTTGAGCGGGAGACGCAGAACCTCGCTTCCGGAGGTAAGCTTCAGAATACCTTCATAAGCTCCGTCCTGTGCTGTTGCGGAAACGCCCAGCACAACGGGAATATAACTGCTGTCTCCGCTTCCGGAGGTAATGACATTAGGTGCTGTGGACACCGAGATGTCACTAGGCTTGTTGGTCAGCCATTCAAGAGAAAGACTATAACTCTTTCCGCTGTCCTTGAAGTTTTCCACATAGACGGCTTTCGTCACGCTTGCACCTTTCGGCTGCAGGCCGAAGGACAGGGAACCCGCATAGTATGGAATTTCGGCAGAGCCTGGAAGGCCGCTGTAAAAAATCTCTCCTACCTTGGCGATAGAGCCTGCATCAACTGATTTCACCAGATTGATTAAACCTGCTCCTTGCTGATAGAGGGAATAAGAGCTGCCGCCCCGGGCAAATATAGGGTCAGCATTATTCATCAGCAGTGATTTGATCTGGTCCGGTGCAAGATCCGGGTATTTACCCAATAACAGGGCAACGGCTCCAACCACATGCGGAGTTGCCATACTTGTTCCTTGCTTCAGACCGAAGGCGTTATCATACGTCTCGTCCGTGCTCTCCCAAATAGGTACGGTGGAATTAATGCTTACACCGGGAGCAACTACATCCGGCTTCAGCAAATAGTCTGGCAATCCGGGGCCGGTAGAGCTGAAATCGGCCAGCTGATTCTTTTCAGCTACGGGAACATAGCTGATTGATTTTCTGCTCGCGTTCAGCTCATCCTTGATCTTTTTGCCGTTCTCCTGATTGATGCCGAAAGTAGGAATATAGTCTCCGGGTGCTCCTAAAGTGGCGTTCAATTCACCGGTGGTATTGTTGGCAATCAACAGAACCTTGGCACCGGCAGCTTTGGCATTCAGCGATTTCGCGCCGAAGTTGATCTGTCCGCGGTCCACTAGTACTGCCTTGCCGGTAACATCGACATTTGCGAAGTCAGCCTCAGTGCCCAGGCCGGCATAAACGATCGTCAAGTCCGAGATATCTTCAGTCAATTCCGGGGAGTATGTGGAAATCAGGCCAGGGATATCATTGAGATTACCAATATCAAAAAAAGGAATGGTGACCGGAATAGTGGAGGCGCCGACCGTAAGCGCCAGCTGTGCGCCGCCAGGGGAGCCGAGCGTCGATTCGTCCGGACCGGCGTTACCGGCAGCAATAATGACATCTACACCGGATTTCACGGCATTGTCAATCGCAATCGAATCGGCAGAATAACTTTGGTTCATGCTGGAGCCCAGTGAAAGGTTGATGACATCCGCACCGTCCTGAACGGCGCGTTCGATTCCGGCGATGACATCTGCTGTTGTGCCGCTGCCATATGGACCAAGCACACGATACACATATAAATCCGCTTCAGGCGCTATATCGAGAATGGTGCCCGATACATGTGTGCCATGCGAGGTATCATAAGAGCTGGTGCCCTTAGGCGGTTTGGTGGGATCGGGCTCTGTTTCGTATGGATCGTTATCCTTATCCACCGCATCATAGCCGCCCTTATAATTATCCTTCAGGAGCGGGTGCTTATAATCAATACCGGTATCAACAACGGCAACCTGAACGCCTTTGCCGGTGTAACCCTGCTCATGAAGCTTGTCTGCTCCAATCAGTTCTCCGGTATCAGAGTAGCTGCGAGTTGCCGGGAGAGTGGCAGTGTCAGTGCTGTCTGCGAGCGCGTGGACTTCATCATTCGGATAGATAGCCGCCACTCCAGGCAGCTTGAGCAGTTTGTCTACCTGATTTCCCGGCAAAGTCACTGAATATCCGTTAAATATGTCGCTGTATTCATTTTCAATAGCAGCTCCGAGCTGTCTTGCTGCAGTTTTGAAAGAGTTGTGTTCGGTAAGGATTTTGCTTCGTTGAGAGGTGGAGGAACGCGCAGCCGAGGTTTTGGCTTCACTCTCGTATACATTGACCGGCTTATGGGTCAGTTCAACAATCACTGTAACAGGAGCTGATCCGGTATTTACTCCCGCATAATTTTGCGGGATCACCTTCTGGGCCTGTTCTAGGGTTGTTTGGGCAGATAGCCCTGAGGATGACTCAAGGGATGAGTTCGCAAAGGCAGAAACAGGAAACAATAGAGAAGCGGCCAAGCTGAAACTTGCTGCGCCAATACCAAATCTTTGAATGGAATGCCTTAATGGTTGTTTCAAAATAGCTTCATCCTCCCAAACATGAATTTAACTGCCGTGTGATTGCTGTCCTCCTTCTAAAAAATGGAATATAAATGAAAATTACATTTATTCTACAGGTTTAATCCGAAATAGAATATAGCCCTTTTGTACCATATTACGGTGAAGTTGGACCCGCATTTAAATTCCAGCCGGATAGTAGAATAAATAACAGCAGAAGCATAAAATAGGCTTGCCTGAGACAACCTAACCAAGCATCCAGTGTTATAAATTAAAGGCGAGAGCAGGGATATAATGTCGGAGAGATCTATATTAGCCTACTTCAAGGCTCCCGAGGAAGCCGAGGGCGTCTCCCGCAAGCTTCAGGCGCTACGAGTTAGCGAGCTGTCCATTGACCGTTTCAGCAGATTTGGCGGAAACGGGCTGCAGGCAAGCGTGAATCCGGTGACCGGCAATCTGGCAAGTATGGATTCCATGACCTCTGTCAACCCGCACACAGGTATTTTGTCTGCAGCGCATACAAGCGGCAGCGGCATGAGCCACGGCGGTGACGGCGGACCGACAGGCCGGAATATTTTGCTGACAGTTATCGTGGACCAGAATTCCTATAACCAGGCATTGACTATAATCGAAGAGGCCGGCGGAATGGTCTAAGTCTTGACACATCAATACAAATCAGGAGGATGGACAACCGATGGATAGAGAAAACTCAAAGATCTTCTCTAAAACAGACAAGCAGAAGATGCTCTACGAAGCGAAATTGGAAGATGTGGAGTTCTCGGCGGCGGAAGCGGATCAGGATGATCTGGAGGCACTTGAGCGGTCACAGGAAGCCGATAAACGTCAGCTGCACGAAATTATGAAGAAGGAATAGCTGACAGGGGTACAGTACGAAGCGTATTAAATGAAGCGAAATGAATGGCAAAGCTGCTACATCGGGATGCCCCACCAGTGTGGGGCATTTTTGCGCGAAACGGCAGCTTCTCCGGAATCCCCTGGTTAAATCAAATGGATAAAAGGGAGGCTGAAGATTCAAAAAAGTAAAGACTTAACATGTACATACAAGTGGCTTATGTTATAATGACTTGTATTACTCTATATAAGTAGCCTGAGGTGTACCATGACGGATAAACCGATACCGAAATATATGCAGCTAAAGGGTGAACTGCTGTCCTGGATGGAGTCCGGGCGGCTGAAGCCGGATGACCAGATCCCATCCGAGAATGAAATTGCCGTACAATTCGGGATGAGCCGACAGACGGTTCGCCAAGCGCTTGGCCAACTGGAGAAGGAAGGCTGGCTGTACCGCCTGCAAGGGAAGGGAACTTTTGTTGCCCGGCAGGAAACGCGGCCGCTGCAGACCAGCAGTATGATTGGCATGATGACGACACATATTTCTGATTATATCTTTCCTCATCTTGTACGCGGCGCAGAAGCGCAGCTTCGCGGCAGCGGATACAGCATGATGCTGTCGAGCACCGACAATGACAAGAATAAGGAGCGGGAGAACCTGGAGATGCTGTTGGGCCAGCCGTTCAAGGGACTGATTATTGAGCCGACCAAAAGCGCACAGGGCAATCCCAATCTGCCGCTGTTTCTGGCGCTTGAAATTCACCGTATTCCGTTCATCATGATCAATGAGCGGTATCCCGAGCTGCATTGTCCCTGCCTGAAGCTGGATGACGAAGCAGGGGGATTTATGGCTGCGGAGCATCTGATTGAGCTGGGCCACCGGGAGATTGCCGGGTTTTTCAAGACAGACGATCTCCAGGGTGCCAACCGGTTAAAGGGGTTTACACGGGCGCTGCACAAACACCGCCTTCCCCTGGGAGCGGATACCGTGACCCATTATACGAGCGAACAGAAGCATAGCGTGCCTTATGAAGCGGCATTAAAAATGCTGCAGGGATGCCAGCGGCCTACAGCCTTCGTCTGCTACAATGACGAGCTGGCAGTACTGCTGCTGGAGGCCGCGCGCCAGACGGGATTAAGCGTGCCCGACGATCTGTCGATTATCGGCTTCGACGATTCAACGCTGGCGATGGCGACAGAAGTGAAGCTGACCACCCTTAAACATCCGAAAGAGCTAATGGGTATAGAGGCAGCCAACATGCTGATTGACATGATTGAGCATAAAAGTGCGGAGCCGCCGAAGGACAGGATTTATAAGCCGGAGCTTGTTCTGAGAAGCTCAACGAAACGGCTGGAACAGTTAGACCGCAGTTGAATAACAGTAACGGAAGTCCGCACAGGGTGCGGGCTTTTTTTCGTATTTAAGTTTATCTGGAATTTAATGAATGTATGTGTGCGGGTTGTTGTTGAGAATGGTTATCACTATAATGGTTTAAAATGACTATATCAAAGGAAGTGCCGGAATCAATGGAATGGAATGAACATCTGCTGGTGTGGAACCATGCGTCCGTCAAAGTGATGGATGTTCGCCGGGTGAGAATAGAGGCAGGGGAAGAACTGTATTCTTACCGCCTGCCAGCCAGCGCTTTTATCTATGTCATTGAAGGAGAAGCGAAGGTATGTATTGAAGGAACGCTCCTTGCGGTCAGCGGTGCTTATGCTCTTCATGGAGGCAAGGGCATGCGGTTAGACATCGTGGTGGAAAGCGGAGCGAGTTTTGAATATTATCTGATACTATACAAAGCCGTGATTCCTGTGCCCGGGAGGAACGATATCCAGCAAATTATGGAGCGCAGCAGTCCCTTTCAGCGGCAGTATGGGGTGCAGACCACTCACAAACCGATGCTGTTCAACACGGCCCGGGAGATGGAAACCATATGGAAATCCAATGAAGGACTGGGGCGTTTGTACGTAAAGTCGCTGCTCTACAGGTTCGTTTATGAACTGCTGAAGCATCTGCAGCTTACGGAGCATACCGCGGCCAAGACAGATCTGGCTGAGCAGGCCAAACGTTATATCCTTGAACAATACAGACACTCAGTCACACTGAAAAGCACTGCTCAAGCTCTCGGGTGCAGTCAGGGGCATTTATCCAAGCTGTTTAAGAATAAGGTGGGTGAGAGTCCCATGCGGTTCTTAACACGTGTGAGGGTAGAGAAAGCGTCGCAGCTGCTGCTCAAAACAGAAGCGAATCTGCAGGGGATTGCAGAAAGTGTGGGTTATCCGGATGGTTATACGCTCAGCCGCAGCTTCAAAAAGCATATGGGTATCTCGCCCTCCAAGTTTAGATCAGAAGGACTTCAGACAGCCGTAAATGAAGATATGCCATCCCCGGAGCAAGGATATGCCATTCAAATGGATGAGTTTTGGTCTTATATTGATAATGATTATCATAATCAACGAGTGGAAGGGGATCATTTTCAGATGAGACAAAAGAAAAAAACAATGGCCGCCACAGCGATGCTGTGTATGGCCTTGCTGCTTAGCGCCTGCTCAGGCGGTTCGGCCGCCACGGGTAATGCAACAACTGGAGGGAACGCGCTGGAGGGGGCGGGAAGCGGCGGATCTGCTACTTCTGCACCTGAGGATGTGGCGGACACCGGAACACGGACAATAACCACTGTACTTGGTGATGTAGAAGTGCCTGCCAATCCGCAGCGTGTGCTGGTCCAATACTTGATGGGTGATGTGATTGCTCTGGGTGTGCAGCCCGTTGGGATTTCAGAGGCGTATGATGGTGCGGCTTTTAAGGAAGAGGTCAAGGAAAGCACCGATCTGGGGCACTGGGCTGAGTGGGACATGGAAGCCGTCATGAAGCTGGACCCTGATCTGATTATCACGGCTGGTGAGGAGCAGGCCAAAGAGATGTCCAAAATCGCTCCGGCTATCTATGTGCCTTACGGGGAGATTACCCAGGAAGAAAGAGTAAGGCTGATTGGACAAGCACTCAATAAAGAGAATGAAGCCGAGCAGGTGCTTGCGGATTATGATCAGAATGTAAAAGAATCTGTCCAGAAGCTACTGGATGCCGGCTTTGGTGAAAAAACGATTTCTGTATTTGAAGGCGGTAATGATTCCATGACAGTCATGGGCAAATTGTTCGGAGCAGGCAGGATTGTCTACGATGTGCTCTCACTGAAAGCGCCAAAAGGTGTGCAAACGGGAATTATCGATAAGAACACTTATTCTGAATCGGTATCCCTCGAGGTGCTTCCCGAATATGCAGGGGACTATATCATTCGCAATACCTATGATGGCATGGATGATTTGAGCCAAAATCAGGTATGGAGCTCTCTGCCGGCTATCCAGAACCATCATCTGATCGAGATGGAATTCGGCTTAAGCTATTATACCGACATTTATTCCGCTAAGGCGCAGGTTAACTTTATTGTAAATGCACTGCTGGATTCTCCGCAGTCATAACAGCTTAGCCCACAGGCTTCGGCCGGTGGGCTCTTAACTATGAAGCTGTGAGAGACAGCAAATTACTGATGAAGGACGAAGGGTATGATGAAAGATGTGGATACAGATACATATGGAAAAAAAAGGGGGATGTCCTTTTCACTGCTGATGGCCGCAGGGTTCTTGACGCTCGTGCTGGTTGTGGCTGCTTCCATTTCCTTCGGATCTGCTGATATGCAGCTGCATACAGCTTGGGCGGCGATTTTTAATTTCGATCCCGCTAAAACGGAGCACCAGATCATTCACAACCTGCGGTTTCCACGTACGGTTGCGGATGTTATCGTCGGCTGCAGCCTGGCGATGACAGGAGCGATTATGCAGGGCACTACCAGAAATCCGCTGGCCGATTCGGGACTGATGGGCATCAGCTCTGGTGCGGGACTGGCAATGGCGCTTTGCATGGCTTTTTTGCCGGACCGTACTTATGCACAGACTATGCTATATGCCTGTCTTGGGGCAGGTGCAGCAACAGGGCTGACCTATGGAGTCGCTTCTTTAAGCAAAAGGGGGATGACCCCGCAGCGGCTTGTACTGGCGGGAATGTCGGTATCCATGCTATTTGCCGCGTTTAGCAGCTTTGTCGCCATTAAATACAACATCGGACAGGCCCTTACGTTTTGGACGGCCGGAGGGACAGCCAGCACCACATGGAAAGAGCTAAGCATTATCTCGCCGCTGTTTGCCGTCGGCGTGCTGGCTGCTATTGCTTTGGCCCCTTCGGTTACGCTGCTGAGTCTGGGAGATGATGTTGCGTCCGGGTTGGGGCTGCCAACCGGGCGGATCAAGGGGATTGCCACACTTATTGTGCTTGTGCTGACCGGATTGTCGGTATTGATCGTCGGCCCCATCAGCTTCGTGGGCCTGATTATCCCGCATGTAGTCCGCTATATGGCGGGTGTGGATTACCGTTACATTATTCCGCTGTCCGGGCTTTACGGAGCGACCTTCATGGTGGGGGCTGATTTGTTCGGCCGGCTCATTAACCGCCCAAATGAAACGCCTGTAGGGATTATTTTTGCAATCATCGGCGTTCCCGTTTTCCTCTATCTGTCACGCCGGCAAAAGGGGGAATTAGGATGAAGCAGCGTGCTTATACCGTTTCCCGGGGAATTGGTTTATGCCTTCTACTAGTAGTACTGGTCATTCTGATTGTGGTGATAGGAATGAATTCGGGCCAAATGAACCTGTCTCCCATGGAGGTGCTGCGTGTACTGCTGCTGAAAGGAACAGACAAGCAGAATCTGATTGTCTTCGAATTCAGGCTGCCGCGGATCGTGCTTTGTATACTGGTTGGCATCGGAATGGGCGTTGCTGGGTCTATCATGCAAAGTTTGCTGAGGAACGACATGGCTAGTCCGGGAACGCTGGGTATCAGTTCCGGGTCCGGGCTGTTTGTGCTTATCTATATCGCGATTTTCTCCGTTAAAGGTGTTTCCTCGGCGATTGCGCTGCCAGTGCTGGCTTTTATCGGAGGCATGACTGCAGCGGTGCTGATCTTCTTGCTGTCCTACCGCCGGGGCAGGGAGATATCCCCCACTGGATTAATCCTTACGGGGGTAGCCATGTCAAGCGGCTATGGAGCGCTGTCGCTGATGATTACACTCCGGCTGGATCATACTCAGTTCGAATTTGCCCAGCGCTGGATGGCGGGCAGCCTCTGGGGTGATGACTGGAAATATATTTCGGTGTTGGCCCCATGGACAGTGCTGCTGGTGGGCTATGCGGTTTACAAGTCGCGGATTCTAAATACACTCAATCTTGGCAATGAGACAGCGACGGGCTTAGGGCTTGCGGTAAAACCGGAATTTCTTGGACTTACTCTGGCTTCAGTAGCGCTCTCCTCCGGAAGTGTGGCTCTGGGCGGCAATTTTTTCTTTGTCGGTCTGATTAGCCCCCATCTGGCGCGCAGGCTGGTTGGCCCGAACCACAAGCTTCTCCTCCCGGCCTCGGCGCTGACCGGGACGCTGGTGGTACTTATTGCGGACACAATTACCCGCACGGTCAGTTTCGGAACAGATATACCGACCGGCATCATCATCACTATGCTGAGTACACCTTATTTTTTGTATTTGCTGGCCAGGTCAGAATAAACAATGGGAGATGCGGGAAGACAGGCTTCTATCATCCGATACTAGGATGATGAAGTCTGTTTTTTATTTGTATGTACCTATTCTCCGTTTTATTAAAAAACTATAGATTAATTGTACGTACAAGTGTATAATGAGGTGGCAAAGCAAAAGAACGATCATACCTAAGACCATAGGGAGGATTACGAATGTTGGAGCAATTGAAACAAGAGGTACTGGAAGCCAATATTGACCTGCCCCGTTACAACTTGGTAACGTTTACATGGGGGAATGTCAGCGGCATTGACCGGGAAAAGGGACTGGTGGTTATTAAGCCGAGCGGTGTGGAGTATGACAAGCTGCGCCGGGACGACATGGTTGTGCTTGATCTGGAAGGCAATATTGTTGAAGGCAGCTACCGCCCTTCTTCTGATACAGCTACTCATTTGGTGCTATACAAGGCATTTCCGAACATCGGCGGCATTGTCCATACCCATTCACCATGGGCAACCGGCTGGGCACAGGCAGGCAGAGGCATTCCGGCGCTCGGAACCACCCATGCCGATTATTACTACGGTGAAGTTCCCTGCACCCGCCCGATGACAGACGAGGAAATCAAAGGTGCGTATGAGCTGGAGACCGGTAATGTGATCGTGGAGACATTCAAGGATCTGAATCCGGACATGATTCCGGGTGTGCTTGTACATTGCCATGCTCCCTTCAACTGGGGGAAAGATCCGCATAATGCGGTTCATAACGCTGTAGTCCTTGAGGAAGTTGCGAAGATGGCAACACAGACCTTCCAGCTGAACCCGAATGTGCAGCCGATGAGCCAGACGCTGCTCGACCGTCACTTCCTGCGCAAGCATGGAGCAAATGCCTATTACGGCCAAAGCTAATTACTATATATAAAGGAGAATTCGTACATGAGTAAAAAATATGCAATCGGCGTCGACTACGGAACCCAATCCGGACGCGCTGTGCTGGTAGATCTGGCCGACGGAACGGAAGTCGCGGATCATGTAACGCCTTATCCGCATCACGTGATTGACGAGATTCTGCCGGGAACCGGCAAAAAACTGGAATATGACTGGGCGCTGCAGCATCCGGCAGACTACATTGAAGTATTGAAGCGTTCGGTGCCAGAGGTAATCCGTGAGTCCGGCATTGATCCTGCGGATGTCGTAGGTCTTGGCATAGATTTTACCGCTTGTACGATGCTTCCGGTTAATGAACAAGGACAGCCGCTCTGCCTGCTTCCTGAATATCAGGAGAACCCGCATAGCTGGACGAAGCTGTGGAAGCATCATGCCGCACAGCATGAAGCGAATGAAATCAACCGCATCGCCGCTGAACGCGGTGAGAAATGGCTGCCGCGCTACGGCGGCAAAATCTCCTCCGAATGGATGATGGCCAAGATCTGGCAAATCCTGGACGAAGCGCCTGAAATCTATGATGCGGCTGATCAGTTCCTGGAAGCTACCGACTGGGTGATCTCGCAAATGACCGGCAACATTGTACGCAACAGCTGTACGGCTGGTTATAAGGCCATCTGGCATAAAGCGGACGGATATCCGGACAAGGAGTTCTTCAAAGCGCTTGATCCGCGCCTCGAGAACTTGACCGAAACGAAGCTGCGCGGGGATATCGTTCCCCTGGGAACGAAAGCCGGGGAACTGACTGCCGAAATGGCTCAGCAAATCGGCCTCGTGGCAGGTACGGCCGTGGCCGTCGGCAACGTGGATGCTCATGCCGCTGTACCCGCTGTAGGTGTAGTTACCCCGGGCAAACTGGTAATGTCCATGGGTACCTCAATCTGCCATATGGTCCTGGGTGATACCGAACGAGAAGTTGAAGGCATGTGCGGTGTGGTGGAAGACGGAATCATTCCGGGATATTACGGGTATGAGGCTGGACAATCCGCTGTTGGCGATATTTTTGAATGGTATGTGGAAGAAGCGGTCCCTGCCTATGCGAAAGAAGCTGCGGCGGAAGAAGGCGTAAACATCCATACTTGGCTGGAAGCACGGGCTGCGGCCTACAAGCCGGGCCAAACCGGACTTCTCGCACTGGACTGGTGGAACGGCAACCGCTCCGTACTTGTGGATACCAACCTGACCGGACTGCTGCTTGGCTGCACGCTGCTGACCAAACCGGAAGAAATTTACCGCACGCTGCTTGAAGCTACAGCTTTCGGCACACGCAAGATCGTGGATGCATTCCACGGAAACGGTGTAGCCGTTGATGTACTGTATGCCTGCGGCGGACTTCCGCAAAAGAACCGCCTGCTGATGCAGATCTACGCGGACGTTACCAACCGGGAAATTAAAGTGGCAGCAAGCAAGCAGACGCCTGCGCTCGGCGCGGCAATGTTCGGAGCAGTTGCAGCCGGTGCTCAAAAAGGCGGTTACGATTCTATCGTAGAAGCGGCAGAAAAAATGGCCCGTATCCGCGAAGAATCCTATGTTCCAATTCCGGAAAACGTAGCAGTCTACGAAAAGCTGTATCAGGAATATTCCAGACTGCATGACTATTTCGGCCGCGGCGAGAACAATGTCATGAAGCATCTTAAGGCGATTAAAGAGGATGTTACGGAATAGTATGTTGATACATTCGAAGTCAGTTTGGTAATAAATCATTCAGTGAAGTTACGTACACAACACTTTAGGAGGTAATTACATGTTATCCATTAAACCTTATCAATTCTGGTTCGTAACCGGAAGTCAGCATTTGTATGGCCCTGAAACGATCGAGGAAGTAGCGGAGCACTCCCGCCAAATTACCGCAGGCCTTAACTCGGACGACGCGGTTCCTTTTGAAATAGTATTCAAACCGGTTCTGACTACAGCGGACGAAATCCGCAAGCTGGCAATTGCTGCGAACAGCGATGAGAACTGCGGAGGGATCATCACCTGGATGCACACCTTCTCCCCGGCCAAAATGTGGATCGCAGGTTTGTCGCAGCTCCACAAGCCGTTGCTGCACCTGGCAACCCAATTTAACCGTGATATTCCATGGGATTCCATCGACATGGATTTCATGAACACAAACCAGTCGGCACACGGCGACCGCGAATACGGCTTCATTGGCGCGCGTATGGGCATTGCCCGTAAAGTGGTTGTCGGCTACTGGGAAGACAGTGAAGTTAGAGGCCGCATCGGCGGCTGGATGAACACCGCTGCTGCCTTCAATGAGAGCCAAACGCTGAAGGTTGCCAGATTCGGCGACAACATGCGCTCGGTGGCTGTAACCGAAGGTGATAAGGTAGAAGCACAAATCAAGCTGGGCTGGACCGTTGACGGCTATGGTGTAGGTGACCTCGTGGAACGTGTGGATGCCGTTACCGAAGCACAGATCGACGATTTGATGGCAGAATACGCGAAGGCGTATGACTTTGCGCAAGGCGGAGATCAGGATGGACCTGTGCGTGAATCCATTCGTTATCAGGCCCGGATTGAGCTGGGGATGAAAGCTTTCCTGGAAGAAGGCGGATATACAGCTTTCATTACTACTTTTGAAGATCTGCATGGACTGAAGCAGCTTCCGGGTCTTGCTGTACAGCGCCTGATGGAGCAGGGCTACGGCTTTGCCGGAGAAGGCGACTGGAAGACAGCGGCGCTTGTCCGCCTGATGAAGATTATCGCCGGCAACAAAGGCACCTCCTTCATGGAAGATTACACGTATCACCTTGATCCGGCCAATGAGCTGGTGCTTGGATCGCACATGCTGGAGGTCTGCCCGACCATTGCTGTCGACAAGCCGAAGCTTGAAGTGCACCCGCTCGGTATCGGCGGCAAAGAGGATCCGGCCCGCATGGTCTTCAACGGACGTTCCGGTGCAGCGCTGAATGCCTCGATCATCGACATGGGCAACCGTTTCCGTCTGCTTGTGAACGAAGTGGAAGGCGTTGAGCCTACCGAAGCTATGCCGAACCTGCCGGTTGCCCGTGTATTGTGGAAAGTGCAGCCAAGCCTGAAGGCAGGCGTGGAAGCCTGGATTCTGGCCGGCGGTGCGCATCATACCGGATTCTCGTATGTGGTGACTACAGAGCAACTGATTGATTTCGCCGAAATGGTTGGCATCGAATGTGTGGTCATCGACAAAGATACCAATACACGATCCTTCCGCAATGAACTGCGCCTGAACGATATCGCTTGGAAGCTGCTCTAATTCTCTCTATATTCGTGTGATGACAAGAAACGGGTACCGCGCTCGATCAGAGTGCGGTACGTCCGTTTCTTCCTGTATATTGGACTTCTGATAAAATGTATAAGGAAGCCTTTGCTAACAAAACTTTTAGGAGGAATTCGATATGAGCAGCATACTGGATAATATAAAGGCAGCCGCAGCTGAAATAGAAGGAGGGGCAGCTTTTGCTCTTCCGCAGGTTATTCATGTAGAACCGGGTGCCCTGCAGCAGGTCATTCCTTATGTGGCCGCACAGGGCTGGGAACGGCCGGTGCTTGTGGCAGATGAACATACACTGAAAGTAGCGGGAGCAAGTCTGGAGCTGGCGTGCAGGGAAGCCGGGATTTCGGTCCACACCACCTTGGTGCTGCCCAATGCGCAGGGCGATGTTATTGCAGATGAAGCCTCTGTAGTGCAGGTGCTGTTGGATATTCAAAAAGTTAAAGCAGATTCCGTCATCGTGGCAGGCTCGGGCACACTGCATGATGTGGCGCGTTATGCGGCTTATACAGCAGCCATTCCCTTTGTGTCGGTCCCAACGGCTCCTTCGGTAGACGGCTTCACCTCGAACGGCTCGCCGCTGATTATCCGCGGCAACAAGATAACGATTCCTGCGGCCGGTCCAGTCGCTATCTTCGCCGATACAGAGCTGCTGCGCAAGGCGCCGGCTCCCATGGTGGCGGCAGGCTTTGGCGATATGCTGGGCAAATACACCTCGTTGTTCGACTGGAAATTCGGCCGCCTGACGGCTGACGAGCCGTATGCTCCGGCGGTTGCCGCCATTACCGAAAAGGCGTTGTTGGCCTGCGTAAATCATGCAGAGGAGATCGGGAATCATACCGAACTGGGAATCCGTGTACTGACCGAAGCGCTGATTGAATCAGGCCTGGCAATCCTGCTGTTTGGGCAATCCCATTCGGCATCCGGTGCAGAACATCATCTGTCCCATTATTGGGAGATGGAGTACATCCGCACCGGACGTAGACAACTGCTGCATGGCGCCAAGGTAGGTGTGGCCTGTGCGGAAATTTCCGCGCTGTACCATGAGCTGGCGGATACGCAGGGTTTGGCGGACAAGGATCAGTGGGCTCAGGTGCTTAAGGAAATCAGCGGACTTCCTTCACCGGAAATGTTGCGCGGCCTGTTGCGCACTGTACATGGACCCTCTACCTTGGAAGAGCTTGGTGTGGATGCTGATCTGCTGCGCCGCAGTCTGCAGGAAGCGCATTTCATCCGGATGAACCGTCATACCCTGTTGCGGGCACGCAATGAAGGCAAGATTGCGGGAGCTGCTGCGGAATAGACAGGTTATGTTGAAGAATCTGGAGCAGATACTAACCTTCTGAAGATTTAAGTAAAACTTTAGGAGGACTTAATACTGTTTTAAGCTTGGGACTGTATATTAGACACATACCCCCTTATTACATACCTTGACCCCGCCAGCTGCTGGCGGGGCCCTTTTTTTTGTATACGCACAATAAATGGAGGCGCGGAACGGATTCCGGGAGCGGGAAACTTTCATTTCATAGGATTCCATTCATAGGATTGCACCTCTCTACACGGCGTCTAACAAGGAGCTTGAGAAGGCTCAGTTATAGCGTTAATTTTTTTTATAAAAACCACTCTCTGATCTGTCGATTTAGGTCTATTTATGTCGATAATAATAGTGAAATAGTGCAAATTTAAAATATTCACTATCGGGAGAAGATCAGGGGAGTTCTTAGAAATCGAAGACAGAGAGGGGGGGACTTAAGTGGAGCATATCTATGGTACTCATGATAGGGTGCTTGTATTATTTTCATATGTAATTGCGGTAGCAGCTTCATATACGGTTCTAAGTCTGGCAGGGGCAGTAGGCAGATCCAAAGGGAAGAAACGTTGGCTATGGCTGATGTGCGGTGCAGTAATTATGGGCATGGGGATCTGGTCAACGCATTTTGTCGGAATGCTGGCCATATCGTTGCCGTTTCCGGTTGCTTATAATCTGAACACTGTATTGTTGTCAGTAGGGGTTTCTGTCGTTGCCTCTTTCATCGCCCTTGTCGTGATTAGCCGCTGCAAGCAGGGCATTCTTCAATTTCTTGGAGCTGGCGTATTTTCAGCGATTGGAATTTCAGCGATTCATTATATCGGCATGTCGGCGATGCAAATTAATGTGATCTATACTCCCGGATATGTAGTCCTGTCCATCCTGATAGCTTTTGTTGCATCCTACGCAGCGCTCGGGTTATTTTCCTATATTATCGATCATGGCGAAGAAGACAATCATTGGAGGAAGCTGGGCAGCGGTCTGATCATGGGAACTGCGATTGTTGGCATGCATTACACCGGTATGCTGGCAGTCCACTTTGAGCCGCGGCATCATACTGCACGGATCACCGGTGTTGTCCTGGATCAGAAATGGCTTGCCTATGTCATTGCAGGCGGGACTTTGTTCACGCTGTGGTTATCAGTTGTCGGAATGTTTATCTCCCGCCGGTTCTCGAACAAGGACACAGAGATACTGGTTACTGAGAAATGGTACAGGTCGTTATATGAAAATAACCAGGACGGCATTATCTCGATTGACCTGGACATGCGCATTATCGGATTTAATCCTGCAGCCTCAAGAATCACGGGAATCAGCTCAAGTGCCTTTAAGGATCAGAACATGATGTTCATTCTCTCGATTGTGGCTGTGGAGGAGCAGGACCGGATGCAGAAGCTGTTCTCAAGATCTTTTGCCGGAGAGGAACTGAGCTATGAAACAGCGATCATCCATCAGGACGGGCACCGGGTCGAGATTAGTGTGGTTAACGCTCCGGTTATGGTCGACGGGCAAGTGGTCGGAACCTATGTAATTGCCAGAGATGTGACAGAAGAAAAGCGGGCTAAGGAGAAAAATCATTACCTTGCTTTCCACGACGAGTTGACCGGTCTGCCGAACAGAAGAATGTTCAATGAGCTGTTGTCGCAAACCATTGAAGCGCATAGTGAAACGATGGAGCCGTTTGCTGTTATGGTTATGGATCTTGACCGGTTTAAAATCATCAACGACTCATTGGGGCATATGTACGGCGATCTGTTCCTCCAGGAAATGAGCAGCCGTATCCGGCATAGTGTGGTGAACGAGAATGTGACGCTGGCCCGGATTGGGGGAGATGAGTTTGCGATGTTGTGCCGGTTCTCCCGGAAGAACATGAATGTAACAGCCATTGCGGAGCAGATGGTTGCAGCGATTGAGCAGCCGTATCGTCTGAAAGAGCAGGATTTTTACGTTACGGTAAGCATCGGAATCGCCTTCTTTCCCTGCCATGGTCAAGATGAGGTACAGCTTCTCAAGAATGCGGACACTGCCATGTACGAGGTTAAGAATAACGGTAAAAATGATTATCAGTTTTTCTCGGACGATCTGGATGAGCAGCTGCTCCAGCGGATTGAAATGGAAGGCGATTTGAGGAAAGCGCTGGAGCGCGGCGAGTTTATTCTGTACTACCAGCCGCAAATCCGCGCGGATAACAATCAAATTATCGGAGTAGAGGCGCTGATCAGGTGGCAGCATCCGGACAAAGGGCTCCTGCCGCCTGGCCTGTTCATTTCGCATGCGGAGGAGACAGGCCAGATTGTTGAGCTCGGAAACTGGGTGCTTCGTGAAGCCTGCCGCCAAATGCGGCTATGGCAGGATGCAGGCGGCCCGCTGATTCCTGTGGCGGTGAATTTGTCGTCCCAGCAGTTCCACCAGTACAATTTGCATGGGGAGATTATGGGGATTCTGGAGGAGAGCGGGCTTGCTCCGCAGTATCTTGAACTGGAGATTACGGAAAGTATGATGATGAATGCTTCTGCATCTGCCGGAATTCTGAACAATCTGACCCGGAACGGAATTCGTATCAGCCTTGACGACTTTGGAACAGGCTATAGCTCCTTCAGTTATTTGAAATTATATCCCATTCATAAAGTGAAGATTGACCGTTCCTTCATCAAGGATATTGTCGCAAGCAGCGATGACCGGGCCATAGTGTCCACCATCATTACTATGGCAAGGCATCTGAATATGCAGGTCATAGCCGAAGGTATAGAAACCAAAGAGCAGCTGGATATTGTAGTGGAGAGCGGCTGCATAAAGGTACAGGGCTATTATTACAGCCGTCCGCTGCCGCCGGAGGAGCTGGAGGCGAATTTTCTGCTGGCGACGCAAAGCCTGTAAATACAGTTTTAAGCAAGCATGGACCTTCCGGGGTTCATGTTTTTTTGTTGTGATCAATTTTTCCAGTAAAAGGATGTCGCTAACAGCTTTTATCGTTTATGCTCAGAAAATGAACCTTTTGATGAGCCGGATTGTTAAATAGACAGATCACACAAGAAAGGAGGGGGACATGTGCAGAGCAATCGGAAGTTATTTGAAACCTACAATAAGGATGTGTATCGGACCTGCTACTACATGGTGCATGATGCCGCCGATGCCGAGGACCTGTGCCAGGAGGTGTTCATCACCGTATTCCGCAGCAAATGGGAGGATGTTAAATATCCCCGGGCATGGATTATGAAAATTGCGGTCAATACCTGCCTGAATCATCTGAAGCGTTCGCGCAGCCTGCAGAAGAAGGTGACGGAAAATCTGTATTTATGGAAAAGCCAGACAGAAACAACGGTGGAACGGACGATTGAGCAGAAAGAAACGGCGCGGGAATGGGGCGGCTATATGTCACGGCTACCTGCAAAGATCAGAGCTGTGCTGACACTGAGATATATGCATGATTTCAGCCTGGCTGAGGTTTCGGAAGCACTGTCCATTCCGGTCGGTACGGCCAAATCAAGACTGCATAAAGGCCTGAAGCTGATGAAGGACATTCTGCAGGAAGCTGGCTTTGAAGACGAAGAGCGGAGGGAAGAATATTATGAACAAACTGGAAAATACATTGAAGCGTCAACTAAATGATGAAGAAGCTGTACCTTATCCTGATTTTGGTGATATGTGGCGCAGGCTGGAGCAGGCTGGAGATACCTCTCCGGTAAGGATGAGCACAGCGGACGTCCGGGGCGGGCAACGCGTTAGAAACTGGCGCAGAATTACAATTGCCGCCTCGCTCAGTGCGCTGCTGGCGGCTGCTCCAGTATATGCCGCAATACAGTATGACTGGGGTAATCTGCTCCGTTACAGGGACGGCGTTCAGGCTGCGCTGGACCAGAATCTCGGGCAGTCGTTGGAGCAATCTATAACCAGAGACGGAGTAACGCTGACACTGCACACAGCTCTCGTAGATGAGAACCGGACAGTGATCCTGTACAGCATGGATGTCGGTAAAGGTGCGGATACAGAGATTTGGGGTGTCAAAGGGATGTCTCTTAAGGATGAGCAGGGTAACAGCAGTGAGGGAGAGTACAGCTATCAGCAGTGGGATGAAGAGAAACAGCTGTACAACGGGTACTTTGAAAGTGACTGGACACCCGGGAAGGATGAAGCCGAGGTTACCCTGACTGCATCGGCTGTACGGGCTTTAAGCCAGGCGGAGCAGGAGCTGCCGCTGAACAGCAGTTCTACGGAGCGGCAGAACTTTCCGCTAGGCATAGAGGGAATGAAGAGCGTAGAGGTCAAGCCTTTTGAGCAGAATGAGGATAAGCTGCTGTTGTCGTCAGCAGTAGCCTACGATAATCCGGAGGCCAAGGAATGGACCTTTCCGATGATTGTGGCTTACAAAGGAGACACCCGGGTAGATCCAATTCCTGGGGGGGCGATGGGTACACCGGGGGATAACGGAGAATATACGATGAAACAGTATTTTAAGCCTTCCGAAATTTCCGGCGGAAACACTATCTTTAAACTTCAATATACTAAGGTGGAACAAACCATCGCCGGACCGTGGTCCTTTGATCTGAAGCTAAGCAAAAAGCTGATGGAGAGCGGGACGATCAAGACGGCGCTGAATGCACCGCTGGAAGCGGGAGATACCATGCACACCTTTGAACAGATGGTTGTTACACCTACGCAGATTCGTGTAACTCTAAGGGCGAAGGAGAAGCATGAGCAGCTGCCTTATTATAAATATAATCTTGAAGTAGGCGGCACTACACTAGAGGGGAGCCTGTTCCGGTCTCCGAATGATGATCCATTCCTGACCACACTTGGATTTGAGCGCCCATCCGGTCTTGTTATAGACGAGCAAACTGATATTACCTTTGTGGGGAAATATAAAGTTACCACTCATGAGGATGATAAGACCCCGCTGCTTCTGAAAAATATTTCTGCAGAAAAACAAACAGTGATTGGGGACACTGGTGGTTACGAGGTGAAGTGGACCTACTATATGCAGGGAAATGACCTTTATGTGGAGACGGAAAGTGATGACCCACATTTCGGCGGAGTCAACCAGACTCATATCGGCTTGGGTAACGAGCGTATTCTGGGCAGACCGGAAACTATCAATTTTGCGGGAGACGGAAATAATAAAGCTATTGATATCTATAAGGATTACAAAGGAACAGAGGCTTCTATTTATATGTTCTATTATACGACTGATGAACCGGATAAGGAGACGCGGGTACAGCTGCAGCCTTAATCCTCCGGTCACGAAAGGCTCCCCGCCCTAACCTAACGGCGGGGGGCTTTTTGTGCTGATACGATAAAAATAAGATATTATATTCTATAAGATGCTTGTCAAAGGAGAGAATGAAGCTTGGAGATAACCCGCTGTTCCTGGGTCAATGAGGATCCGCTGTATATTGCTTATCACGATGAGGAATGGGGCAAACCGCTGTATGATGACCGGAAGCTGTTCGAGCTGTTGATGCTGGAGGGGATGCAGGCCGGACTAAGCTGGTACACCGTCTTGAAGAAGCGGGAGCATTTCCGCAAAGTATTCGACGAATTTGATCCGGTGAAAATTGCGGAATATGATGAAGCCAAAATTACCGCTTTGCTGGGCGATCCGGGCATTATCCGCAACCGCCTCAAGATTAACTCGATCATCCGGAATGCGGCTGTGTATTTGCAGATCGTCCAGGAGGAGGGCGGCTTTGCGGACTATCTCTGGAGCTTTACCGGGGGTGTGCCGGTAATTAATAACTGGAAGAGCAGAGCGGAAGTGCCGGCTACAACCTCCCAGTCAGATCAAATGAGCAAAGCGCTGCGTAAAAAAGGCATGAAGTTTGTCGGCTCAACCATTTGCTACGCGTTTATGCAAGCTTCTGGAATGGTGGACGATCATACACAGGAATGCTTTTGCCGCAGCAAAAGTCAGCTTTCCGGAAGCTGATCCGCAGTTTGGCGCTACCCGGGGAAGAAATGGTATACTGTTAAGCAGCGCTCACAAAACTATTAGTATATGCTTCCGAAGCCAGTTTTGTTCGAAGAATAACCACGTAAGCTGCGCTCACAAAACCTTTAGGAGGATCCACAAAGATGTTATGGCATGAACTGACAGTACATACAACAGAAGAGGCGCAGGAGATGATTTCCAATCTGCTGTATGAAGCCGGTGCAGGCGGTGTTTCCATCGAGGAATCCGGAACCCTGAATAAGGTACGGGATACACGTTATGGTGAATTATACGACGAGCCGCTGAATGATATCCCTGAAGGGGAAGCGGTGATTAAAGGATATTATGCCGAAACCGTCCCGATGGATGCCATTATCGAAGAGCTGGCTCCACGGATCGAAGAGCTGAGAGAGTTCGGGATTGATCCCGGCAAAGCACTGATTTCGTGGAAAACTGTGGATGAAAATGATTGGGCGCATGCCTGGAAGCAGTATTTCAAGCCGCTTCGCGTATCGGACCGGCTGACGATTAAGCCCACCTGGGAGGAATATACCCCTGCCGGCCCGGAAGAAAAAATTATTGAGCTTGATCCCGGCATGGCATTTGGAACCGGAACGCATCCAACGACAGCACTGTGCCTGCGGGCACTGGAGAAACATATCAGCGGCGATGAGGAAGTGATTGACGTTGGAACGGGCTCCGGCATTCTTGCTGTAGGCGCGGTGCTGTTAGGTGCCAAGTCTGTACTGGCGCTGGATCTGGATCCGGTGGCTGTGGAAAGTGCCCGCGAGAATGTGGCGCTGAACCGGCTGCAGGAATCCATTACGGTAAAAGAAAGCGACCTGCTGTCACTGCTCGGCGGTGAAGGCGCGGCAGATACGGCGGCGGGAGATATGTGGCCATCGGCAAGATCCGGCCATACGGACGCGCAGCAGGCTGTTCCAGCGAAGCCAAAAGCTGAAGACAGTCTTGGTGTCACACTGCCGGTGAAGGTTGTGGTCGCCAATATTTTGGCAGAGATCATCGTGTTGTTCACCGATGATGTCTACCGTGCCCTGCAGCCGGGTGGCCTCTATATCACCTCCGGCATTTATAAAGATAAGGAAGGGCTCGTGGCGCAGGCGCTGGAGTCGTCCGGGTTTGAGATTAAGGAAGTATCCCGTGAAGAAGATTGGGTGGCCTTTACAGCCGGAAAGAGGTAGAAATGGATTTTTTGGATGAAATTTTAGTAGTACCCCTGCAGCAGCTTCCGTTTTTCCTGATTACACTGGTGATTGCATTTACCGTGCATGAATTCGCCCACGCCTATTTTGCCAACAAATTTGGTGACCCAACCGCAAGGCTGCTGGGCCGCATGACGCTGAATCCCGCAGTGCATTTCGATTTATTCGGTATCATCCTGCTGCTCATTGCCGGCTTCGGCTGGGCACGTCCGGTTCCGGTGAACCGCGACAACTTCAGACGCCCCCGCCTGATGGGGGTTATCGTGTCTGCAGCCGGTCCGATCAGCAATCTGCTGCTCGGTATTCTCGGTACTCTAGTATATGCCGCCCTGCATGCCAGCGGCGCCATTGAGTCCATTACGAATGAACAGCTGCTGCGGGCGGTGTACTGGTTCTTTGGCATGTTCATTCAATTTAATTTCTTCCTATTCCTGTTTAACTTAATTCCGCTGCCTCCGCTGGACGGCTACCGGATCGTAGAGGATGTGGCACCGCGTCCGATCCGTGCAAAATTACAGCAGTATGAGCAGTGGACGGTCTTTATCTTTTTGCTTATCATCTTTATCCCCGGCCTGCGTGCCTACACGATCGAACCGCTGAACAGCTGGGCACTGCAAATCGGGAACGACTTTTTCCGGTTGTTCTTCAATCTGTTTGGAGGGTAAAGCCTGAACAGGGGCTGTTCACAGGCAGGCAAACGTTGTATGATGTAATGTGAATTTTTAGACGGTTTACAAGTGAGTAGAGCGGCGGCTGGAGACCTGAACAGCAGGATCGCCGCCGCTTTTACGCTGAATAATGGATAGGATGAGGATGAAGATGCAGCGTTATTTCGTAGCACCGGAGCAGTTCGGCCCGGAACAGGTAACCATTGACGGCGAGGATGCCCGCCATATTGCCAAAGTGATGCGCGGCAAAGCCGGAGACAAGCTAATAGTCAGCGACGGCGTTTCCCGCGAGGCGTTGGTGGAGATCTCTTCGATTGAGATCGGCGAGATTATAGTAGACATACTGGAATCTCTGGAGATGGCGCATGAGCCGCGGATCAAGATTACGGTGGCCCAGAGTCTGCCGAAGGGAGACAAGCTGGAAACCGTCATTCAGAAGTGCACCGAAATCGGTGCGGTGGCTTTTGCCCCGTTCCTCTCAGAGCGCACGATAGTGCAGTATGACGAGCGCAAGGAGAATAAGAGGCTGGAACGCTGGCGCAAGATTTGCAAGGAGGCAGCGGAGCAGGCACACCGTAATATAGTGCCGGCCGTGCATGCGCCTTTGAGCTGGAAACTGCTGCTGCAAAGCTTCCGCGACTATGATGCCGTTTACTTTTGTTATGAGAAGGAAGAAGGACTGCAGCTGCGGAGCGCCGCCGCACCATGGTTGTCTGCGCTGGCGCCGGAATCGCCGGGCCGGGTAATGATCGTTGTCGGTCCTGAAGGCGGCTTCAGCCCGGAGGAATGCCACGCGGCCGAAGAGGCCGGAGCGGTACCGGTAGGCCTTGGGCGGCGTATTCTGCGCTGCGAGACGGCCGGCATGGTCGCTGCAGCCTGCATCCTGTATGAATCCGGAGAAATGGGGGGAGCTTGAACAATGCCATCCGTAGCATTTTATACTTTAGGTTGTAAAGTGAATTTCTATGACACTGAAGCCATCTGGCAGCTATTCAAAAATGAAGGTTACGAGCAGGTTGATTTCGAAGGGCCCGCCGACGTATATCTAATCAACACCTGTACGGTAACCAATACCGGCGACAAGAAAAGCCGCCAAATGATCCGCCGCGCCGTGCGCCGCAACCCGGAGGCTATCGTTGCCGTAACGGGCTGCTATGCGCAGACCTCACCCGGCGAGATCCTTGATATTCCCGGGGTCGATCTCGTGATCGGCAACCAGGACCGTGAACAGATTATGATTCACGTTAAAAATATCCAGGGGTCCCGCCAGCCGGTGAATGCCGTCCGCAACATTATGAAGACGCGTGAATTCGAAGAGCTGGATGTGCCGGGTTTTGCCGACCGGACGCGGGCGTTTATGAAAATCCAGGATGGCTGCAACAACTTCTGCACCTTCTGCATCATTCCGTGGTCGCGCGGGCTGTCGCGCAGCCGCGATCCGAAATCGATTGTCGCCCAGGCGCATCAGCTGGTGGAGGCCGGCTATAAGGAGTTTGTTCTAACCGGAATTCATACCGGAGGTTATGGCGACGATCTGGAGAATTACCGTCTCGCCGATTTGCTGTGGGAGCTGGATAAGGTGGACGGGCTGGAGCGGGTACGTATCAGTTCGATTGAAGCCAGCCAGATTGACGATAAATTGCTTGAGGTGCTGAACCGCAGCTCCAAGATGTGCCGTCATCTGCATATTCCGCTGCAGGCCGGACATAACGAGGTGCTCAAAGCGATGCGCCGCAAATACACCACCGAAGAGTATTATGCCAAGATGGAGCTGATCCGCCAGGCGATGCCGGATGTCGGGATCACCACCGACGTTATTGTCGGATTCCCCGGCGAGACCGAGGAAATGTTCCGCGCCGGCTATGATTTCATGAAGGCCGTGAACTACTCCGAGATGCATGTCTTCCCGTATTCGAAGCGCACAGGCACTCCGGCGGCACGAATGCTGAACCAGGTTGACGAGGAAATTAAGAACGTCCGCGTACAGGAACTGATCGACCTATCCGAGGAGATGCAGCTTGCCTATGCGCGCAGGTTCGTCGGCAAGACATTGTCTGTTATTCCTGAACGGTCGGCCAAAGGGGCCCCAGGCCGCAGCACACAGCACGGCTTCAGCGACAATTACCTGCAGGTTTTCTTCAGCGGCGATGATTCGCTGCAGGGACAGCTTTGCGAGGTGAAGATTACGGAAGCTGGCGTTAATGAATGCGGCGGGACTCTGGTTGGCATGTCACAAGCTGGCCTGAAACAGGCGGTCCGCCAATAAATACAGCTTGGAACCAAGGATTTCGTCCCCTGCAAGGGATGAAGTCCTTGTTGTTTGTTGGGGGACATGTTTGCAGCAGACTGGATCATAAGAGCCTGCCGCGCGTATGCGAATCATTCTGAATTTCAACATGAGGCGCTGGTACTGGAACATGTGGGAAACACTGGTTATAAAGTCCCTAATTGGGCTTTTAAGACCCCTGATTTCAAGAAAAGTTAAAGTCTTCAGTGCTAAATGTCGATAGTAGTGGAAGAGTGTGGGAATGTACCCTCCCAGAACAACATCACAATGAAGGAGAGAAATGATGACTGTGAACAGGAAAATGACGAAGTTGCTTCTCATCATAGCGCTGCTGGCTACCGTAGTATTTCCGGTAAGTGTCTTTGCAGAAAAGGGAGATATCAACTCGATTGAGTTTGAGAGTTCGGCCAAATTGGATCTCGTAGTCGGCCAGACACCGAAGCAATTGAAGGTGTTCGCCAATGTAGAAGGTTCTTCTTCCAAGAGAGATGTAACGGGTGCGGTGACCTGGAATTCTTCCAATACCACTGCTGTAAAGGTTGTAAACGGCCTTTTGACGCCGTTTGACAGTGGCACGGCTATTATTACAGCTACTTATAATAGCATGCTTACTACGATTGAAGTTTCTGTGACTCATCCATTCAAGGATTTGAAGATTGAGCATAAAGAAGGCAACTATAAGCTGGGAGACAGTGAAGAGAAGCGGACTATCAAAGCTAAGGTACTCGGAGGAAAGTCCATCACCGAAGCGACTGATGTTACGAAAGATGTTGAATGGTCCAGCTCTGACACCAATGTATTGACGATATCGGATGGTAAAGTCAACCTTCTTAAAGAAGGTAAGGTAACGATCACTGCGAAATACAAAGGCCTGACGGCTACATATAAGACAGAAGTTGAAATGGCTTTTACCGACATCGACATCAAACAGAACGATAAGGTTGTGAAGGATGTCGAGACCCTTATGGGGGATAGCGCGATTAAGCTGACGGCAACTACCAAAGCCGCTACCCAAGCGGAGTCTGAGGACGTGACGGCTAAAGTCGACTGGAGTTCTTCAAATACTGCTGTAGCTACCGTCAAGAACGGAGAACTCAAGGTTCTGGCTACGGGTAAGACTGTAATCACGATTGCTTATCTGGGTGTGAAAGCTTCCGTAGACGTATACGTCCGCTCGTCGTATGAAGCGATTCTATTGACGCCTTCCAAGGAACAGAAGCTGTTCATGGGTGAAGTGCTGGATGTGAAGGCTGAGGTCAGAGATGCTGCCAACTCTACGCTGAATGTATCCCAGAACGCCACCTGGACATCCAGTGATCAACTGGTAGCCACAGCCAAATCCGAAGCAGACGCTGCGGACATTACGGCTAAGGGTGTGGGCGACTCTACTATCAAAGCGGAGTATAAAGGTGTCAGTAGAGAGATTAAGCTGAAAGTGCTTCCGACCATCACGGCCATAGAGGTTGAGAAAGCAGAGAATGAAAAGTCCGAAAAGGAAATGTTCAAAGGTGACACTTTAAGCTTGCCTAAGGTAAATGGCACCAAGCTCGACGGTACCAAACTTGAACTGAGCCAGGAGATAGAGTGGACTTCTGACAATGCAGAAGTTGCTACCATCAAGGATGGCAAGATTGAAGGTAAAGCAGCCGGTACAGTTACACTGATCGGTAAAATTAAAGAAGGCAACGTCAGTGCCTCAAAAGCGGACATCCGCAACAAGAGCGTTGAATATAAGCTTACTGTTCTGGATAAAGTGCTGGTGCTGATCGGGCCTGAGGACAACCTGGTGGTTGTTACAGGCGAAGAGAAGGCTATGCCTTCAGTTAAAGTAGTTATGGAAAACGGCGATGAGCGTGAGACCTCCGACAAGATTACTTGGGAGATTACGGGCACGAATGCCGTGATCAAATCAGGCACAAGCGGAAAAACGGTCAGAGGATTGGTAAAGGGCAGTGCAAGCCTAAAAGGGACCTATGCCAACAAGACAATCACCATTCCGGTGACCATTGAGCAAAAGATTACCAAGCTTGAAGTTGAGCCGGCATCGCTGGAGATGAACATTAAAGCCTCCAAATCGGTAAAAGTAACAGCTTATTACTCCAACGGAAAAACAGCCAACTTCTCGAATACGATTAATTGGGAATCCTCCAATCCGGCAGCAGCGACTGTCAAGGGCGCTTCCGTGAAGGCCGTGGCTGAAGGCACAACTACGTTAACGGGATCTTATCAGGGTATTAACGTCAGCCTCAAGGTCAACGTGATTCCCAAGCTGACCAAGCTGACAGTGAATGAATCACGCCTGAAGATGGCTCCGGGAGGCAACCAGACCGTTGTGGTAACCGCCTTGTATGATACTGGTAAAACGGCAGACGTGACTGGTCTGATAACCTGGACCAACTCGAAGCCGTCTGTAGCCAAGCTCTCCTCAGGCAGCATCACAGCGCTGGCCAAGGGAAGCACTTCTTTCAAAGGCAAATACAATAACAAGACCGTGACAATTTCGGTTAAAGTCAAGTAGCAGCAACAAACTGCTGTATGCAAAATCAAAGAAAGACCAAAGAACTGCAATGCCGCCTTGGGGCACTTTGCAGTTCTTTTTTTTCTGGTGCGCTCGACATTTCGTCTTTGCATTAGATGAAAAGGCTCAATTGAAGTATAATAGTACAGCGATAGCGCATGCGTCCGGGGATAGCCCGATCGGCCATGCGCATGTTCTCACGGCTGGAGCCGGCTTTCCAGCCTGGACCATAAGGGAAGGTAGCACAACGGGAGAGCCAACAGCGAGCAGACCACATTGAAGATCGTCTGGGCATGGGCGAGCTGTGCGGCGGGACCGCCGCCGATCCAGGCGGCGAGGCTCTGCAGCGGCCCTATAAAGGGCAGGAACAGCAGTGCGCCGCCTACGTTGAGCGCCACATGCGACCAGGCGACGAATACCCCGGAAGGCGAGCCGCCGATTGCGGCAATTACGGCGGTGACACAGGTGCCGACATTTGCGCCAAGCACGATGGCGATGCCCAGCTCCGGCGGCATCACGCCGGTGGAAGCCAGGCCCATCGCCATCCCGATGACCGCCGCGCTGCTGTGCAGCATTGCGGTCAGACAGGCTCCGGCGGCAAGCCCCCAGAGAGCGCTGGTGGCAGCATGACCAAGGAACCAGCGGAACAGTCCGCTGGCTTGCAGCGCGGGGCTGATCGACTGCATGACGGCGATGCCCCACAGGACAAGCGCGAAGCCGGCCACTGCCAGGCTGATGAACTGGAGCGGCCCGGAGAATTTACGGCAGGCTTCCGCCGCCCGCCAGAAGTAGGGCGGCAGCTCGCCGATCATGACTGCCGCGGCCCAGACGCAGAGCGAGGCAGCCAGCAGCGGCGTGGCCATCGTGCTGATCTGCAGTCCAATCAGCTCGGTGGTTAAGCAGGTGCCAATGTTGCTGCCGAGAATGATGCCCAGGGTCCGGGCATAGGTAAGTAGGCCGGCATTGACCATGCCGATGGTCAGCACCGTGACGGCAGTACTGCTCTGCAGCAGTGCCGACAGCAGACTGCTGGCTATGAGGCCTTTTACTGGCGTAGATGTGGCCTTATGCAGGCCTCGGGATAGCAGGGGTCCAGCAAGCCGCGACAGCGCGGCTTCCATAAGCTTCATGCCGGCAAGAAAGATAACTAGACCATATATAATAGGGAACAGCAGGTCATGGATCATAAGGACAGGCTCCTTTGAACGGGGGTTGTACACCAATATATGAAAGCATTGCAGTGGACATGTATGAAATCATTAACAAGAACAGGGAGTTGAAGTCATTGGCATCGGTTATTCTGGAACGAAACCGCAAGAAAAGACTGGAGCAGGGGCATCCGTGGGTCTACGCCAGCGAGGTGGCCTCGGTGGATGGAGATCCGCAGGCAGGCGGATTGGTGGATGTGCTAAATCACCAGGGGCGTTTTTTGGGTGCAGGTTATTATAATCCGGCTTCGCAAATCCGGGTGAGAATTCTCTCCCAGAGTCCGCTGGCCGTCATGGATACGGCCTTTTTCGCAGAGCGGTTCTCAAGCTGCCTGCAGCATCGGGAACGTTTTCTGCCGGGAGCAGACGCGTACCGGCTTGTGTACGGCGAAGCTGATTTTCTGCCCGGCCTGATTGTTGACCGTTTCGGCGAGATTCTTGTCGTTCAGCTCTTGACGCTGGGCATGGATCTGCGCCGCGCCGAGATTGTGGAGGCACTGGTGCAAGTGATGAATCCACGCGGGATTTATGAGCGCAGTGACGTTAGTGTCCGGGAGCTGGAAGGCTTGGAGCAAAGAACCGGAGTGCTCTACGGGGAATGTCCGCGCCACATTACTGTAAGCGAGAACGGTCTGAAGGTAATCGTGGATATCGAGGAAGGCCAGAAGACGGGCTACTTTTTCGACCAGCGCGAGAATAGAGCCTCCATCGCTCCGCTGATCAAAGGCTGGGGCGGCCGCAGCGGAATTACGCTGCAGGAGATCGAGACGGATGAAGGTCTGGTTCAGACCCTGCCGGTGAACAAAAGCGGCAAGCCGGTCACCTTCCCGTATTGGGACGGTGCGACAGTGCTGGAATGCTTCGCGCATACGGGCAGCTTCACACTGCATGCCTGCAAATACGGAGCCAAAAAGGTTACCTGCCTCGACGTATCCGCCCACGCAATCGAAAGCGCCAAGGCCAATGTGGAACTGAACGGATTCACGGACCGTGTGGAATTTGTGGTGGATGATGCTTTTGCTTTTCTGCGCAATCAGGTCAAAGGGCTGGAAGAGCGGACGGAGCGGGCAACCGGTGCAGGAGAGGCTAAGACGGTAGCGAAGCCGGCGGCTAAGGCCGATACGGCAAAGCCGATGACCGCTGGCGGCGGACGCACATGGGATGTCGTCATTCTGGATCCGCCGGCGTTTGCCAAAACCAAAAGTGCTGTTGCCGGTGCCTGCCGTGGTTACAAGGATATTAACCTGCACGGCATGAAGCTGGTCAATGAGGGCGGTTATTTGGTGACGGCAAGCTGCTCCTACCACATGCAGCCGCAACTGTTCCTGGATACCATCGCCGAAGCGGCGAAGGATGCCGGTAAGGTCCTGAGACTGATTGAATGGCGGGCCGCGGGGAAAGACCATCCGCAAATTCTCGGTGTCGACGAAGGGCATTATCTGAAATTTGCCATATTCGAAGTGCGCAGCAAGAAATAACGAACCCGGCCCCTAGGCCGGCTCTGCGGGAGTCTCTGTAAAGAGGCTCTTTTTTTCATTTTTCATTGATAATCATTCTGGCGTTCTCCTCCTAAGAAGAGGCGGCCCGGTGGCTGGAACCGCTGCTGATGAAGAAAGGGGAGGGCAGCAGGAAGTGAAGCTGGACCATGCTTATTTATGAATATTACCGTAAATGATCAAGAGACTGCCGCAGCTTAAAAATGCGGCAGTCTCTTTGTACTGTACATGCGGATATCCACCCGCTGAAACTTGAAAACAATGGCAAACGTATGTTCCGTTTGGAAGAGATATGCTATAATGTTGGGACGGATTCATCAACCGGGTTTAGAAATTTGATACCGGTTGTATTCATAGATTTGGCCACGGAAGGAGTCTACTGCAATGACGGTAAACTTTTTGATAGGCCGCTCGGGCAGCGGCAAGACAACAAGAATATGGGAAACGGTATCCTCAAAGCTGGAGTCTGAGCCGCTGGGCGCACCGATCATTGTACTTGTTCCGGAGCAGGGCTCGTTCGGGGCGGAGAGAGGCCTGCTGGCAGCAGGCAGCGTGAAGGGCAGCATCCGGGCCCAGACCTTGAGCTTCTCGCGGCTTGCATTCCGGGTGAAGCAGGAGACCGGGGGCAGCGCCAGTCTGCCCATCAGCGAGGAAGGCAAAAAAATGCTGATATACAAGATCATCAACCGCCGCAAGGAAGAACTGAAGCTGTTCGGCGCTTCAAGCGACAGACTGGGCTTTGTGGAACGGCTCAGCGCACTGCATACCGAGCTGAAACGCTGCTGCCTGGGTGCTTCCGATCTGGAAGAACAGCTGGCAAGAATGCGTGAGGCCATAGGAAGCAGTCCGATTCTGGCCGGCAAGCTGGATGATCTGCATATTGTATTCAGCGAGTTGGAGCAGGAAATGTCACAGCTGTATATAGATCAGGAAGACCGGCTGGCTGAACTGGCGGAGCATATTGCGGATTCCTCTTACATAAGAGAAGCCGAGATCTGGGTAGACGGGTTCCATGGTTTTACCCCGCAGGAATTTATGGTGCTGCGCGAACTGATGCAGCATGCATCAAGGGTGACAGTGGCCCTTACGCTTGACCGGATTTATCCAACGGGGCTGCAGCCGCATGAACTGGAGTTGTTTCACCCCTCCGCAGTTACGTATATCAAGCTGCGCGGGATGGCCGAAGAGCTGGGCCTTGCGGTCTGGGACGAGCTGCTGGCGCCGCCTGTGCTTCCGCGTTTCGCCGGAAGTCCGGCCTTGGCCCACCTGGAACGCGGATTTCACCGCCGCAGCCGCTGGAGCGGCGATATCGGGCAGGCCGCGGAAGCCATCACGATCAGCGCTGCCGTCTCGCATAGAACAGAGGTCGAGGGCGCGCTGCGTGAAATGATCAGGCTGGCCCGGGATGAAGGGGCGGAGTACGGCGAGATGGCTGTATTCATGCGCAATATTTCAGATTATGAGCAGCTGATTACCCCGTTGTTTCAAGACTATGGCGTCCCGTTCTTCCTGGACCAGAAGGTGAATGAGCTGCATCATCCGCTGGTGGAATTTGTACGGTCCGCACTTGATGTGGTGCGCCGCCGCTGGCGGTATGAGGATGTGTTCCGCTGTGTGAAGACCGAGCTTCTGCTTCCGCTTGACGGCAGTATTACCCGCGAGGATATGGACGCGCTGGAGAATTATGTGCTGGCCTGCGGCATCCATGGATACCGCTGGACCGACGGACGTTCCTGGAAAGGAATCCCCAGTCTTTCGCTGGAAGGCAGCCGGATTGTGGATGAGGAGTTGCTTCTGAAAATGGAGCGGTGCCGGGAGTGCATTACCGGTCCGCTGTATGCTTTTGAGAAAAGAGTCAAGAAGAGCCGCAGTGGTCTGGAGCTATGTACAGCGGTGTACCTTCTGCTCCGGGAGTCGGATACCGCCCGGAAGCTGGAGAAGCTGAGCAGAGAGGCGCTTGAGCTGGGACAGCCGGAACGTGCGCGGGAACACAGCCAGCTATGGGATGCAGTGCTCGATTTGCTGGATCAGATCGCGGAAATGATGGGATCGGAGAGAATGGAATTTGAGCTGTTTGCCGGGGTGCTGGAGACCGGACTCAGCGAGCTTAAGATGGGTTTGGTTCCGCCTGCCCTGGATCAGGTGCTGGTCGGAAGCATGGACCGGACGAGGGTTTCAGGTGTGAAATATGCTTTCCTGCTGGGATTCAACGAAGGGGTTGTCCCTGCACAGTTTAAAGAGGACGGCATCCTGTCCGAGGGAGAACGGCTGCTGCTGGAGAACAGCGGAATGGAGCTGGCTCCGGGGTCCTCGCGCAAGCTGCTCGATGAGCGCTTCCTGATCTATGGCGCGCTGACAACGGCCAGCACCAGACTGTGGATCAGCTATGCCACAGCCGATGATGAGGGCAAAGCGCTGCTGCCTTCGGAAATCATCCGCCAGCTGCATGGCATGTTCCCGGATGCTTTGCAAGAACGTTCCCTTTCCGGGTTCCCCGCAGCGGTGTCTCCTGACGAAGCCGATGCAGGTGAAGCTTTGCACCTGGGTTTTGTGGGGCATCCCGGACAAAGTCTGCGCATGCTGATTATGCAGCTGCGCCAGTGGCGGCAGGGAGTGGAAATCCCCGGACTGTGGTGGGATGTCTATAACTGGTTCACGGAGGAGGAGCATTGGAGTCCGAAGCTGCAGCTGCTGCTGGGTTCGCTGTTCTACCGCAATGACGGCATTCCGCTCAAGCGGGAGACCAGCCTCCGTCTATACGGAGGCAGAACACTGCGCGGCAGCGTGTCGCGTATGGAGAAGTTCGTTGCCTGCTCCTTCTCCCATTTTGCTTCATACGGCTTAAGGCTGAAAGAACGCCAGCTCTACAAGCTGCAGGCGCCGGACATTGGACAGCTCTTCCATGCCGCGCTAAGCGATATGGCCAAGCGGCTGCAGGAGCAGGGCCGCGGCTGGGGGAGCTTGACGGCTGAGGAATGCCGCCGGGAAGCCGGAGAGACAGTAGACAAGCTGTCACCGCTCCTGCAGGGCGAAATTCTGATGAGCAGCAAACGCTACGGATACATTTCCCGCAAACTGAAGAATATTGTCGGCCGCGCTTCCGTGATCCTCGGCGAGCATGCCCGCCGGGGCAGCTTCGAGCCGGTGGGGCTGGAGCTGGACTTTGGCCCGGGTAAAGATCTCCCGCCGCTGAGAATTACATTGCCTAACGGCTGTGTAATGGAGGTGGTGGGCCGGATTGACCGTGTCGATATGGCCGAAGGAGAGCATGGAGTTCTGTTGCGGGTTATCGACTATAAATCAAGCCAGAAGGATCTTAAGCTGCATGAGGTGTACTATGGGCTGTCGCTGCAGATGCTGACTTATCTCGATGTGCTGCTCACCTATTCCGAGCAGTGGCTGGGCAAGGCTGCGCTTCCGGCAGGAACCCTGTATTTCCATGTGCATGATCCGCTGCTTTCGTCGCCAAACGGGTTGAACCGTGAGCAGGCGGAGCAGGAGCTTCTGAAACGGTTCAAAATGAAGGGTCTGCTGACTGCGGACCGTGAGGTCGTTTCACTAATGGATACTACGCTCGATAAAGGGCATTCCTCAATTGTGCCGGTAGCGCTGAAGAGCGACGGCAGCTTTTACAGCAGCGCCTCTGTAGCCACGCCGGAGCAGTGGGGGCATTTGCTGTCCTCGGTGCGGAGCAATATTTCCGATATCGGGACGCGGATTACGGAAGGCGATGTGGCGATCCAGCCATACCGGATTCAGCAGGAAACAGCCTGCACGTTCTGTTCCTTCCGGCCGGTATGCCAGTTTGACGAGGCTGTGGAGGGCAATGGCTATAACAATCTTGCCAAGCCGGGCAAAGACGTGATTTGGGATCTGCTGTCCCATAAAGGAGGAGAGAAGCCGTGAGTATTAGAGCTGAAATAGAGGCCAAGCCGGAAGGCAGCCTGTGGAGCGATGATCAATGGCGCGCTATTGCCGAGAGCGGCGATGATATTCTGGTTGCGGCAGCGGCAGGCTCCGGCAAAACAGCCGTACTGGTCGAGCGGATCATCCGCAAGATCAGCAACGAGGAGAACGGCTTCAGCGTGGACCGGCTGCTGGTGGCCACCTTCACGAAGGCAGCAGCCTCTGAGATGCGGCAGCGGATCCGCGAGGCACTGGAGCGGAAGCTGGAGGAGCAAGAGGGGGCGGAAGAGGGCGGAGCAGCGGACAATGACTACTTGCGCCGCCAGCTTGCCTTGCTGGGGAGAGCGTCGATCACGACCCTGCATTCCTTTTGTCTGGAAGTCATCCGGCGTTATTATCAGCAGATCCCCATTGACCCCGGATTTCGGATTCTGAATGAGCACGAGGCGGAGATGATGCGCCAAGAGCTGCTGGAGGAGCTGCTGGAAGAGAAATACGGCGAGGTCTCTGAAGACGGAGAAGATGGCATTTTCGTAAAGCTTGCAGACTGGTTCAGCGGCGAGCGTACCGATGATGCGGTGCATGCGCTGGTCCAGCGGCTGCATGATTTTGCCCGCAGCCATCCCTGGCCGGCACAGTGGCTGAGGGATACTGCGGCTGATTTCTCGCTGCCGGACACGGAAGCTTTGAGCCGTACGGCTTGGGTGCAGAGCATTCTTGCCGAGGCGAAGCTTACGCTGGACGGCGCGGCCAGCCAGCTTATTCAGGGGTATGAAATCGCCTTGCAGCCCGGCGGACCGGCTCCCTATGCGGAGAATCTGACTGCGGATCTGGAAATGGTCCGGGCGCTGCAGAATGATCTGCTAAATAAACCCTGGGCAGAGCTCTATAATATTTTCATAGAGATATCCTTTGGCAAGCTTAAGGCTTGCAAGAAGGATGCAACCGATCCCGGACTGCAGGAGACGGTCAAGGAGCTGCGGGACAATGTGAAGAAGAGCCTGCTGGAGCTGCAAAAATCGCTGTTTGGGCGTCCAGCCGAGGTTTTTCTGGCGGAGCTGCATGAGGCGGCTCCGCTGATGCAGGAACTCGCTGAGACGGTCATCGAGTTCGGTGAACGTTACCGGATCGAGAAAGCAGGCCGCGGTCTGGTCGATTTCAGCGATCTGGAGCATTACTGCCTGCAGATTCTGCGCCATCCTGATTCTGCGCCGGGCCATTCGCTGCCATCGGATGCGGCAATGGAATACCGCGAGCAGTTCGACGAGGTACTGCTGGATGAATACCAGGATACGAACAGCGTACAGGAAGAGATCGTGCGGCTTATCTCCCGCGAATCGCCGGGCAACCGGTTTATGGTCGGCGACATGAAGCAGAGTATTTACCGCTTCCGCCTGGCGGAGCCGGGGCTGTTTCTGGACAAGTATCTCAGCTTTGGTGCGTCAAATAACGGGGCTGGCCGAGAGGGGATTCTCGGAGATGAGAAAGAGCAGGGCGGAGCAGCTGCTGCCCGGGGCTCGGTGATCGATCTGGCGCGTAATTTCCGCAGCCGGATGGAAGTTGTGAATGCCGTCAATATGATTTTTCGCCAGATCATGAACAGGACCGTTGCAGAGATCAGCTACGATGAGCGTGCCGAACTGGTCTACGGGGCGAATTTCCCGGGAGCGGAGGAGAACCGGCCGGATACTTATTTCGCGCCGGAGCTGCTGCTGATTGACCGGGGGACTGCACCGGCGGGCCGCATGGAGGAAGCCGCTGAAGACGGGGAGCTTCCTCCCCAGGAGAGCGAAGCCATCGAGAGCGAGACGGCGCAGCTGGAAGCGCGGGCCATTGCCCGGCGCATCTCGCAGATGACCGGGATGACCGGCGGCGCGCCGCTGCTTATCTATGACAAGTCCTTGCGTATCATGCGTCCTGTAGTGTACGGCGACATCGTTATTTTGCTGCGTTCTGCGCGGATATGGACACCGCTGATGATCGAGGAGCTACGCCTGGAAGGCATTCCGGCCTACGGCGATCAGAACAAGGGGTATTTCCAGGCAACGGAAGTGGAAATTGCCCTGTCGCTGCTGCAAGTAGTGGATAATCCCCGTCAGGATATTCCGCTGGCGGGGGTGCTGCGCTCACCAGTAGTCAATTTAAGTGAGGAAGAGCTGGCAATGGTTCGTCTGTGCAGCCCGGGTTCTTTCTATGATGCCCTGATGGCGGCTGCAGGTGACTCGACTGCGGGCAGTACCGGTGAAGTCACTAGGGCTGAACAGGAGCTTACTGCTGCGGCTGAGATTGCTGCGGCTGTATCCCCCCTTAATAACGTTCCTGCAGCTTCCGCAGAAAAATTTGAATCCGGCGCTGTAACCGGTGCGCTGCAGTTAGACGGCGCCGGATGGGGAGCCGATGAAGCAGCGGTGTCACAGATTCCGCCTGCACTGCGGAAGAAGCTGCAAGCTTTCACAGCATTATTGGAGGGTTGGAGAAATGCAGCCCGTCAGGGCAGTCTCAGTGCGTTGATCTGGCGCATCTACGGCGAGAGCGGCTACCTGGAATGGGTGGGCGGCCTACCTGGCGGATTTCAACGCCAGAACAATCTTAAAGCACTGTACGACCGGGCGGTGCAGTTCGAGAAGGATACCTCCGCGCGCGGTTTGTTCCGCTTCCTGGTGTTTATCTCCCGGCTGAGGGAGAATGGCGGCGATCTGGGTGTTGCCGGGGGAAGCGGTGAGGAAGCCGGTGGCGTCAGAATCATGACGATTCATAAATCCAAGGGCCTGGAATTCCCGGTTGTCTTTCTGGCCGGGATGGCCAAGCCCTTCAACCGGCAGGATCTGTACTCCCCGTTCCTGATGCACAAGGAGCTGGGCTTCGGTCCGCGGTTTGTGGAGCGGGAGACGCGTGTCAGCTATCCGACTCTCCCGTATCTGGCGATTAACCGCCGCTCGCGGCTGGAACTGCTGGCGGAGGAAATGCGCGTGCTCTACGTCGGGTTGACCCGACCAAGAGACAAAATGATCCTCGTCGGTACAATAAGAGATTTGCCGCGTGCCGTTTCAGGCTGGACAGGCATGCAGGGCCGCGAGGAACTGCTGCTGGCCGACCATCTGCTGGCCCGGGGCCGCAGTTATCTGGATTGGGTAGGTCCCGCTTTGATCCGTCATCCCGGCGCAGCTATTCTGCGCAAGCTGGCGGGAGCGGAAGGCACTGTCTCAACGGTGCTGCATGGCGATGTTTCCAATTGGAGCATCTCTGTACTGGCTGCTTCCGGACTTGGGTCAGGTTCTTTTGCCGGCACGGCGGACGATGCTGCAAAAGGTGAAGAACGGCGGCTTGTCCAGGATGCGCTTCGCACGGGCAGTGCACTGCGTTCACTAGGAACACCGGATGAAACAGAAATCTCCGGAAGACTGAAATGGGAGTATCCATACGCGGCAGCATCCGGCATTCCGGCCAAAACATCGGTGACGGAGCTGAAGGCCATGTTGTCTATGGAGGAACAGCCTTCCTATGACCTGCTCGAAGAAGGGTATTCTGCAAGCCGGGGTAACGGGTCTGGCCGCAGTAATGCACTGGCGGAGAGTCTCCATTTGCGCCGTCCAAAGTTTATGGAGAAGCGGGGCTTGTCAAAGGCAGAGCGTGGAACGGCGTACCATACGGTGATGCAGCATGTCCCGCTGGACGGGCCTGTGGACCGTGCTGTTCTGGAAGCTGTGATGGCGCACCTGACCCGGGTCGCTATTCTGAACGGGGAGCAGGCGGAGGCGGTTGACCTTGCCGAAGTGGAAGCTTTTTATGCCGGTGAGCTTGGGCAAAGACTGCTGGGAGCATCATGGAAGCGCAGAGAGCAGCCGTTCAGTTATATGGTTCCGGCAGGCGAAGCCTACCGGGGACTTGATTATTTTGATAGAGAGCTGTCTAATCTTTCGATGGACAACGGCCGCCGGACGCTTGACGAAGCAGTGCTGATTCAAGGGGTGGTTGACTGTCTGTTCCGCGAGGAGGGACGGCTGATTCTGCTGGATTATAAAAGTGATGCCGTGCTGGAGCATGAAGGCGGACTGGACGGGCTGAAGGAAAAGTACCGGTTTCAGCTGGAGCTGTACAGCAAGGCGCTGAATGATATTTTAAGCGAACCGGTCAGCGAGATTTGGCTGTACTTTTTTGACGGCGGACATGCTGTGAAACTATAAATCTACTATAGAAGATAAACTGAAAAAACTAACCCAAAAGGTGAGATTGATGGAAGTTGATCTTATATCACCTATATGATGGCCGCGTGAGGGCGGGGAAAAGAGGGCGAAAATGCGCATATTGCATACGGGCGACTGGCATTTGGGCCGTACGCTGGAAGGACGGAGCCGGCAGAAGGAGCAGGAGCAGTTCATGGATGAGCTGGTGGAGATTGCCGATGACTCCAAGGCCGATCTTATTCTAATGGCGGGGGATGTTTATGATTCAGTCAACCCTCCGGCTGCGGCGGAGCAGCTGTTCTATGATGCCGCAGCCAGACTGACGGCGAACGGCAGGCCGCTTGTTGTCATCTCCGGCAATCATGACCAGCCGGAGCGGGTAGCTTCCGTGTCTCCGCTTGTGCGCAGACAGGGCATCACCCTGGTGGGGCTGCCTACCTCGGAGCCGGTGACGGTACATGCCGTCCGGACCGGAGAAATTGCCAAAATCGCTGCACTTCCCTATCCCTCCGAAGCCCGCCTCGGGGAGCTGCTCGCCGGGGACAGCGGGGAGGATGAGCTCCGGCTGGCCTACAGTGCGCGGGTAGGCAAGCTGATGAAGCTGCTCGGCCGGGAGTTTACACCGCAGACGGTGAATCTGGCCATGAGCCATATCTATGTGCTCGGAGGCGTGGAAAGCGATTCGGAGCGTCCCATTCAGGTAGGCGGAGCTTATACCGTAGATCCTTCGGCTCTGTCCTGCGGTGCGCAGTATACGGCGCTCGGACATCTGCACCGCGCCCAGCGGGTCAAAGGCGAGGGCATGATCCGTTACAGCGGCTCACCGCTGGCCTACAGCTTCTCCGAAGCGGGCCAGGCCAAATCGGTGACGATGATTGATGTGGCACCGGGCGGGGAGCCTTCCTTCGAGGAAATCTATCTCCGCTGCGGCCGTCCGCTGGTGAACTGGAAATCTTCCGGCGGACTGCAGGAGGTGTATGGCTGGCTTGATGAAGGCAGGGATGCCTCCGCCTTTATCGATCTGGAGCTGCGCCTGAGCGAAGCGATGTCGATGAATGATATTCAGCGGCTCCGCAAATCACGGGAAGGGATTATACATATCCGCCCGATCTATCCGCAGATGGAGCTTGAGCTGGAGGAAATCTCCCGTTCGCGGATGCCGGTCCAGGAGTTGTTCCGCAAGTTCTTCCAGCGGCAGACCGGCGGTGCGGAGCCGGAGGACAGCCTGATCGAGCTGTTCCTTGAACTGACGGAAGAAGAACGGCGGCAGCCGGAGGAAGGGGAGGAGAACTAGGTGAAGCCGATTCTATTAAAAGTATCCGGGCTGCAAAGCTATCGGGAGCAGCAGGAGATTGATTTTGCGAGTCTGACGGAAACTGGGCTGTTCGGGATCTTCGGACCGACCGGCAGCGGGAAATCCAGTCTGCTGGACGCTATTACATTAGCGATGTACGGCAAGGTGGAACGAGCAGTGAACGGAACGCAGGGAATTATGAACCATTCCGAGGATCAGCTCAGTGTGGCTTTCACCTTCGAGCTCACTTCCTCCGCCGGTGTCCGGCGTTACCGGGTGGAGCGGAAATTCAAACGGACCGGGGAGCAGTCCATCAGCAATACAATCAGCCGGTTCATCGAGGTCACGGAAGACGGAGACCAGGTTATGGCTGACAAGCTGGCGGATGTTACCCGCTGTGTAGAAGAGCATATCGGACTGAAAATGGATGATTTCACCCGTGCGGTGGTTCTGCCGCAAGGCAAATTTGCCGAGTTCCTGTCGCTGCGGGGTGTAGACCGCAGGCAAATGCTTCAGCGGCTCTTTCACCTGGAGCAGTATGGCGACCAGCTGGCCCTCAAGCTTAGCCGTCGGGTCAAGGAGAACGAGGCGGCGCTGCGGGCGCTTGAAGCGGAGCAGCAGGGCCTTGGCAGTGCAGGGAAGGCGGATGTAGAGGCCGCAGCAGAGCGGCTGCAGGAAGCGGTCCGCCATGCAGAGGAATGCCGCAAGAAGCTGGAGGCGGCTATGCAGCTTGCCGAGCGCTTCGCGAAGATCCGCGAGCTGCAGGAGGACCGTTCCCGCCGTGAGCGGCGGCGGCAGGAATTGCTGTTGCAGGAGGAGAACGTCCTCCTGCTGGAGCAAAAGCTCGTCAAGGCTGACGAAGCCGAGAAGCGGCTGCCTGTGCTGAAGGCGTGGCGAAGCGCCGAGGAAGCCTGGCGGAGCCGGCTCGCTGTTGCCGAGAGCCGGGAGACCTTGGCAACCGCCGCCGAGCATGAGGCGGCGGGGCTTGCTGCGGCCGAGGCTGCGGCGCAGGCTGCGCTGGCCGCCGAGGAGCCGGCCCTCCGGCAGGGGGCCGATACCTACCGCCGCGCGCTGGAGCTCGAAGCCGAGCTCAGCGAACTGCGGCGTGAGCGCGCTGCGGTGCAGGCGCGCCAAGGCGAGGCCTCCCGCGGGCTGGCTGCCCGGCGGGAGAGCATGGCCCGGGAGCGTGAGCTTTTGGCCAAGGGCCAAAAGCGTCAGCAGGAGCTGCAGCAAAGCCTGCAGCCGCTTGCGGTCCGCTCCCAGGAGCGGCAGTCTCTGCAGGAAGCGATGCAGAGACTGCAGGAACTGCACTCCGCCGAGTCCCAGTGGGAGACGGCGGAGCGGGAGCGCCGCGAGCGCGCGGCGGTGCTCGCGGCGGCAGAGGCGCGGCTGGCCGCCGCCGAAGCCCGGCGGCAGTCGCTGGCCGCAGCCCGCGGAGAGCACATTGCTGCGGCTGCGCTGCACCAGGAGGAGCTGCGGGCTGCGGAAGCCGTTGCAAGAAATGCCGCCGAGCGCCTAGAGCTGCACGGCGGCACGCTGGAGGCTGCGCTGAAGGAGCAGGAGCTGCACAGGCTCTCGCTTACCCTAGCCCGCGAGCTGCAGGACGGGCAGCCTTGCCCGGTCTGCGGCAGCGAGCATCATCCCTCGCCTGCGTTGTCCCAGGACAGCGGCGGGCGGGAAGGGCTGGAAACTCAGCTCCAGCATATCCGTGCGCTTGAGCGGCGCGCGCTGGAAGCCCGCCATCTGTTCCGCAGCCTGCTGGAGCAGGATGGCGCATGGCTGGAACAGATTTATGGTGAAGGGGTTATAGGCGACGCTCTGAAAACACCTGCGGCTGCAGGACTGGCGCAGGACAGCACGGACGCCTCTATGCATTCAGCTTCCACCGGGATCATCCCGGATGAAATGTCCTTATCCGGGCTGGAGGCGCAGCACATGGCCCTGAAAGCCCGCTCCGGCGAGCTGCGCCGGGGAGCGGCGGAATGGCAGCGGGGGATGCAGGAACAGCAGCAGCTATGCCACCAGGAAGCGGCTGCGGCCACTGCCGAGACGGCCTGGGTGGAAGGGCTTGCCGCCAAGGCTGGCGATCTTGCCGCCCGGTTGGGCACCTTGCGCCAGGACTGGGCGCGGCTGTTCCCTGAACTGGCCGTGGATGAGGCCGAGAATGCCTATCGCGGGATGCTGGCAAAGGACGAACAGGCTGAGGAAATCAGAGGCCGGCTCGACATCAGCGTGAAGTTTCTTGAGGAGAAGGGCAATGCTGTACAAGTTCTGCAGGAAGAGATTGCCGGGCTGGATAAAGAGCTGGCCCAATGGAATGCCCAACTGGAAGGCAAAGAAGCGCTCGAGCGCGAGAAGGAGCAGCGTCTGCTCCAGTGGACAGGCGGCCGTTCTGCCGCCGCCTTGCTGGAGGAATGCGAACGGCGTCTTCAGGTGCTGCAGGCGGCGCTGGACAATAATAAGCAAAGGCACCGGCAGGCAGCGGACAGGGCGCAGCATGAGGTGAAGGAGGCGGCCATTGCCCGCCAGGCGGCGGAATCAGCGCGAGAGCATAGCGCTGCGGCCGCGGCCCACTGGGAGGAGAGCCTGAACTCTTCTCCGTTTGTTTCAGCCCCTGAGGTTGAAGGGGCGGCGCTCATGCCTGAGGAACGCAGCGGAGCCGCTGCCCGTATTCGGGCTCACCGGGAGGAAGAGGCGGAAGTGACGCTTCAGCTGCGGAGCATCGAGGAGAAGCTGTCCGGAGCCTCCTTAAGCACTGAGGAATGGCAGGAGAGCCAGTCTGCCCTGCAGACATGCAAGGAAGAAGATGAACACTCTCTGCAGAGCCGTGCGCGCGCAGAGCGTGATCTTGAGGATCTGCAGCACCGCCATATCCGCTGGATGGAGCTCGAAGGTCAGCGTAAGGAGCATGCAGCGCAGCAGGACCGGCTGTCCAAGCTGCAGGCTGTGCTGCGCGGCAACGCCTTTGTGGAATATATCGCCGAAGAACAGCTGATGCAGGTATGCCAGGCCGCTTCACAGCGGCTGCGGTTCCTGAGCAAGCAGCGTTACGCACTGGAAGTTGACTCTGGAGGCGGCTTTGTTATCCGCGATGATGGCAATGGAGGAGTCAGACGTCCGGTCTCGACGCTGTCTGGCGGAGAAACCTTCCTGACCTCCCTCTCACTGGCGTTGGCCTTATCGGCACAGATTCAGCTGCGGGGTCAGTATCCGCTGCAATTCTTTTTCCTTGATGAGGGCTTTGGTACTCTTGATCCGGATTTGCTGGACACCGTCATTACTTCACTCGAAAGATTGCATAATGACCAGCTGTCCGTCGGGATCATCAGCCATGTTCCTGAGCTCCGGGCGCGACTGCCGCGCAAGCTGATAGTCGTGCCTGCTGAGCAGGGCGGGGGCGGTTCGCGTATTCTTTTGGAAAAAATGTGAAAGCGGGTTGAAGGTGTGATGACAATCACAGATACACCTTCAACCCCCTGTTATAATACAGCTAAGCCGACATCATTTTGAAACACCTCGGCGGACGTATGACCGGGAAACGCTCCTTTTCATACGTCCGCCGCCGAATCAGCTTTTTAAGCTGGTAGGGTGTTTCTTTTTTTTTGCTTTTTTTATGAATCTGATGGATCCCGAAGGTTGAGATCCCTGTCAGATATGCGACTAGATTAAGCTATCATTACCTTGTTCCCCCGTACCGAACCCACAACTACACATAGAGAAGCGCCTCAGCAGTGCCTTTTTGACAACGATTACTTTGTATGACGATCACCCTGAATGTTGGATGCGGATGATGTGGGGACAAACAGAATACACCTTTTCTGTATCTGATACAGATAAGCGGGATATAAAGCTCCACATAAATATATATGGGCTGATAGAACACAGTCCGTGCGTAAAAAGTTCGAAGTCTGAAGTGCGTCCTGGGTAACAAAGGAACTGTGCAGATAGATGCCCCCGGGAGTCAGGCCACAAGCGAAATAAATAAAACAATGCCACCCCGTCTGCCAGCAGCTAACACTGTCTATAATACAGCCATGGTGATAAGCAGAGTTCTGTATTATCCCTAGTACACATTTTCACTAAGCATTGTCCTATCCATGTTTGAGCTATCCTCCTGCTTGCGTGTGTATTCATTTCATTTGACTGATGATATGATCTTTCCGGCTTCCCCGCGTTGTATTATTCTTGTGCCGCTTTCGTAATCCATGATTATCCTGTATGATTAGAGAACATAAAAACTAATTGTGGCGAAGAAGGCCGGTCTGAAGAATTACTACGGAAGTATCGCTCCACAAACTTTTAGGAGGAAGCGTTGTATGGAAACTGTCTTTAGCAAGATTATTGAAGGCTCAATCCCTTCCAAAAAAGTGTTCGAGAACGAGCGGATACTGGCATTCTACGATATTGAGCCTGCCGCACCGGTGCATGTGCTGATTATCCCTAAGAAGTTCATCGCTTCGATGAATGATGTCACGGCTGAAGATCTGCCTCTGATCGGTGAGATTCACGCTGTAGCGCAGCAAATTGCTATTCAGTTGGGAATTGCGGAGACAGGCTACCGTCTGATCAACAATTGCGGTCCGGACAGCGGACAAGCCGTGCCTCATCTTCATTATCATTTGCTTGGCGGTGCCAAACTGGGCGCACTTGTCGGCAATTCCGCATCACATGCTTAGCAGATATTTCAAATTCTGATAACCTGCCTAAAAAAAGAATAACACGAAGGTTGACACCTTATTTCGGTTTGACCTATAATGAAATATGATGAACCGTGTTATGCTCTTGGACGGTCTGGTCGGAGGGAGGGAAAACTGGTGTCTGAAACGAAAGTTCGTAAAAACGAGACAATTGATGCTGCACTTCGTCGCTTTAAACGTTCCATCGCTAAAGATGGTGTCTTGGCTGAGGTGAAGAAACGCAAGCATTATGAGAAGCCAAGCGTAAAGCGCAAGAAGAAGTCTGAGGCTGCTCGTAAGAGAAAGTTTTAGGAGGATTACCCACGCATGAATCTTAGCGAACGATTAAACGAAGATATGAAGCAAGCGATGAAGAGTAAGGACAAGTTCACACTCTCCACCATTCGAATGGTTCGTTCTACAATAAAGTATCTTGAAATAGATTTGAAGAGAACATTAGACGACAACGAAGTGCTTGATATCCTTAGTCGTGAAATCAAACAGCGCAAAGATGCCCTCCAAGAATTTGAATCAGCGGGTCGCGACGAGCTTGCCGCGAGTACGAAGGCAGAAATCGAGATTATCATGAAGTATCTTCCCGAGCAGCTTTCCGAAGAAGAAATTAAAGTAATTGTACAGCAGACCATCCAGGAAACCGGTGCTTCTTCGAAAAGTGAAATGGGTAAGGTCATGAGCGCACTGATGCCTAAGGTCAAAGGTCGCGCCGATGGTAAACTCGTGAACCAGGCGGTTCTGCAATTTCTGCAATAATATAACGCTAGCACCCCTTGAATAAAGGGGTGTTTTTCATTATCGGTGGATAAAATGAAGGGAGAAAGTAAAGCGCAGCTTACTTCCTCCCTTTTTTTGTTGCTCCGCCCTGTTTCCGGTAATGTGTTCCTGTACAGACCGAACGATTGTTTGAAACATATTTCCGGGAATGGCGTACTAAGGATTATGTGCTGGAGTTATTTTTAGAGAAAGGAGGTTTACAAGTGAAAAAAATCCGTAAAATTGCCTTTTCGGGCATAGTCACCGTCCTGCTGCTGATGCTCTTGACGCCGTTTGCAGCTTACACGCAAGCAGAGGGGACCTCTTCGGCTGCAGGAGGAACGGCTGCGGAAAAGCTGAAGGGCGGGCCGGTGTTCATTATTCCGGTTGACCAGGAGATTGAACGCGGACTGCAAAGCTTTTTGGAGCGGGGATTTGAGGAGGCGGCAAAATACGGGGCGGTTCTGATTGTACTGGAGATTGATACACCAGGGGGACTTGTCGACTCTGCGGAACAAATCGGGCAGATGGTCAGGGACAGTGAAATTCCTACAGCTGCTTATATTAAAGGAGATGCTGCGTCTGCCGGCAGTTATATTGCCCTAAACGCCAACTCAATTATTATGAAGCCCGGAAGTATGATCGGCGCTGCATCGCTGGTGGATATGAACGGAAAGAGCGTGGATGACGCAAAGATGGTCTCCTACTGGAAATCCAAGATGGTTGGCGCCGCTTCACTGAACGGACGTGATCCGGAGATTGCTGCAGGAATGATGGATGTGAACCTTGTCGTGAACAAGCCTGAACTCGGGGTGAACAAAGCGCAAGGCCAAATTATTGCCTTGACCAGCGATGAAGCGCTGAAAGCCGGATATGCCGATCATCTTGCCGATACGCCGGAAGAGGCTATCACTTTGCTTGGCTATTCCACAGACGACATTTTTCGCGTGGAACATACCGGAGCAGAAAAAATGTCGCATTTTCTGACAAATCCGATTATTATGACGATATTGCTCTTCATCGGCATCGCCGGAATTGTCATTGAGCTGCTGGTGCCGGGCTTTGGCGCTCCGGGAATTATCGGGACGCTCGCATTTGCCCTTTATTTCTTCGGCAACTATGTGGCGGGCTTTGCTGGAGCGGAGACCTGGCTGTTGTTCATTCTGGGACTTGTCATGCTTGTGCTGGAGCTGTTTGTCCCAAGCTTCGGAATTCTGGGTTTGCTGGGCTCTGTAAGCCTTGTAGCAGGCGTTGTTCGGGCTGCGTTCAGCTTAGAGCATGCAATGTTGAATCTGGGAATAGCCTTTGCGGCAGCCACAGTAGTTATCGCCATCGTAGCTGTGGTCTTCAAGGAACGGGGCATCTGGAACCGGTTTATTCTGCGCGACAGTCTAACCAAAGAGCAGGGATTTGTTCCGGTGCTGGAGAAACTGAGTCTGATTGGTGCCTCGGGCGTCAGCATTACACCGCTTCGTCCGGCCGGAACGGCCTTGGTCGGCAATGAACGTGTGGATGTGGTAACCGAAGGGAGCTTCATCAGTTCGGGGGTTCCAGTTTCCGTGGTGAAGGTCGAGGGAGGCCGTGTGGTTGTGAAGAAATCCGAGAAATAAGCGGAGCCTGCAGCCAGTATGTTTATGAATTTTAAAAATGTAACGGAGGTTGACAAAAAGTATGGGCGAAGCGTCTTTAATTCCGATTTTGCTGATCGCGGTTGTTGTGATCATTGTACTGAGCGTGTTCTTCAGTTTCTTCCCGGTGATGCTGTGGGTTTCCGCATGGGCATCCGGGGTAAGAATCAGCATTATTACCCTGGTGGCTATGAGACTCCGCCGGGTTACTCCGAGCCGGATTGTTAATCCGCTCATTAAAGCCACCAAAGCAGGGCTTGGCCTGAATATCAATCAACTGGAAAGCCATTACTTGGCCGGTGGTAACGTCGACCGGGTTGTCAATGCCTTGATCGCCGCCCAGCGGGCGGATATTCCGCTTGAATTCACACGTGCCGCTGCCATTGATCTTGCTGGCCGCGACGTGCTGCTGGCCGTACAGATGAGCGTTAATCCACGGGTGATTGAGACCCCGATTGTCGCTGCTGTTGCCAAGAACGGGATTGAGGTCAAGGTTAAAGCGCGGGTTACAGTCCGGGCGAATATCGACCGGCTCGTCGGCGGTGCGGGGGAAGAAACGATCATTGCCCGTGTCGGCGAGGGGATTGTAACAACAGTAGGTTCAAGTGATTCCCATAAGGATGTGCTGGAGAATCCGGATTCAATCTCGCGTACAGTCTTGTCCAAGGGTTTGGATTCGGGTACGGCCTTTGAAATTTTGTCCATTGATATTGCAGATATCGACGTTGGTAAGAATATCGGAGCCTATCTGCAAACCGAGCAGGCTGAAGCGGATAAACGCATTGCACAGGCCAAGGCGGAGGAACGCAGAGCGATGGCCGTTGCCCATGAGCAGGAAATGAAAGCCCGCGTCGTTGAAATGAAGGCGCTGGTCGTCGAAGCTGAATCTCAGGTACCGCTGGCTATGGCAGAAGCGCTGCGTGCAGGTCAACTCGGGGTCATGGATTACATGAACCTCAAAAACATTGAAGCCGACACGCAAATGCGCGGCTCGCTCGGCAAATTAAATGATGGCGATGATTCGAGCCGTCCGACCAATAAATAAGGGGATGTGAGATCCCATGAGCAGTTTGATTTATATCGCCGTAGTCATTGTGATTGCGATCTTTTCCAACATGAACAAAGCGGGGAAGAATAAACAGAAAAATGCTCCACGCGGCGGTATGCCAACTTTTGGCGGCGGAGGGGACGCCACTCCTCTCCGCCGTGCCCGGTATAAGGAACAGAGCCCTGAGGATGAAAGCCCGGCCCGTCAGGGCAGCGGGTTTCCTGTTCCAGGCGAGTCTTCTTATCCGGGCCAGCCTTCTGTGTCCTATGACGAGCGTGAGTACGATGCTTCTCCTGTCTGGAAGGAGTCTCCTGAGCGGCCTTCTCCCGACTATGATACAGGTGAAGGCATGTCTCTTGAGCAATCGGGAGAAGAGGGCGTACAGGCGCGTACAGAACGGGTGCAGCGGGAGCTGGAACGCCTGCAGGCGTCGCTTGACGGCATGGCAGGCGCTTCAGCGGCAGGTGACGCAGGCAATGCACGTAAGAGCGGCGCTGTCTCCGAGCGATCTGCTGCCCGTCATGGTTTGGCAGATAATCGTGAATCGCTGCGGAACGGGCTGGTATGGGCTGAAATCCTTGCTCCTCCCCGTTCACGTAAACCGCATTCTTCGCGGCGTTAAGTATAGTTATGAAGTATTAAGCGGCAATCAGCCGCCGGTATTCCACCGGTGGCTGATTGCCGCTTTTTTTTATGAAGTCCTTCTTGGTGTTGCGGAGAGGATATGCTTTTACGGAGTCAGAGCGGGAATTGTGGTCAGTTCAGTGTAGAGATACTGCTGGTTGTCCACTATTTTGCCGCCAGCGTCCACGCCTACGGTGGTAACGACTACTTCAATATCCGGGTTAGGCGTAGCTGTCATAGTAAATTCCTCCGTTCCTGTTTAGATAGATTATTATATTTTGAGATTTACATTTTGGATTGTATTTTCAACCAATTTCAAATGGAACGGGGATGCCGGATTCTATGCTGATATTGAAATTACAGTAGGCAGGGTGAGTTCTTCTCATAAAAAACAGCATTGCCGCATAAGGTGTACAGAAGGCAGGAAGGGGGAGAAGTCTACATATGACCCGTATCGGCCGCAGGCTGCGGGGATGGACAAACGGGGTATTGGATCTTCCGCAGGATGTGCTGCAGGAGATGCCCCGAATCACCCTGATCGGCAATAAGGAGCTGTATATTGAGAACCATCGCGGCGTGCTGCATTTTTCCTCCGGGCAGCTTAAGCTTGCGTTAGTCAATGGTTATCTGGAGATTTCCGGCGAGGGATTAGTGATCCGGAATATTCTTGGCCAGGAACTGGCTGTAGAGGGTTTAATCGGGGAGATCAGATATAAGGGAAGCGAGGAGAAACCATGAAAGAACCGCCTCTGGCATCTCTGCGGGGGTTCGTTACACTGCATGTGACGGGACCGCAGGTGGAAAGGTTTATCAATGCAGTGAACGAACAAGGCATCGTCATATGGGATGTGAGGCCTGGGGGGGATGGCGCTTCCCTGAACCTGCTGCTGAATGACTTTTTTGTCCTTCGGCCGCTGTTAAAAAAGACAGGCTGCCGCATGCATGTGACAGGCAGGAACGGCTTGCCCTTCCGGCTGGCGCGGCTGTGGAAACGGAAGTTTTTTGCTGCCGGTTTATTGCTGTTTGGCATTGGCCTTCTGCTGCTTTCTTCAATGGTGTGGAGCATCAAAGTCGAAGGGAATCAATTCATTGCCTCCGAAGATATTCTGGACGCTGCTCGTCAAGAAGGCATCTATCCTTTCCAGTGGATTTGGCGTATGGAGGACCCGGACAAGCTCTCCAGGGAGATGACCTCGCGGATGCCGGGGCTTTCCTGGGTAGGGGTGCAGCGGACGGGGACGAGCATTACCATCCAGGTTGTCGAGGCTGACAAGCCCGAGAACAAGCCGCTGCTCAGCCAGCGCCATCTGATCAGCAGAACCGATGCGGTGGTTACCGAGATCTACGCCGAGCAGGGCAGACCGGTTGTAGCGCGCAATTCGCGCGTCAAAAAAGGGGATATTCTGATCTCCGGCACCCTGGGTGATGAAAACAATATGCAGACGGTGGTTGCCAAAGGCGAGGTTAAGGGTCTAGTATGGCATGAATACAACATCGAGGTGCCGCTCAAAACAACCGGCAGTTCATATACAGGGGACCGGAAAGACCGCACATATCTGGTGATCGGCAATTGGGCGGTACAACTTTGGGGATACGGGAAATCCGGATTTGAGAAATCACGTACGCTTACGGAGCATGATCTGCTGTCCTGGCGTTCTTTGCAGGTGCCGCTTGGACTGATGACTGAGAAGGAAATGGAGGTCAAATATACTTCCGGCACGAAAACTCCGGAGGCTGCCCGGCAGGAAGGGATTACCCGGGCAACTAATGATATTTTGGCCCGTTACGGCACTGACAGCGTTATTAAAAGTCAAAAAATTTTGCATGAGAAGAAAGAGAATGGTAAAGTTTATATGAAAGTGCTCTTTGAAGTGGAAGAGAGAATCGCGGAAGAACTTCCGATAGTAAACAACCGAGGAGAATGAGGCTACTTGTCAGAACAGACTGCAAGCATTCGTATATCTTTGCAAAATGCGGGAGAAGCGCAATCCCTGTTCGGCCCGCAGGATGGTTTTCTGAAAATTATCGAGAGTGAAATACCGGCGGTTATCGACTCGCGTGAAGCTGAAGTTACAATACGCGGGGCGGAGCGGGAAGTGGACATGCTGGGACAGCTGTTCAATGTGCTGCTGTCTCTGATCCGCAGCGGTTACATACTTAGTGAACGTGATGTGCAGTATGCGGTGGAGCTGGCAAAGGATTTCCGCGCCGACCAACTGCTTGATTTGTTCAAAGGTGAAATTACGACAACCTTCCGCGGCAAGCCGATCCGTGTCAAAACGATTGGCCAGAAGCACTATGTGACTTCGATCAAGAAGCGCGATATCGTCTTCGGCATCGGACCTGCGGGAACAGGGAAAACCTATCTCGCCGTTGTGCTCGCCGTCACCGCACTGAAGGAAGGTTCCGTGAAGCGCATCGTGCTTACGCGTCCTGCAGTTGAAGCAGGAGAGAGCCTGGGCTTCCTTCCCGGCGATTTGCAGGAAAAGGTTGACCCATATCTCCGTCCGCTCTACGACGCCTTATACGACGTCATGGGCCCCGATCAGGTTGCCAAGGCACTGGAACGGGGGTTGATCGAAATTGCACCGCTCGCTTATATGCGCGGACGGACGCTTGATGATTCTTTTATCATTCTGGATGAAGCCCAGAATACGACTCCTGAACAGATGAAAATGTTCCTTACCCGGCTTGGCTTTGGCTCCAAGATGGTTATTACGGGTGACGTTACCCAGATTGACCTGCCGCGCGGCAAAAAATCCGGGTTGATCGAAGCGAAGGCGATTCTGTCAGGCATCGAGGAGCTTGGGTTTGTTTATTTTGCGGAACAGGATGTCGTACGGCATTCCCTGGTGCAAAAAATTATCGTCGCCTATGACCGCTCTGCCGAAAACCAGGAATAACAAAGGGGACTGTCTCCATGGCCTCAAAGCAACCATCGAAATTAAGCGGATTTGTATATGGCAACAACGGCTGGAAGTATAGCGCGGCGACGCGCTATGCTCTTTTCCTGTTATTGGGGATTGTGTTCTACTTCAGTCTCTCGTCCGATCTGTTGCCCAAACGCTATGATATTAAAGAAAATACCAAAAGCGCCAAGGAAATTACTGCGCCGAAGCAAATACTCGACAGCAAGGCTACGCTGAAGGCTCAGGAAGCGGCTGCTGAGACCGTGCAGAACAGGTATGAGATTATCCCGATGAGGCTCGATAATCTGGTAACCTTGCTGCTAGACCGGATTGACCGGCTCAATCAGGATGATCTGATTTCACAAAGTGACAAGGTCGGCATTTACAAGGATGTAATCCCGCAGCGGGCCAATGATTTTATCGTGAACTTTGTGAATTCGAGCCGTAACTCCGGCACGTATTCCACTACACTGCTTGATGAGATGCAGTCCGTCATCAAAGAGCAGACCTACGTCATCCCGGAAGAGACTTATATCAAAATTCCGCGGCTGACCTCCCAGGACATCATCGAGATGAAGCCGGTTGCCCGGGATATTGTCACCAAGCTGATGAACGACCAGATTGTGGATGCCCAGACTGCGCGCGCGAAGGTAGCGGAGCAGGTCAGCGTCAGCTCGCTAAGCCAGCGCACAGCCCGTGAGGTGGTGCAGGAGCTGGTACGGCTGGTGATCACGAGCAATAAGTTCTACGATGAGGAAGCCACCAAGGAAGCTAAGGTGCAGGCCCGCGAGAACACGCCGGATGTGTTCATTGAGCAGGGGGATGTGCTTGTTGCTAAAGGGGATTATATTACACCCGAGCTGTACGCACTGCTGGATGAGAGCGGCCTGTTGAGCAATGAGGTCAATTATTGGCCGCAGTTGGGCCTGTTCCTGCTGTCAGCTATGCTCTCCGCCGGTCTGCTGATGTTCATCCGTTATACCGGGGGGACCTCCGGCTTCAAGTACAATAATTCCCAGCTGCTTATGCTGGTGCTTGTGTTTATTATTACGATCATCTCGATGCGGCTTGCCGCGTTTTTACAGACCGATGTCCGGTCTTATGTCGGGTTCCTGGCTCCGGTAGCCATTGGCGCTATGCTGATCGCAATGCTGCTGGATATGACGCTGGCTTATTTCTGTTCCATCCTGTTCAGTATTCTTTCCAGTATTATATTGAATGTGCAGCAGAATACGGTATTTGATTTCAACTTCGGCTTTTTTGCGCTTATTGTTTCCTATGTGGCTATTTTCGCCACCCACCGCGCCGGGCAGCGCTCTACGCTGCTGAAAGGCGGGATCATGGTGTCCCTGTTCGGTTGTGTGGCTGTGTTTATGCTGACGCTGCTGAACGGCGGAGACTGGAATCAGACGCAGACACTGTACGCTATCGGCTTTGCCTTTGCCGGCGGTCTGCTGACTGCGGTACTTGTAATCGGCCTAATGCCTTTCTTCGAGGCTACCTTTGGCATTCTATCGGCACTCAAGCTGGTAGAGCTGTCGAATCCGAATCATCCTTTGCTGCGCAAGCTGCTTACAGAAACGCCCGGAACCTATCATCACAGTGTAATGGTCGGCAATCTGTCAGAAGCTGCGGCGGAGGCGATCGGGGCGGACGGGCTGCTCTGCCGCGTAGGCTCCTATTATCATGATATCGGCAAGACGAAGCGGCCGTTTTATTTTATCGAGAACCAGAACAACATGGAGAATCCGCATGATTCGATTGAACCGAAGCTGAGTAAATCAATCATCGTGGCCCATGCCCGCGACGGGGTGGAAATGCAGAAGGAGTACAAGCTGCCCAAACCGATCCGCGACATTGCCGAACAGCATCACGGCACGACATTTCTGCACTATTTTTATCATAAAGCACTGAAGCTGGCTGAAGAGAAGGGTGTGGAGCCTGATTTCACGGAAGAGGATTTCCGTTATCCGGGGCCGAAGGCGCAGTCGAAGGAATCTGCAGTTGTCGGAATCGCCGACAGTGTGGAGGCTGCTGTCCGTTCACTTCGCAAGCCGACGGTTGTGCAGGTGGAGACGATGATCGAGAAGATTATCAAAAGCCGGCTGGATGACCATCAATTCGATGAGTGTGATCTGACGATTAAGGAATTGGATATTATCGCGCGGACGCTGAAAGAAACGGTTATGGGGATTTTTCATTCCCGGATCGAATATCCGGAGGAAGTGAAGAAACCTAAAAAAGAGGAAGGAGCCGTAAATACATGAGTCTTGCAATCGCTTGGAGCAATGAACAGGAAGAACACGAGATTAATGACGAGCTAATATCCCTGCTGGAGCGCATTCTACAAAAAGCGGGTGAAGCCGAAGGTATTGAGGGCGGCGAGGTGGATCTTACCTTCGTCAACAATGAACGGATCCATGAGCTCAATCGGGAATACCGGGGAATTGACCGTCCAACGGACGTGCTTTCCTTTGCCATGAATGAAACCGGCGAAGATGAGCTGGAAATTATATACGGACAAGAAGAGAATGAAGAGCTTGAAGAAGTGCCGAATGTGCTGGGGGATATCATTATCTCTGTCACCCGCGCGCAGGAGCAGGCTTTGGAATATGGCCATTCCCTGGAGCGTGAGCTGGGTTTCCTGTTTGTGCACGGATTTTTGCATCTGCTGGGCTACGATCATCAGGATGCTGCTTCTGAGGCCGAAATGATGTCCAAGCAGGAGCATGTGCTGGCTCAGGTCGGGTTAACACGCTAATGGTCAAAAATACGGCGGTAGGCCACAAAAAGTTCTGGCATTCGTTTCGATTTGCAGCGCAGGGCATTGCCGGAGCGTTCAAATCCGAACTGAATATGAAGGTACATAGCGGCTTGGCTGTTCTTGTGCTTACCGCTGCCGCCGTATTCAGACTTCCTGCGGCAAGCTGGATGCTGTTGCTGCTGGCAATTACGCTCGTTTTGACCGCTGAGCTGCTGAATACGGCTATTGAAGCGACGGTTGATCTGGTCTCACCGGAGATTCATCCCCTGGCCAAGACTGCCAAAGATACCGCCGCAGGTGCTGTGCTGCTTACGGCGGTGTTTGCTGTGATTACGGGAATCTATGTTTTTTATCATCCGGTGATGGACTGGATCACTGGACTTATGTCATAATCAGTTTACAACTTCAGCTCGGGGAGAGGCGGATCGGCGTTTTGCGCTCCGCCATCTTTGGTTAGATCCATACTTCTCGCAGTAAGAATCCTGTATGTTGAACAAATTTAATGGTGTGTAGGGGAAACGGTTTTGCCCGAATCAACTCAATGAAATTTATGCTTACAAAACTTAGGGTTATGCTTTCGAAGCAAGTTTTGTCCGAAGTTGCTCGATGAAGTCTATGCTTACAAAACTTTTAGGAGGATCACTATGGATTCTGCGCTACTTCTTCAAGAAGCGATAAAGGCACGAACGAGTGCCTATATACCTTATTCCCGCTTTGGCGTCGGTGCTGCGCTGCTGGATCAGGACGGCCATGTCCATCATGGCTGCAATATTGAGAATGCTGCTTACGGGCCGACCAACTGTGCGGAGCGGACTGCGATGTTCCGCGCCATCGCGGACGGCCATAAAGCCCGCAGCTTCCAGGCCATCGCGGTTGTTGCGGATACCGATGGCCCCGTATCACCCTGCGGTGTCTGCCGGCAGGTGATGGTGGAACTATGCGGTCCCGACATGAAGGTCATCCTCGGGAACATGAAAGGCGATATCGTGGAGACTACCGTGCGTGACCTGCTCCCGGGCGCTTTCGGTCCGGACGATCTGGAGCAGGGCCAGGCTCCTGAGTAAAAGCCTGCATTTAGAAAACAGCGGTAAGCTGTTTCGATGTTAACTGTATTCTACTGCACTATGTGCAGTAGAATTAGCTGATGTTTCTTTGAAATGGAAATCTGTTGCACTTTGTGCAGCAGAATGAGGTAGTTCGCCTGTTTTTCGCCTGTTCTGAGCAAATCAATTGTACAAAATGCAGCAGATGCAGAAAAGAGCCATATTTATGTGAATTCAGCTGCACAAAATGCAACAGAATATCATGTGAGACTGCTTCAAATTGTTAACGATACGATCAGCGTGAAAATGTTCAAAATGTGCTAAACAACTCTTAATCTTCAGAGTAACTTGGCTAAGGGGATCGCGAACAAGGTTTTGAGTAATATCCCCTGCGCCACCGTCCAAGCGTGTTCCCGCAGGGAACGAAAGCGCTCCAAGCACGCCGCCTATTCCAAGCGCCGAACCTAACTGTACCATCCCATTCAGGGTGTCCAGAGGGCTGGAGCCCTTGGGGTCCCCCTTGGCTAAGGGGGATTTAGGGGGATCGAAAAGGTTTTGAGTAATACCCCTGCGCCAGCGTCCAAGCGTGTTCCCGCAGGGAACGAAAGCGCTCAAAGCACGCCGCCTATTCCAAACGCCGAACCTAACTGTACCATCCCATTCCGGGTGTCCAGAGGGCTGGAGCCCTTGGGGTCCCCCTTGGCTAAGGGGGATTTAGGGGGATCGAAAAGGTTTTGAGTAATATCCCCCTGCGCCACTGTCCAAGCGTGTTCCCGCAGGGAACGAAAGCGCTCCAAGCACGCCGCCTATTCCAAGCGCCGAACCTAACTGTGCCATCCCATTCCGGGTGTCCAGAGGGCTGGGGCCCTTGGGGTCCCCCTTGGCTAAGGGGGATTTAGGGGGATCGAAAAGGTTTTGAGTAATATCCCCTGCGCAACCGTCCAAGCGTGTTCCCGCAGGGAACGAAAGCGCTCAAAGCACGCCGCCTATTCCAAGCGCCGAACCTAACTGTGCTATCCCATTCCGGGTGTCCAGAGGGCCGGGGCCCTTGGGGTCCCCCTTGGCTAAGGGGGATTTAGGGGGATCGAAAAGGTTTTTCAAAAGAAACTTTATGAATTTGAAGTTATGTCAAGGAAGGAAGATTATATTGAAATTCAAATCAGGGTTTGTCGCCATTATCGGCAGACCGAACGTAGGCAAATCGACGCTCATGAACCAGGTGATTGGCCAAAAAATAGCCATCATGTCGGACAAGCCGCAGACAACCAGAAACAAAATCCACGGGGTTTACACCGCAAACAACTCGCAGATCGTATTTCTGGACACGCCGGGTATCCATAAAAGACAATCCAAGCTGGGCGATTACATGAACCAGACGGCGATGAGCACGCTGCATGAAGTGGAGGCTGTGCTGTTTCTGGTGGACGCATCCGAAGGACTCGGCGGCGGCGACCGCTTTATCGCCGAGCAATTACACAGTATCAAGACACCGGTTATTCTGGTGATGAACAAAATTGACAAGATCGAGCCGGAGGCGCTGCTGCCGCTGATTACACAGTACAACAAGCTGCATGAGTTTGCCGAAATTGTGCCGATCTCCGCCAAGCTTGGCAACAATGTGAATACCCTGCTGGATCAGGTGGCGAAATATCTGCCGGAAGGTCCGCAGTATTATCCCGACGATCAGATTACCGATCATCCGGAGCAATTCGTCTGCGCGGAGCTGATCCGCGAGAAGATTCTCCATATGACCCGCGAAGAGGTGCCGCATTCCATCGCGGTGGCTATCGAGGATATGAGTGTAGAACCCAATGGGGTTGTGCATATTTCCGCTGTTATTTTTGTGGAGCGCGATTCCCAGAAGGGGATCATTATCGGTAAGCAGGGTGCGCTGCTGAAAGAAGTGGGCCGGCGGGCCCGTACGGATATCGAGAACCTGCTGGGATCGAAGATTTTTCTGGAGCTATGGGTAAAAGTGAAAAAAGACTGGCGCAATCAGGACCGCGTACTGCGGGATTTGGGCTTCCATAAAGACCTTTAATCTTGGGCTCCGCAGCTTCTTGGCAGGAATTGCAAGGATAGAACCTGGTACATCGCACATCCTATTTCTGAAGAGACATCGTGTTTCCGAAGAAAGGATGAATACGAATGCGAGACTTTTCGTGGAAGTATTTTGCAATGACTGGAGATGTCGATGCTTATCTGCTGTACAGGGAAGCCGGAGATCCGCTGGATGAAGGCGGACTGCTGCTTGCAGAGGAAGAGAAGGCCCTTGATGAAGAAGCGCAATAAGGACTGGTTGCTTGCCGAATGGTTGGGGGAAGAGGCATGCTACACAGGGTGGAAGGGATCGTCATCCGCAGCATGGACTACGGCGAGGGGAACGCGATTATTACGCTTTGCACCGAGAACGCCGGCAAAGTAGGCGTTCTGGTGCGTGGCGCCAAGAAGGTCAAAAGCCGCCATGCTGCACTGATCCAGCTGTTCACTGTAGGGGAATTTGTGTTTTTCCGCAACAACGGGGGACTGGGTACATTAAATGCCGGGGAAATTACACAGTCTCACCATCCGCTGCGCGGGGATTTGTTCAAAGCGGCATATGCTTCATATGCCTGCGAGCTGCTTGACCGTGTGCTGCATGATGAGGAGACGGGAAGCTTTTGGTTCCGCCAGCTTTCAGCCTGCTTGAATGCACTTGAGGACGGCAAGGAACCCGGCGTCATTATAAATGTTTTTGAGATGAAAATACTGCAGGCGGCCGGATATGGTCCGGAACTGGATGCCTGTGTCGTATGCGGGTTGGACAAGCCTGATGAAGAACTCAGAATAAGCCCCCGCCTCGGCGGGGTGCTCTGCCGCAGCTGCAGGCATAATGATCCTCCGGCCATGGAGATTTCTCCGCGGGCGCTGAAGCTGCTGCGTTTATTCGCTGCACTAGATTTAACCCGGCTTGGAAATGTCGACGTGAAGGAAGGCACCCGCGCAGAACTTAAAAAGATTATGCGTGCCTTTATGGACATGCAGCTCGGGCTGAAACTGAAGTCACAGGGGTTTCTTGATCAGCTCGACAAATACGATATTTGACGAAATCCAAATTTTCCGTTACTATGGTGACAGTTTCTTCTTGTTGTATACAGCCGTTGTTGCTCTGACATTTGGAGACGTACAGTGATCGGGAAAGTAGTGGGCAAATTTGTCGCTTAAAGCGAGCCGGGGATAGTGGAAGCCTGGCGGGACAAGGTTCATGAACAGGGCACCCGGGAGTACGGTAACGGCAGAATGAAAAGTGGATTGCGCTGATCGGATGTGGCCCTGTTTATTGGCCGGATACCGGTTGCGTAATCAAGTAGGGTGGAACCGCGGGAGAATAAGTTAAGCTCTCGTCCCTATGTCTGTATATCAGGCATGGGGGCGGGAGCTTTTTTGCCTTGTGGCATGGATGTTAATTTAAGAATTCTGTACCGCCGCAAGTATAAAAGAGTGCCGCCTCCATCGCGCAAGAGCAAGATGCCTCAGGGCACAGCGTGCCAAAAACTTGTAAGCGAAGGAGTCGGTAGTATGAATTTTCAGCAGATGATTTTGACACTGCAGCAGTTCTGGGCAGCAGAGAATTGTATTCTCGTCCAGCCGTATGATACGGAAAAAGGGGCGGGCACGATGAACCCCATGACGTTTTTACGTTCGCTTGGACCGGAGCCATGGAAAGTAGCTTATGTCGAGCCTTCCCGCCGTCCATCGGATGGACGTTATGGCGAGAACCCGAACCGCCTGTACCAGCATCACCAGTTCCAGGTGATCATCAAGCCTTCACCGGACAACATCCAGGAGCTTTATCTGGAAAGCCTGAAGGCGCTTGGCGTAGATCCGCTGCTGCATGATATCCGGTTTGTCGAAGATAACTGGGAGAATCCGTCGCTGGGCTGCGCAGGCCTTGGCTGGGAAGTATGGCTGAACGGGGAAGAGGTTACTCAGTTTACTTACTTCCAGCAAGTCGGAGGAATTGAGACCAAACCGGTTGCTGTTGAGATCACATACGGATTGGAACGGCTGGCCTCCAACATCATGAAGAAAGAAAATGTGTTTGATCTGGAATGGGTGGACGGCATGACCTATGGTGATGTATTCCATCAGCCGGAGGTTGAGCACTCGACCTATACATTTGAAGTCTCTGATGTCAAAATGCTGTTCACACTCTTTAATACCTACGAAGAGGAAGCGCGCAGAGCTATGGAGCACCATCTGGTGTTTCCGGCTTACGATTATGTGCTGAAATGCTCGCATACCTTCAATCTTCTGGATGCACGCGGAGCGATCAGCGTTACCGAACGCACGGGCTTTATTACGCGGGTGCGGAATTTGGCCCGTACCGTTGCGGCGACATATCTTGAGGAACGCGAGAAGCTTGGCTTCCCGCTGCTGAAGAAAGAAGGTGCTGACCTTGTCTAAAGATATATTGTTCGAGATCGGTTTGGAAGAGGTGCCTGCACGCTTCATCCGCGCTGCGATGGAGCAGTTGAAAGACAGAACAACTAAATGGCTGGAAGCTTCGCGTATTTCCCATGGCGGAGTCAACGCATATGCAACACCGCGCCGCCTTACGGTCCTGGTGAAGGATGCTGCCGAAAGGCAAGAGGATATCAGCGAAGAGGTGAAGGGCCCTTCTCGCAAAATCGCGTTGGACGCGAGCGGCGAGTGGAGCAAGGCCGCACTCGGCTTTGCCCGCAGCCAAGGGGTGTCGACGGAGCAGTTTACCTTTAAAGAATTGGCCGGAGTGGAGTACATCTACGCCACCAAAAACAGTGAAGGTGTAAATACTTCCTCGCTATTGTCCGAAGGACTCAGCGGCATTGTCAGCTCGATGACCTTTCCGAAAAATATGCGCTGGGGAGCGTATGATTTTAAATTTGTCCGTCCGATCCGCTGGCTGGTTGCCTTGTTTGGGCAAGAGATCATTGATCTGGAAATTACAGGGGTTAAAGCAGGCAATACGAGCCGCGGCCACCGTTTCCTTGGAACGAATGTTGTTATTGCTGAACCTGCGGATTATGTGGAAGCTATGCGTGCGCAGCACGTGCTGGTTGATGTGAAGGAACGCGAAGAGCTGATTCTGAACCAGATCAACAAGCTGGCAGCAGAGAAAAGCTGGACAATTGCCATCAAAGAAGATCTGCTGGAGGAAGTGCTATTCCTGGTAGAGACACCGACTGTGCTGTTTGGCACTTTCGATCCTTCGTTCCTCAATATCCCGCAAGAGGTGCTGATCACCTCGATGCGGGAGCATCAGCGTTACTTCCCGGTCTTAGATAGCGCAGGCACGCTCCTGCCGTTCTTCGTTACCGTGCGTAACGGAAACGAAGTATCGCTGGACGTCATTGCCAAGGGGAACGAAAAGGTGCTGCGTGCCCGCCTATCGGATGCGAAATTCTTTTATGGAGAGGATCAGAAACTGCAGATCAGCGATGCGCTGGCTAAGCTGGAATCAATCGTGTATCACGAAGAATTGGGCAGCGTTGGTGATAAAGTTCGCCGCATCCGGGCCATTTCTGACAAGCTTGCTGCGAAGCTGGGACTGTCCGCAGATACCGCGGCTGAAGTCAGCCGTACGGCCGATATTTGCAAATTCGATCTGGTGACGCAGATGGTCTATGAGTTCCCTGAGCTTCAGGGCACAATGGGTGAAGATTATGCCCGCAAAGCGGGAGAAGCGGAAAATGTGGCAAAAGGTATTTTTGAGCATTACCAGCCGCGTTTTGCCGGAGATGCAGTTCCTTCTACGCAAGCTGGTCTTGTAGTCAGTCTGGCCGATAAAATCGATACGATCGTGGGCTGCTTCTCCATCGGCATTATACCGACCGGTTCACAGGACCCTTACGCGCTGCGCCGCCAGGCGGCAGGAATCGTGCAGATGGTGCTGGAGCATCAATTGCCGATCTCTTTGCAGGAAATTTTCGCTGCGGCTTTGGAAATTCATGAAAATTTGCGCACAGAGAAACATTTTGCCCCTGAGCTGCGTATAAACCTTTACGAGTTCTTCGGTCTGCGCGTAAAACGACTCTTGTCAGACGACAAAATCCGCTACGATGTGGTGGATGCTGTGACTGCCGCTGGTTTTGATGACATTGTCGCTGTTGTAGGCAGAAGCCGTGCGCTTACCGATGCAGTGAATGACGTCGCCGATTTCAAGATCACTGTGGATTCGCTGACTCGTATCAGCAATCTGGCAGCGAAGGCGCCGGAAGGTATTGTGGTTGAGCCTTCATTGCTGAAAGAAGAAGCTGAGCTTAAGCTGTACGAAACATGGCAGGGTATTCACACGCCGTATCATGAAGCGCTCACTGCCCGAAATGCTGCTGAGGCGCTGCGGATTCTTTCCGGCCTTAAGGATGCCGTTACCGGATTCTTCGATTCCGTAATGGTTATGGCTGAAGATGAGGGAATACGCGCGAACCGTCTTGCGCTGCTGGCCGGCATTGATGCCGACTCCAAATCTTTTGCCGATTTCGGTAAGCTGGTTTGGTAAAACCCGGCAGCATTCAAGTAATGTTTGTGATTTTTATGGTATAGATCGATGGTTTAGGGTATAAATATACGGAACGGTGCCAATGCGTAAGTTGACATTCGTTCCGTATTTATGCTTTATCAAAGAAGGATTTTCGTTTGGCAAAGCGTATATATATTACACGGGAATTTGGTGATGTCATGTTGAGATCCCAAGCAAGAACAATTGTAGTCGACGGGGACGCGTGCCCGGTCAAGAAGGAAATCGTTGCTGTAGCCCGTTCTTTCGGCATTCCGGTATTGATGGTTTCTTCTTTTGACCATGTGCTGCAAGCTGAAGAAGGTGTTACTGTGGTGCAGGTGGACCGCGGTGCTGACAGTGCAGACCTCTATATTGCCAATCATGTTTCTGCTGGAGATGTAGTCATTACCCAGGATTACGGCCTGGCGGCACTTGCGCTCGGCAAACGCTGCAAGGTGCTCTCTAACCGGGGACAGGAATATGACAATTCCAACATGGATTTTATGCTGGAGAGCAGGCATGCCAGTGCGGTGGAACGCAGGCGTGGGCACTATTCCAAGGGCCCAAAAGCCATCACCGCAGAGGAAAAAATGAATTTTCAACATAAACTGACAAAACTTTTAACACTTTTGCAGGAGAATGTGGAGCTATAGCGAATTATATTTATTTGTTAAGAGATGAAGGTGGTTGAACTGGCTAGCGGACACGGTAATATTCCAGAAGAAGTTATCGAGAGCGTGCTGGCGCGGCATGACATTGTCGATACCGTCGGTAAGGTTGTCCATTTGTCCAAGCAGGGGAAATATTTATGGGGCCTCTGCCCGTTCCATTCGGAGAAATCCCCTTCCTTCACCGTAACCCCGGACCGGGGAGTTTTTCATTGCTTTGGCTGTGGTATGGGCGGAAATGCCATCAAATTCAGGATGGAAATCGAAGGGTTATCCTTCCCCGAAGCAGTCAGAATAATGGCGGAAGAAAGCGATATTGCTATTCCCGAAGGCAAAGGAGGCACATTATCTCCTCCCGATCCCGAGCGGGACCGGCTGATACAGGCTTATGAGTTGTCGGCCAAATTTTATCATTTTTTGCTGAAGAACACGGAATACGGCACTGCCGCAATGAATTATTTAAGATCCCGGAACTTCAGTGATAAAATGATCGACCAGTTTCAAATCGGCTATGCTCCAGACCGATGGGACACCCTGCTGCAGTTTCTGGAGAAACGGAATTTTGATCTTGCTGAAATGGAAAAGGGCGGGCTGTTGTCTGCCAGGGGCGAGGGCAAAGGTTATCTCGACCGCTTTCGCGGGCGCGTGATTTTTCCGATTGCGAACCGCACAGGCAAGACCATCGCTTTTGCCGGAAGAATTCTTGGGGAAGGTCAGCCGAAATATTTGAATTCCCCGGAGAGCAGACTATTTAATAAAAGCCGGATACTGTACAATTTGCACCAGTCCAAAGCATCCATCCGCAAAACGCGGCAAATCGTCCTCTTCGAAGGATACGGCGATGTCATTTCGGCCTGGGAAGCAGGTGTGCATAACGGCGTGGCTACCATGGGAACCTCGCTGACTGAGGGACATGTAGCCCTGATGAAAAGCCTGGCTGACGAGATTGTTCTTGCCTACGACGGCGACCGGGCGGGACAAGCTGCAGCGATGAAGGCGATCCCGATGCTGGAAAGCAATGATCTGCGGGTGAAGGTTGCCGTGCTGCCGAGCGGTCTGGATCCGGATGAATTTATCTCCCGTCACGGCGGGGACAGATTCAAGGAACAGGTGATGGATTCGGTGGTATCATCCATAAAATTTAAGCTTATATATCTGAAAAAAAACCATATACTCCTAGAGGAAGACGGCAAAATCGCCTATGTCAAGGAGGCATTGGAGATTATTGCATCACTGCAATCATCGACCGAGCGTGAAGTTTATCTGCGGGAAATATCCTCAGAGCTGGAGCTGTCATATGATAGCTTAAAGCAGGATTGCAACTTGCTGCGGGCGTCGATGCAAAAAAACATCCCCGAAGGGGATAATAACGATAAAAGGTGGAATAATGGTAGGCATAAAAAAGGGCAAGTGCAGACACCTACTTTACTGCCCGCTTATCATGTTGCGGAACGGCGCCTGCTTTCCTTTATGATTCAGGACCCGGAAGCTGCTACTTATGTAGGCGAACGCCTCGGAGAAGAGTTCAACATCGATGATCATGCGGCAATCGCCGCTTATCTATATGCCTATTATGCGCAAGGCAAGCCACCCGGCATCAGCCGTTTTTTATCATCACTACAGGATGATCGTCTGGAGAAGACTGCAACAGCGATATCCATGATGGACACACCGCCGGATTGGAACACGCAGGTTTTGGACGATTGCATCCGTGAAGTACGGAAGTACCCCCTGCAGCGCAGGATGGAACAAAAACGCGAAGAAATGATTCAAGCGGAGAAATCCGGTGACTTTTTGCGTGCGGCACAAATTGCAAGTGAGATTATAACCCTAGAGAGACAATAAGGAATTGACAGGATGTACCTAGGGAGGAGGGAGTCGAATTATGGCGAACGATCAGCACACTGAACTGGAAGCAGAATTTACTCTGGATCAGGTTAAGGACCAGCTTATTGAGCACGGCAAGAAAAGATCATCATTGAACTACAAAGATATTATGGAGAAATTGTCGCCGTTTGATCAAGACCCCGAGCAGATGGAGGAATTCTACGAGCAGCTCAGCGACCTTGGCATCGAGGTTGTAAATGAGAATGACGAGGAAGGTTCGCCGCTCCGCCAGAGCGAGGACAACGAGAATAGCGACTCTGACGACTTCAGCTTTGACGACGATTTGTCGCTGCCGCCGGGAATCAAAATTAACGACCCCGTCCGGATGTATCTGAAGGAAATCGGACGTGTGCCGTTGCTCTCAGCTGACGATGAAGTCGAACTGGCCATGAGAATCAAAAATGGTGATGAAGAAGCGAAACGCCGGCTGGCCGAAGCGAATCTGCGGCTCGTTGTCAGTATCGCCAAGCGTTATGTTGGACGCGGCATGCTGTTCCTGGATTTGATCCAGGAGGGCAATATGGGTCTGATCAAAGCGGTTGAGAAATTTGACCACAATAAAGGGTTCAAATTCAGTACCTATGCTACTTGGTGGATTCGCCAGGCCATTACGCGGGCTATCGCCGACCAGGCGCGGACAATCCGTATTCCAGTGCATATGGTGGAGACGATCAACAAGCTGATTCGTGTATCCCGTCAGCTGCTGCAAGAGCTTGGACGCGAGCCTTCGCCGGAAGAAATTGCGGCTGAAATGGAATTGACGGTTGAGAAAGTCAGAGAAATCATGAAGATTGCCCAAGAGCCGGTTTCCCTGGAAACACCAATCGGTGAAGAGGATGATTCGCATCTGGGCGATTTCATTGAGGATCAGGAGGCGCTTGCTCCTGCGGATGCAGCAGCCTATGAACTGCTGAAGGAACAGCTGGAGGATGTGCTGGACACGCTCACCGAGCGTGAAGAGAATGTGCTTCGTCTTCGTTTCGGTCTGGATGACGGACGGACGAGAACGCTTGAGGAAGTGGGCAAAGTATTCGGCGTAACCCGTGAGCGGATCCGCCAGATTGAAGCAAAAGCGCTGCGTAAGCTGCGCCACCCAAGCCGCAGCAAACGGCTTAAAGATTTCCTAGAATAAGTTTTATAAACCGGACCTTCTGCTGCACGGTGGCAGGAGGTCCTTTTATCTTGAGATACACCTAAGTAAAGGTGTGAAAAGAGGGATTAGCCGTTGAATTTGGAAAAACGAGAAATTATATTAAGAGAAATTCATTACTGGAGAAGGAGCAAGCTACTGCCTGAGCAGTATTGCGACTTCTTGACCAACCTCTACAATGATGACAAGGAGATCAAAGACAGTAATCCGATCTCGCTGAAAAATCTTCAGCAGGGCAGCATCAAAATATGGTTGTTTGGTTTTGGAATTATTTCCTTGATTTTCTTGATTAGTCTTTATTTTAGCGTTTTTCCTTGGCCTTTGCAACTTGCCACAGCTCTATGTGTACTAATTGTTTGTTACGGTTACTCGGCTATTTACAGGGACCGAAACCACATGATCAGTCTTGTTCTGGCAGGAGTTGGCAGTGTACTGACGATAGGATTTGGCCTCTGGCTCATTGCTCTGCATGATCTGAACGCGGATTTTTGGCGGCCGCTGCTGATCGCAGGATGCGGCCTATTGTGGGTGATACTCGGATTCACATTGCGTATGGGCTTGCTGCACTATTGCGGGTTTGCCTTCTGGGCCCTGCTCTATGCCGGGTTCTCCGGCCAAAAGCGTCCTGATGCTTCCGTCCTGGAGCTTGAGCTGCTCTGGCTGCCGCTCTGTATACTGATGATTTGGCTGAGCTGGCTGTTGTATCACAGGATCAAAGGGGTTTCAGGTGTATATTTGGGTGTTGGAGTGTCACTGTGGCTGATGCCGGAGATTGATGCGCTGTGGCTCAGACCGGATTATCCGGGATGGGTGTCGCTGGTTTTAATATTGAAAATTGCAGTTGGCCTTGCGCTACTGTTTATTTTCCGAAAAAAATGGATAACGTGGGTGGCCTCATGAACAACATAAAATTATCAAACCGGCTCCAGCTTGTGCTGGAGCAGATTCCAACAGGCAGCAAACTTGCCGATATCGGCTCGGATCATGCCCTGCTTCCGGTAGCAGCCTTGAGAAGCGGGAAAGCGGTCTCTGCAATAGCAGGTGAAGTCAATCCAGGACCTTATGAAGCAGCATGTAGAGGTGTGGCGGAGGCGGGCCTGGGCAAACAGATTGAGGTGCGGCGCGGAGACGGTCTCGAAGTGCTGGAGCCGGGTGAAGCTGACAGCATCTCCATCGCCGGAATGGGCGGCGCATTAATTGCCGCTATCCTGGACCGCGGCAAAAGCCTCGGCAAGCTTGCAGGTGTGAAGCTGCTTGCGCTGCAGCCAAATGTGGGCGAGGATATTCTGCGCCGCTGGCTGCTGAACAACCACTGGGTGCTTACGGCAGAGCATATCCTGGAAGAAGACGGGAAAATATATGAAATACTGACGGCGGTCCCTGAGGGTGAAGCTGCAGGAATCACAAATGAGCAGCTTTATCATGAACGGCAGCTTGCTGGTGGCAATATGGTATGCAGCAAGGAGCTGCTTCTGCAAATGGGTCCTTGGCTGCTGCAAGCGCCAAACGCCGTATTTACTGCCAAATGGCAGAGTGAGATTGCAAAATTGGAAGGGATTCTGGCTTCATTGTCCCGCTCGGAGCTTGAATCGGCGGAAGAAAAGCGCAGCAGGATCACGGCACAAATCACAACAATCTCGGAGGTGCTGAAATGTACGCCAAAGGACAAACTGTAATCGGGTATATGGAGCAGCTTGCCCCGAAACATCTGGCTGAGGAATGGGATAACATCGGCCTCCAGCTGGGCAGTCTGCAGAAAGAAATTACCGGTGTGCTGGTTGCACTGGACGTCAACGGAGACATTGTGGACGAAGCGATTAACCAAGGCTGCAACCTGATTATTGCCCATCATGCGATTATCTTTCGTCCGCTTAAGGGGATACAGACTGAAACCCCGATGGGCAAGCTCTATGAGAAGCTGATCAAAAATGATATTGCCGTATACATCAGCCATACCAACCTGGATGTCGCCGAAGGAGGGATGAACGACTGGATGGCGGAAGCGCTTGGCATCGAGAACGGTGCGCCGATCAAGGACATTCATACCGAGCAGCTGTCCAAGCTGGTTGTATTCGTGCCGAAGGATCACCACCAGAAGGTGCTGGACGCCATCCTGAATGCCGGTGCAGGCTGGATCGGCAACTATAGCCATTGCAGCTTTAACATCGAAGGCTACGGCACCTTTATTCCGCGTGAAGGCTCGGAACCTTATATTGGTGAAGCTGGTAAAATGGAACGTGCCGAGGAAGTCCGCATCGAAACGATCGTGCCGCTTTCTATTCGCAATAAAGTAGTTCAGGCGATGCTTAAAGCGCATCCTTACGAAGAGGTTGCATATGATCTTTATTCCATGGATCTTAAAGGCCGCAGCCTCGGACTCGGCAGAGTAGGCAAGCTTAAGGAGCCAACAACGCTTGGCGAATTTATCGAGACGGTCAAAACCGGACTAAAGGTCGATCATGTTCGTGTTGTAGGCGATTTGAACCGCCCCATCCGTAAAGCGGCTGTGATGGGCGGCTCGGGGGCGAAGTATTATAACAGCGCCATCTTCAAAGGAGCCGATGTGCTGGTGACTGGCGATGTCGATTATCATACGGCTCAAGATGCTTACTTGGCCGGCATCTCATTAATTGATCCGGGACATAATGCGGAGAAGATTATGAAGGAGAAAGTGGCCGAGTGGATTCAGGGCAAGCTGGCTGAGCATAAGTACGGCACAGCGGTGTATGCTTCGCAGATTAATACAGAGCCTTTCAAATTCCTGTAGATTCCCTTTATTTACACTTGTGCAGGTTGCGGCAAATCTGTATAATATACAATGTTGATCGGGAAGTTTGACAGACAATCGCCGGTGTGCGTGAAGACGCCGCGGGAGGAAAGTCCGGGCTCCACAAGGCAGGGTGCTGGATAACATCCAGTCGGCGCGAGCCGAAGGATAGTGCCACAGAAATGGACCGCCGATGGCCGCTTTCGGGCGGCACAGGCAAGGATGGAACCGAGGTGTAAGAGACCCCGAGGAACGCTGGTGACTTCGTTCCTGGTAAACCCCATCTGGAGCAAGACCTAATGAGACGCAGCGCTTCCTTAACCGGAAGAGCAGCCTTCGCCTGAGGCGTGTCTAGGTTGGTCGCTGGAGCTGTGCAGTAATGTATGGCCTAGATAGATGATTGTCGCTTATGGTGGGAGGGTAGTTCCCGTTTGAACCACGACGAGCACAGAACCCGGCTTACGGCAAACTTTCCTAACTGACAACTCTTATGAACTGTTATCCTGTGAAGCTTATATACGACAGACAGCGGCCTTCCTTTGGAAGGCCGCTTTTTTAACGCCTTAGTTTTTTAAAGATAAAATTAAAAAGACCGCATCGCTCCCCGTTTGCATGAGGACGGTACGATCTTTTTTGTTGTTTTGGATGATCACTCTGGCGGACCTCAGTGACGTTATTTACGCGATAATACTGTTACTGTCGTAGAAGCGGACTCAGGCGGCGTTATTTACTAAAATAGTGAGGTTAATAGCTGTTCTATTGTTAAATAACTGCACTGGAGTCCGCACCAGGCATTATTGAGCTGATTTTAGACAAATTAGGTCCCTGGAGTCCGTTGCCAAAAGCAGATCATGTGGAGTCTTCGGGCAAGGACTAAGCATGAACGTGCCGGAGTATTCCTGGCTGGCTTTTCTAGCTGGCAGAAGCAACAATATCTGTCAGGCAACGCAGCGGGGTCTCTGTTATTCCAGCGTCGGCATGAGCGTTGTCTCCAGGCTCTGGGAGTACTGGCTGATGGCCTTTTCCAGCCGTTGTACAGCGAGCGGAACCAGCTCCGGCGGCGTATGGGTGAAGTTCAGCCGCATGGCATTTTTCACCGGCTTGGCGGAATAGAACACTTCACCGGGTACAAAGGCTACACCTTGCTCCACGGCGAATGGAAGCAGCCCGGTAGTGTTAATAGCGGTGGATAGCTTCAGCCACAGGAACATACCGCCCCGGGGTTCTTCGAACTTTGCGTCTTCCCACCCGCGCGACGATAGCTCGGCTGAGAGCTGTTTCATCCGTGAGTGGTATTCGCGGGAGATAAGACGGATATGTCCCTCAAGGTCAAAGACCCGAAGTAGTTCATAGAGGGCACGCTGGTCTATGGTGCTGGAATGCAGGTCGGCTGCCTGCTTTGCTTTGGCAACTACCCGGATCAGCTCAGCCGGGCCGATAATCCAGCCGGTACGCAGGGCAGGTGCGACTATCTTGGAGAATGTTCCCGTGTAGACGACACAGGAATCCTCGCCGCAGCTTCTGTCGATTGCTGCCAGTGAGAACGGATAGGCATCCGGTGTTTCATCGAATGTTATTTCACCGTAAGGGTTGTCTTCAAGAATCAGCACGCCATATCGTCGGCACAGGGAGACCACTTGTTCGCGGCGTTCCTTGCTCCAGGTTGCCCCGGAGGGGTTGTTGAAGGTAGGAACGGCATAGAGCAGCTTGGGGCGGTGTGTGCGAAGCTGCTCCTCCAGATGGTCCGGCAGCATGCCGGATTCATCGCTCTGAACAATGTGAATGTCAGCCTGGTAGGAGTTCATCACCTGCAAGGCCGCCATATATGTTGGAGCTTCCACGAGGACTGCGTCTCCGGGATCAAGCAGTATTTTGCACAGCAGGTCGATGGCTTGCTGGGAGCCTGTGGTGAGGAGCATTTCCGAGATATCGGTTGGGATACCCTGACGGGTCAACCTGGCCGCAACCTGCTCACGCAGCGGAATATAGCCTTCGGTCAGACCATATTGCAGAGCCGATGTCTCGCCGGCAAGAGCGCGGCTGTAAGCCTCACGAACAGCTTCCACCGGGAAGAAGTCTTCGGCGGGCAGCCCGCCTGCCAGAGAAATGATGTCTTTGCCTTGGGTAATCTTCAGAATCTCACGAACTGCCGAGGATCCCAGATGTTCCGTCATCGTAGAGTAATTGATCTTCATAAAAATGCTCCCCGCTTTACAATTTTGTTGTATCATAACGGCATAGCGGTATAACAGTAAAGCGTTGAATATAACAGTGGGGGGAAGCGCAGATGCATATTGATTTACTCCGCAGCGGCAATAAATCTCTGCCGCAGCAAATCAGCGAAACGATGGCCCAGCGGATCACTTCGGGATTGCTGCAGCCGGGAGCCCGCCTCCCTTCCGTGAGAAATCTGGCATCTTCCCTGAAGGTAAGCCAGGTAACGGTAAGCAAAGCTTATGCTGAACTGGAAAGTCACGGGCATATCACCTGCAGCCAGGGAAAGGGCTGCTTTGTAGCCGAGAGAGTGCGAATGTCCCTGGATGCTGGAGCGGGGTGGCAGGACGGGTATGACGACTTTTTGCCGCGGGCTCAGCTATGGCGTAATTTTGATTACTCCAAGGTGGAATATCCTTTTCATATGGCGGCGATTCATGGCGATCTGCTTCCGCTGGATTCTATCGGCGCGACTATGTCAACGCTTGTGACCGAACAGCCGGAGCTAATGGCTTCGTACGGCAATTTTCAGGGGGATCTAGAGCTGCGGGAAGTGATGTGCAGACATCTGCAAGGTCATGGAATCCATCTGCGCTCATCTGATTTAATGATCACGAGCGGAACTCAGCAGGGGATTGATCTGGTGGCCCGGACGTTTGTCGGCCCCGGGGATACCGTGTATCTGGAAGCACCCAGCTATACGGGGGCTATAGATGTTTTTGCCGGCCGCGGTGCGGAGATGATCTTTGTGCCCATGGACAACGAAGGGATGAAAGTGGATGTGCTGACTAAACTATGCGACCGGAGACCGCCGAAGCTAATCTATACCAATCCTACGTTCCAGAATCCGAGCGGCGTCACGATGAGCATCACAAGAAGACAGCGGCTGCTGGAACTCGCCAGAAGCTACCGCTGTCTCATTGTGGAGGATGATCCGTTCAGTGATCTGTATTTCCGCAAGCCGCCTCCGCCTTCGATCAAATCGATGGATGCAGAAGGGCATGTTGTGTACATGAAAAGCTTCAGCAAAGTCATTGCCCCAGGCTGCAGAATTGCCTGCGTTGCCGCCGGAGGCAACATTCTCTCCCGGCTGATTGCCGCCAAATCGGCGAGTGACCTCGGGAGCCCCCTGCTGACCCAGAAGGCGGTGCTTCCGTTCATCGCGCGCAAATATGAGACTTACGCAGAGCAACTGCGAACCGCGCTGCGGGGACGCATGGAGAAGGCGGCAAAGCTGCTGAAACAGCATGCCCCTCAGGGAGTGTCCTGGAATCTGCCTGAGGGCGGGCTGAATTTGTGGCTGCAGCTGCCTACGGCCAGCGGCATTGGCAGGCTGCATGAGCTGGCAGAGCAGGAGGGCATCTCTTTCCTTCCGGGCGATGTCTGTTACTCCGGAGAGGTTCCGTCCCGGCATATCCGGCTATGTTATTCGCAGATGAAGGAAGCGGATATGGAACGCGGGCTGCGGCTGTTCCTTAGGCTCTTGGACAAACATCTTAGCTCTGCCCGTTAATTGCTGTTCTCCAGATTGTGCTGCATGGATTTCAATTGACGATCGACATGCTGCGGGAATAGCTGCAGCGGAACTACACTTCCTCCGGCTGCCCGGAGTGTTCTATAGATATCGACCTGCCCCCAGCCATAATATTTATCATGGCCGGTATCGCCAAGGTCGACGGCGTTCGAGATCATCAGCTCCATGACCTCCTTATTGGTCAGCGCCGGGTTCAGCGAACGTACAAGTCCCGCGAGCGCAGCAACATGGGGGCTGGCCATAGAGGTTCCGGACAAAGCTGCATACTGGTTGTCGGGATAGGTGCTTGCGATGCTTTCCCCGGGTGCGGTGACATCGATGTAATCCCCGTAATTGGAGAAAGAGGCTTTTTCTCCATTAGCGTTAGTAGCGGCAACCGCCAGAACCTCCTCATAAGCAGCGGGAAATCCCGGACGTTCAGTGTTATCGTTGCCCGCTGCGGAAACGATAACGACATCGCGGTCATAGGCATACTTAATCGCATCATGCAGAAACTGCGAATCGGCATAGTTGCCGAGGCTGAGGTTGATCACCTTGGCTCCGTTGTCTGCTGCCCAAATAATACCCTCAGCGACGGAATACGTGGTGCCTGCGCCGGAGTTGTCCAGCGCTTTGACTGGAAGGATTTTATTGTACCAGCTGATGCCGGCCACTCCCTCCTCGTTGTTGATCACCGCGCCGATAATGCCGGCTACATGGGTTCCATGCCCCACATCGTCATCCGGTGTCGAACCTTTTGCGATTGCGTTATATCCCGCCAGAAGTTGGCCCTGCAGATCCGGATGGCTTGCCTGTACGCCGGTATCGACCACAGCCACAACCACTTCCTTGCTGCCCTTGGACAAATTCCAGCCTTGCTCTGTTTCAATAGCCGGCAAATTCCATTGGTAGGTAGAGAACAGCAGATCATTGGGTGTAATTACACTGGCTCCTGTATTTTCGACTGCGGTCTCATTGGTTAAATACATATAGTGAGGCTCTGTATATTCAGGCTGCCATTTAGAGGTGAAGTAGGTTTTAAGCTCGGCATAGTTCATTTTCTCCGAACGGAAAATATAGGCATATCCCAATTTACGCGGCTCCTTGCAGCGGATGTCCGCGGTTATAGTCTGGATCTGTCCTGCAGTGAGATGACCGCTCTTAAAGCGTACGACGATTTCATTCTCGTAGAAATGGCTGGCGTTCTCATTATCATGGCCGGTCTTGACGGTGATATCCTTCAGCGTATCAGCATGAACCGATTCCACCCGGTACTTGCCTTCCTTCGGATAAGGAATCAGCCGTAGATTTTTGAGCTGATGATCGGCGACACGGTCGAGGATCTTCTGATTAATCAGGGCAATGACACCAATTTTTCCATCCTGATCACGCTGAGCCATGAAATAATGTTTCTTCTGACCGATGATGAAGGAAGGGGATTCATAGGATTGATGGCCTCTAATCGCTGATTTTGCCGTGTTCAGGTACTTTAGCAGCTGTTTATTCTCCTGATCGCTGCCCTCAGGCAGTGAGGATTTGAAGGTGTGTGTTTGCTGGGTAACGAAATCGATCCAGATGAGCATGGTGATATGCCCGTGTCCTTGCTGCAGACGTTTGGCATATGCTGAAATATCTCGGGGCGCTGCGCCATGCGTATCAGCAAGCATTGTTCTTAGGTGTTTGCCGACGTCGGTCCGGTTCAGCTGGTCTGTAGCCTTAACATCCTGAACCAGGGAAGTTTTCTTGACTGTTTTTTCCTGTGAGGGATTAGGCACGACTGCTTGTTTCAGCTTCCCGTCTCCTTCAGGCCGCAACGCAAACGTCAGTAGAACTACCGTGAACGCAGCGGTGACTAAACCGGCGACGGTTAAATTTTTACGGGACATATTTTCCGCTCCTTCATGGCATCGTAATAGCTATAGGTTTAGAAGAGAGCGCCCGTTTTATGCATCACAGAAAAGGATACCGCGTCCCAAGGTTTTATGTTAATATCAAAAAGTAATAGGATGATTAAGTTGCAAGGAAATAAGCAATACCTATTGAGAATGACTACAAGAAGTTGAAAATGACTACAAGAAGCAAGGACTAATAAGGGGGAGCACTCGCCATGTCAGCAGCCAATGTGCAGAAATTGTGTGAAACGACGAGAGAAAAACTTAAATCCGTGATCGGTAAAATGGAATTATTCCTCAACAACCATGCCCTGCCTCAGCTAGTAACCGAAGAAGATGAAGAAACGGTAACTTTCTATCAAGGTTTCCTGTCCGATCTCCGCCACCTGCTGGTATTCTCGGAAATGTCTTATGAGAAGCTGGGAGTTGCCCTGCGCCGCGCCACATTTGACGAAGCTTTCGCGCAAAAAGCGCTATATAATGTATATCATTATGGAGTCAACAATTTCTTTTATCCAAAGAATGAGAGTTACTCCGAGGACGGCCGTTACGCTTACACAGGCCAGGATGCTATCCGTTTCCGCAAAAAGCCTGTTCGCCCGGCCCGTGATATTATTATGGAGATTACCAAAGTCTATGAAGAGCTGCGCGATGACCTCAATTATTATGAGAATGATTATTTAACTGAAAAGCGTATGCAAAACCAGGTTTAACATCTTATGTCATATTTTACGAAATTCAAAGGATCGTTTCAGTCATGTACACATGGCGGAACGGTCTTTTTTGTATTGATTAAGCTTTCTGCAAAGCGTTGGGATACAGTGTTTTTTGTGGGTCTTGTGGAGGGGACTGGCACCTTATTAACCGCATAGAGAGGGAATTCCACGGACATAATGATTCCTGAGGTGATCACATGACAAACGCAAAACCGCTTGTAAGATGCAGTGTGAGCAACTGTCATTATTGGGGTGAACAGAACTTATGCCGGGCCGAGGAGATCGTTATTGAAATCGACAAGCATGCAGGCAGCGGGTTCAAGGAAGAATATGCCGAAGAGCTGATGGCTAACAATCATCATGATCATGCCGGAACTTCGTCCGCGACCTGCTGTCTGACCTTCAAGCCTAACAACTAGGAGGCCTAAAAATGGACAAACACAGTGATAAATCCAAACTTGACCCGTCCGAAAGGAAAAAAATTATCCTGCGTCCGCGTAGAGTGGATTATCCCCGGCGGGACCGGGCCCACAATGAAGAATATGCCGCGGAGATAAGTCCGCTTCCGGCACATATTCACAGCACAGGCGGAAAAACAGCCGAGACCAAGGAGCAGGGTGAGACAGAGACCGGCAGCAAGGGTATGGGGAGGGTCGGTCTGGGCTTTGGGATTGCCTCCTTGTTCATCTGGTCGGTCATTCTTGGTCCCGTAGCTGCCATACTTGGGTACTATGCTTACGCCAAAGGGCAAAAAACTACCGGTGCATGGGCAATGGGACTGGGGATTGTATCCACACTCAGCTATTTTGTCATGATACCATTTGCCCGCTAACGTAAGAAGAAACCAGAAGCAATGAATTCAAAACAGGCTTTTAGACCTAACTATGAGGGTCTGAAGTCTGTTTTTTCATGTCAGCATATAGCAATTATTATGAATCGACTGTAAAATAAAGTCGTATTTTAAATTTAATTTGAGTTTCTTAAGGTTAGGAAATTTATATAGAGGATCAGCAGAAGGAAAGGAAAGTGCAATATGGCGATCAATCCGGCTTCAGGGAGCGGAGTTGGGCAACTAAGATGGGTGAACTTAAGAAGTTCAAGCCTCAAAAGTGAAACAGGGAAAAATTCCAGTGAAGTATCGGGTTCAACGTCAGCGGAGTTTTCCGCTTTGCTGCAGGAGCGGACGTTGCAGTCGGGGGATAAGGACAGCGCCACTGCACTGAATTCCCTTGGCGACAGTTCCTCCCTAAGGGGTCTGCTGTGGCAGCAGCTTGGAGGGACAAGCGATTCCTATAACGCAATTTCCGGGGAAATAACGGAAACCAGGCCTACCGATTATGAAGAGCTGATTCAGACGGCCAGTACGAAGTATGGTGTGCCGGTAGACTTGATCAAGGCAGTAATCGATACGGAATCCTCGTTCAACCCCAATGTCGTTTCTTCGGCAGGAGCGAAGGGATTGATGCAGCTGATGGATGGCACGGCGAATGGCCTCGGCGTTTCCGACCCCTTCGATCCGGCTCAGAGCATTGACGGCGGGGTACGTTATTTATCGTATCAGCTGAAGCGTTTTGACGGGCAGGAGAAGATGGCACTGGCCGCTTATAATGCCGGTCCCGGACGGGTAAACAAGCTCGGAGTCAACAGTGACCAGGAGCTGATGGAGAAGCTTTCCCAGCTTCCGGAGGAAACCCAGGCCTATATTCTCAAAATAGAACGCGCCCGAGCTGAGTACGGGGTATAATAAAAAGGATCAAATGGTGTCGTCTGGACCACTCTGGTGGCGGGACCCGTTTGATCCTTTTTTCCGGATATAAGAAAGTACAGGCACCAAGACTTTATAAGTTCAGCCGGATCAGTTATTCTATATTCTCGCGCATGAGCTTATCAGCACAGAAGCAAGCAAAGGAGAGACCGATATATGCTGTACTGGGATTATGCCGCTGCCGCACCCCCATATGAAGAAGTAGTGCAGACGATGGAGCAGATTATGAAGCAGCATTATGCCAATCCCTCGTCGCTGCACCGTGCAGGTACGGAAGCCGACCGGCTTATCAAACGTTCACGCGAAGTCTGCGCAGCCGCGCTCGGAGTGAAGCCGCAGGAGATTCTGTTTACCTCTGGCGCTACCGAAAGCAACAACCTTGCGGTAAAAGGCGCAGCTCTGCAGTATCAGAGCAGAGGACGCCATATCGTGACTACGGGAATAGAGCATCCTTCGGTCTATGAGAGCTGCCTGCAGCTGCAAAACATGGGCTGGGAGGTCACCTTTGTAGCACCGGATAGCTCAGGAATGGTTGAGCCCTCCCGTATTGCCGCTGCGGTGCGCCGGGATACTGTACTTGTCAGCGTGATGCATGTCAATAATGAGGTTGGAACAGTGCAGCCGCTGCTGGAGATTGGCCGTCTGGTGAAGGCTGCCAACCACCGGACGCTGTTTCATGTGGACGGAGTGCAGGGCTACAGCGGGTTTGAGCCAAGACTGGGTGAGTGGCAGGCTGATCTGTACAGCTTGTCCCCCCACAAAATCCGCGGCCCGCGCGGGGTAGGGCTGCTGTATGTAAGAGAAGGGGTTTCACTATTCCCGTTGCTGACTGGCGGCTCCCAGGAGAACGGACTCCGCGCCGGCACAGAAAATGTGCCGGCGGTTGTGGCTTCCGCCAAGGCCATCCGCATGAGCGGCGAGCGGAGGGAACAGTTTAACAATGTGATGATTCCGCTGCGCAACCGGCTGTTGAAGTTTGTGGCCGGCATCCCAGAATTGAAGGTCAACAGCAGGGAGGACGGAGCCCCGCATATTGTCCATTTCTCTTATCCCGGCATGAAGGGGGAGGTGCTGGCCCGCAAGCTGGAGGAACTGGGGATGGTCGTATCCACCCGTTCGGCCTGCTCCTCGCGGCTGGCCGAGCCGAGCCGGATTCTGCTGTCCATGGGCAGAGATGTTTCTACGGCACTTGGCGGAATCCGCATTAGCCTTGGCGACAGCCATACGGAAGCTGATATTGCCCTGCTGGAGCAGGCGCTGCTTAAGGCTGTACAGGCTTTGAAGATTGTTGAAGGAGGCATGAGATAACCGATGAAAGAGCAGGAAACTGGAACTGCCGTAAGCGGCGGAAGCAGTATTGAATATGCAGACATGCTTTTACTGAGGTTCGGGGAATTTACACTGAAGGGCAAGAACCGGGCCCGGTTCGAGAAGACGGTGCTTCGCCACGTGAAGGAGATGGTCAAGCCTTATCCCAATGTGGTGCTGAGCAAGGAATTCGGACGGATTTATGTGCAGTTGAACAGTGAGCCGGCCGGCGAGTTGGCGGCGTCGCTGAAGAATGTTTTCGGCATCGCCTCTATCAGTCCGGTCAAGGTCGCTTTATCGGAGTTTGACGATATCCTGTCCGCCAGCCGGACATTCCTGGAGATTATCGCCCCAGCTCCGGGTACTACCTTTAAGGTCAACGCGCGCCGGGTATGGAAGGAGTTCCCGCATGGCTCCATCGAGATGAATAAGCTGATCTCGACTCCGCTGCTGCAAGGCTATCCCGGCCTGATCGTGGATGTGAAATCACCGCAGATGGAGCTCAAGATCGAAATCCGCGAGGGGCATACTTATATTTTCTGTGAGAATATCCCCGGGGTCGGAGGGTTTCCGCTGGGAACCAACGGAAAGGCTATGCTTCTCCTGTCCGGCGGCATTGATAGTCCCGTGGCAGGCTGGTCTTCGATGCGCCGCGGTTTGGAAGTGGAGTGTGTCCACTTCTACAGTTATCCTTATACGAGCGAGCTTGCCCGCCAGAAGGTTGTGGATCTTGCGCGGGTACTATCGCGTTATGCCGGGGTGATTAAGCTGCATCTCGTTCCGTTTACGGAGGTGCAGACCGCTTTTACAGGGATTGGCCAGGATAACCTGATTATTACGCTGATGAGGCGGGCGATGCTGAAGATTACCACCCGGCTGGCTGAACGGGAAGGGGCACTTGCGCTTGTTACCGGGGAGAGTCTGGGGCAGGTGGCCAGCCAGACGTTGTCCAGCATGAATGTCATCGGACGCGCTACAACGCTGCCGCTGCTGCGGCCGCTGGTCATGATGGACAAAAGCGAGATTGTCGAGCTTTCCCAAATGATCGGCACGTATGATCTATCTATCCTGCCTTACGAGGATTGCTGCACGTTATTTGTGCCAAAATCGCCTACGACCAACCCGAATCTGCGGATTGTGGACAAGATTGAAGCGACATTGCCCGGATATGCCGCACGGCTGGATGCAGCTGTCGCGGGGACAGAGACGATTTCCATTACGCCTTACGGGGATGAGAAACCAAGCGACGTAGTTCCGGCGCAAGCCGGGCTGCAGGAAGAGTGGTTCTAACACAATAACAGGGGGCCCGAAACCGTTGGCGGATTTCGGACCCCCTTTTTTGATGATGAAACGGTATGTCTTAGCCCGAGGTTCCGCTATGCGGGATCTTTTTGTGCTCCAGCCGCCGTTTCCAGTGCCCTGCAGCAAGTATGCCTGCAATCACAAGGATGATGAAGAGTACATGCAGCAGCGGGTGCTGCTCAAAAAAAGGCTGGAGCTTCTGTTCACCGGTAATCATGGTGGAGGCGGTGTACCCCAGCACTGCGGAACCAATGTAAATAATCCAGGGATATCGGTTAATCAGCTTAATAAAAAGCGTACTGCCCCAGACCACAATGGGGACACTGATAAGCAGTCCTACCACAACCAGCGTGATATTGTGATTGGCTGCTCCGGCAATGGCGATGACATTGTCCAGACCCATGGCCGCGTCGGCAACAATAATTGTCCGCACAGCCGCCCACAGTGTGCCTCCGGCCTTGATATCCGCATCGTTATTTTCCCCGCTGAGCAGCTTGTATGCAATCAGAATCAGCAGCAGACCACCGAACAGCAGCAGCCAAGGGACTTTCAGCAGCCAGACAACCAGTATGGTAGCGATGATCCGCAGCACAACGGCTCCGCCCGTTCCAAGCAGAATAGCCTTTTTCTGGGTGTCTGCCGGTAAATTCCGTGCAGCAAGCCCGATGACAATAGCGTTGTCCCCCGCCAGAATCAAATCGAGAAAGACGATATTCAGCAAGGGCAATATAAAATCGGTAACGGTTGTATTCAAGCCGGGTCACTCCCATAGTTTGTTGGTCAGAGCATTAGATAGGTATAGTTTTGTATACGCAAAAAAGGGGCCGGACATGCATCAGCCGGGAAAAAAGTTGGACAGGAAGCATAGCTTGTCGCCATTCCACATACATGTAATTACATGTAGTCCGGGGAGGTAAAAGATAATGGATTCCTTGTTGCTGCTTGGGGAAATATTGATGATCAATCTTGTGCTGAGCGGAGATAACGCGATGGTCATAGCGATGGCCAGCAAAAATCTCCCGGAGAAGAACCGCAAAACTGCTGTCTGGTGGGGGGCTGCGGGCGCTGTCATTCTGCGGTGTGTGCTAACGTTTGCGGCAGTGCTGCTGCTGAAAATCCCTTATATTGAAGCGGGCGGAGGCATTCTGCTGCTATGGATTGCCTTCAAGCTGCTGCTGGAGGAAGAAGAGGAGGTTAGGGTGGAGGAAAGCTCTACCGTGTGGAGGTCCATCCGCACCATTCTGTTGGCTGACTTTATCATGAGTCTCGACAATGTGCTGGCGATTGCGGGAGTAGCCAAGGGTGATTTGGCCCTGATCGTCATCGGGATCGCGTTAAGCATTCCGATCGTCGTCTGGGGAAGCGGTATTATCGTCGGCTGGCTGCACCGGTTTCCTGTGCTTGTCTTCATCGGCGCCTACATACTCGCCCATACTGCTGGAGAAATGCTGCTGCAGGATGCCAAGTTTGGCGCGGTGCTCTCCTTTATGCTGCCGTCTTTACACTCCATTTTGCCGCTTGCACTTGGTGTTATCGTTGTCCTGTCCGGCATGATTAAGCGGAGGACCGTATCCGCAGGTTAAGAAGCGGCAATACTAGAGGCTGTGCCAAAAGCTGGATAAGCTGGGGCGCAGCCTCTTTAGATTGAGCAGCTTTTTCAAAATATAGAATTTATATGCTTCACGCTATAAATTATCCTTCTATTTCTCGCTGAAACGGATACCGTCCTTTTGAGCCGTGAAGCCGGTTCCACTTGTCATCTCCTAAAATATGAAGAATGATGGTGTTTTATTTATTTTTCAGATAAAATATAAAGGGAATCCTGTCGCAGGAAATTGAACTTTCGAAGTGACGAGGCAAGGAATAGACGTGAATTTGAAGGGATGGGTGATTGATGTCTTCCAAAAACGACATGAAACTGGGTATATTTATTGCCGCCGCCGGCATTGTGATTCTATTCGGAAAGCTGGGGGTGTTCGGGTTTCTCGGGCGGGCCTTATGGCCACTCGTGATACTGGTTCCAGGCCTGTTCCTGCATGTGCTCTTCTTCAGCCGCCGCGCTTCGGCAACCGTGTTGATTCCGGCCGGAATATTGACTGTGTATGGATTGCTGCTCGGGTTATGCAATACCTGGGGCTGGGGGCTTATGACTCATCTGTGGCCGCTGCTGCTGTTCGGCATCGCTGTCGGACTGTATGAATATTCGCTGTATTCTTCGGCGCGGACCGGCGGTCTGATGACTACGTCTGTCATACTGGGAGCACTGAGTCTGGTGCTGTTTATCTTCAGTCTGCTGGGCACAGGAGCGTTGTATTTGTTAGGTGCGGTACTGATTGCTGCCGGGATTTGGCTGATGGCCGGGCGCGGAAAACCGGGAAGCCGCAAGAAGTGGAACGGGGGCTGGTGAGTGAACCGGCTGCTGTGAAATTTGCGGATCTTCTCAAGGAAAAAAGGGTCTGACACGGAATTAGAAAAATTAAACGAAGTTGGAAATCGTTTTTTCAGAAAAAGACTTGCTTTTCATAGTGCTTTCACTATAATATTAAGGAATGTTGGAGCGTCGGCTTTCTGCCAGGCGCTTCTTTTGTGAGACTGCCATGACATGCTATAAATTTAAACATTTTTAATTTGATAAATGAGAGGATTTGGATACAAATCATGCATTCAAGAAAAGATATTCGCAACATTGCGATCATTGCCCACGTTGACCATGGTAAAACAACACTTGTCGATCAGCTTTTGCAGCAATCAGGAATTTTCAGCGCGCATGAGCACCTGCAAGAACGTGCTATGGACTCGAACGACCTGGAGCGGGAACGCGGAATCACCATCCTAGCCAAAAATACAGCAATTACCTATAAAGAGTTCTTGATCAACATTGTAGATACCCCGGGCCATGCTGACTTCGGCGGCGAAGTGGAACGAATCATGAAGATGGTTGATGGTGTACTGCTTGTTGTTGACGCATATGAAGGCTGCATGCCGCAAACGAAATTCGTTCTGCGCAAAGCGCTGGAACAGCACTTGACACCCATCGTTGTCGTGAACAAGATTGACCGTCCGGCTGCACGTCCGAAGGAAGTTATTGATGAAGTGCTGGATCTGTTCATTGAGCTTGAAGCCAGTGACGATCAGCTGGAATTCCCGGTAGTTTATGCATCCGCACTAAACGGCACATCGAGCATGGATACTGAGAAACAGGATGACAACATGCTTGCTCTGTATGAAACCATTGTTGAGCATATCCCGGCTCCGACTGAAAAAGTTGAAGAACCTCTGCAGTTCCTTGTTACGCTGATGGATTACAATGAATACCTTGGCCGTATTGCCATCGGACGTGTAAACCGCGGTGTTATCAAGCAAGGTCAGTCCGTAACTGTTATTATGCGTGACGGCAAGAGCAAGACGGCACGGATCGAGAAGCTGTTCGGCTTCCAGGGCCTCAAGCGCGTAGAAACCGAAGAAGCGGGCGCAGGCGACATCGTTGCTATCGCCGGCATCAAGGATATCAACATCGGTGAGACGATTGCCGATCCGCAGCATCCTGAAGCCCTTCCGGTCCTGAAGATCGATGAGCCTACGATGCAAATGACGTTCCTCGTGAACAACAGTCCGTTTGCCGGTAAAGAAGGCAAATGGGTAACTTCCCGTAAGCTGCGCGAGCGTCTGTTCAAAGAGCTCGAAACAGATGTCAGCTTGCGTGTGGATGAAACGGATTCTCCTGACGCCTTTATCGTATCCGGCCGCGGTGAGCTTCACCTCGGTATCCTGATCGAGAATATGCGCCGTGAAGGTTTTGAAATGCAGGTTTCCAAGCCTGAGGTTATCGTCAAAGAAATCGACGGAGCCAAGATGGAGCCGCTTGAACGTCTGATGATTGACGTTCCTGAAGAAAGCATGGGCGCCGTAATGGAGAGCCTGGGCAGCCGCAAAGCCGAAATGGTCAATATGATCAACCACGGTACTGGTCAAGTTCGTCTGGAATTCCTGATTCCTGCACGCGGCCTGATTGGCTACAATACACACTTCCTGACGCTGACACGCGGCTATGGTGTAATGAACCATGCCTTTGACAGCTATGCTCCACTGATCGGCGGCCAGGTTGGCGGACGTCATCAGGGCGTGCTGGTGTCCAGTGAGACCGGAAGTACAACGTTCTACGGTATGATGGGCGTTGAAGACCGCGGTATTCTGTTCCTGGAGCCAGGAACAGAAATCTACGAAGGTATGATCGTCGGTGAGCATACCCGTGATAACGATATTATCGTTAACATCTGCAAGGAAAAAGCACTGACCAACGTGCGTTCCGCTACGAAGGATGAAACGGTAAAAATGAAGACCCCACGGATGTTCTCTCTGGAAGGTGCGCTTGAGTATCTGAACGATGACGAATATTGTGAAATCACCCCGAAATCTGTTCGTCTTCGCAAGAAGATCCTGAACAAGGGCGAGCGTGAACGTGTAGAAAAGCAGCGTAAAGCGGCACAAGCCAGCCAGGCCTAAGCTGATATAGAACAAGCCGCCGGATCCAACTCCGGCGGCTTGTATTTGTTTAAATATAAGAATTTATATGCTTCACGCTATAAATTATCTTTCTATTTCTCGCTGAAAGGGATACCGTCCTTTTGAGGACGGCGAAGCCGTTTCCACTTGTGAGGCGATCTTTTAAATTGCAGGGATTATTTGCGGATTAAAGCTCCCGGGGATGATATAATGTAAGCGATACATACCTTGGGAGGAGTGGTGAACCTTGCAGTGCTGGTTTGCGGAGCATCCTATTGTGGCCTATATCGTCATTTTTATATTGCTGACTTATGTGTATAACCGTGTATTTCGCGTGAATCAGAAGCTCCCCATTGGTAAAGAAATCGTGCTCTATCTGATGATGGCACTCGGCTCTGGCATGCTGCTGATTTTTCAGCACGACAAACTGCCGATCATTCAATGCCTGCTGGTGGCTGTAGGACTTATGCTGCTCGTACGGGTCCGTTATTTTGTAGAGGCCCGGCAGAAGCGCAAGGCAGCTGCAGCAGCCAAAAGACATTAACCGCAACTTTTACCGTTTGAAATCGTCTATAGTAAGTATAAATCAACCTAATCTATGCGAAATGAAAAGGACCTTATTCTATTATGAGTACAAGCAAGGGAAGTTTACCTCCAAGAAGACCCGCTGGACCCCAACAAACGGGCAGAGGGCAGCAGGTTAAGGCGGCTCCTGGGAAGCAGGGCAAGAAAAAAGCAAAGAAACGGGGATTTGCAGCCCGTTTGGGAAAAATGCTATTAATTATCCTTCTGGTTGCGATCCTGGCTGTGCTGGGTTACGTAGGGTTTCTGTACTATAAGTTCGAGCAGGGAGGATTTGGAGTGGACCAGCCCGTCCAGGACAGCCAGCTTGCTTCGTCTAAGCCGCTGACTATGCTGCTGCTGGGAACCGACAACCGCCCGAAGCATCCGTCCAATCTCACGGATGTTATTATGGTTGCTGCACTGAATCCTAAGACGCATTCGGCGACGATTGTCTCGCTTCCGCGGGATACTTACGTCGAGCTGAGCGGTTATAAGAAGACCAAGATCAATGCGTTTTACCCCCGCTTTAAGAGCAAGGAGAAAACCTCCGGCATTCTAGCTGAGGATGAGATGAAGACGATGATGAGCAAATATCTGGACATCGATGTCGATTATGTCACCGTGCTCGATTTTCAAGGTTTCCGTGATATTGTGGACGAATTTGATGGAGTAGATGTCAACATCAGCGCCGACATGTGCTATACGGACAGTGTGGACGGAACAGATATTAATCTGAAGAAGGGCCCGGCCAAGCTGGATGGGGATGAGGCGCTTGATTATGTGCGTTACCGCAAGTCCAACTGTAGTCCAAGGACCCAGGCTTCCGATGACTTTGACCGCAATAAACGCCAGAACGAGGTATTGAACGGACTGGTTGGACAAATGCAGTCCCTTGGAGGAGTGCTCAAAATAGGCAAGGTTTTTGACGCCGTGGGCGACAATATGCAAAGTGATATTGAGAATGCACAGATCAAAAGCTTGATTTCTACTTATTGGAAAATATCTAAAGAGAATATTGAATTTGTGCCGGTGACCGGAACCTGGCGCAGCCCGTATGTATATATTAACGATAAAGAGCTTGAAGCGGCAAAGAAAAGCCTGCAGGACCGGATTGCCGGGGTTTCCTCCGCTGCCTCAGAGTCTACTGCTCCTTAACGAAGGTCTGGAAGCAACTCTAAATTGAATGCAAGTTTGGGCGTGTGCTATAATATAATAAAGTGAACGCACATTTGCCGCATAGGGGGCCTGTACTTATGTCCGAAGCCGTTGCTCAGCTCAATGAAACCTTGCTATCGATGCTGCAGTCGGAAACGTTTGTCCTGCTTAACACTGTTGATGCGGAATCCGGAGGCCCTACGTCTACGGCGATTTCCTGGATTTATGCAGTGAGCCCTTCTATCGTGCGTCTGGCGGTAGACCACCGCTCCAGACTTGTGAACAACATGAAGGTGAATCCAATGGTAACCGTAACAGTTTTTGGCGAGGGCACCGTTCATGCCATTAACGGGCGTGCTGTTGTGAGGCAGGATCCGCTGCCGGATGTTCCCTTCAAGATGTGCTGTTTTGATGTTGAAATTGAAGCGGTACGCAACGCGCTGTTCTATGGCGCGCAGTTGGAGTCCGCTCCAAAATATGCTAAGGTATACGATGCACGTGCGGCTGAGAAGCTGGACGGCCAAGTATTTGCCGCCATGCAAAAAGCCCAGTGAGGATCTCACTAGGCTTTTTTTGTCCAAAGAATCAGGCTATTGATTGTTGCCTTGCGGTTTGGTATCCTCTGGCAGCTGCGGTATGATGCGGCCGATGATATCCGCCATTTCTGCAGCGAAGCCGGACACCGGATTTCCCTTAGAGATATGACGGCCCATTTCGTTCAGTCTGTTGGAGAGATCCATATCGGCAGTGACAAATGCCTTGACGCCACGCGGATCTTTACGGATGGCTTCAGCCACCGAATATTTGATGCTTCCGACACGCGAACGTTCCAGCTTCCCGTCAACATCAATACCAACCACGGCGACATTGTTCATTACGACACAGTGGGCACCGTTGACGCCTGGAACTCTTTGGGCCAGCTGTTCAAAATGATCCTTGAGTGCAACATCGCTTTCCCCCTTGCCGTCAGAAGCTTGTCCGGCTTCAGCATAAGGGGCCATATTACCATCATTAGACAATGACCGCACCTCGCGGTTTCCCTGGCTGCTTAAAGCCTTGGCCGATTGTTTATCCTGAGGAGAGGGTGATGTCTCTTTATTAGCGATACCGCAGCTTGTCAGCAGCAGCAGTACCAGCAACAGACACATTGATTTTCTCATATGTGCTTACTCCTTTCAGTCAGAAATCAGTTCTTTACTTTATCTTGCCCTTGCTGAAAAGAGTTATGTATGATCAATCAAACCAGGCGCTGTGGAGGGGATAGCATGAAAAAGATATTTGTACTAGACACCAACGTGCTTTTGCACGACCCCAATTCGATCTTTGCTTTCAAGGAGCATGAAGTAGTCATTCCGGCCGTGGTTCTGGAAGAGATCGACTCCAAGAAGCGTAATGCCGATGAAATCGGCCGCAACGCCCGCACCGTGTCACGATTGTTAGACGGACTCCGGGAACTGGGCCACCTGCATAGCGGTGTGGTTCTGGAACATGGAGGCATGCTGAAGGTGGAGCTTAACCACCGCAGCTTCGTAAAGGTACAGGAAATGTTCGGCGAGGTGTCCAACGACAACCGGATATTGGCTGTAGCGCTCAATTATCTTCATGAGGAGAACGAGAAAGCTGAACCACGTCCTGTGGTACTCGTAAGTAAAGATGTACTTGTCCGCATCAAAGCGGATGTGCTTGGCATTACACCGGAGGATTATTTATCTGACCGTACAGGTGATCTGAATGAGCTGTATACCGGCTACCAGTCACTGATGGTCCATCCTTCGCTGATTGATGAATATTACAGCCACCGTTTCCTGTCCGCCAAACAACTGCCCCTGTCCTATGCGCTCTACCCGCATGAATTTGTAATTCTGAAGGATGAGATCGGCAGCGGCAAATCTGCTCTGCTCAAAGTGAACAGCGACGCTACACGCCTTGAACCACTTTATCTGGGCAATGATGCAGTGTGGGGTATCAGTGCCCGCAATGCCCAGCAGCGGATGGCGCTGGAGCTGCTGTTGAACGATGACATCCCGCTGGTAACTATTACCGGCAAGGCAGGAACAGGCAAAACGCTGCTGGCGCTTGCTGCCGGGTTGTTCAAGGTGGAGGATGAGCACCGCTACAAGAAGCTGCTCATCGCCCGGCCGGTTGTGCCGATGGGTAAAGATATCGGATATTTACCCGGGGAGAAGGATGAGAAGCTGCGTCCGTGGATGCAGCCGATTTATGATAATTTGGAATTTCTGTTTGATACGAAGAAGTCCGGGGATATTGATAAAATACTCATGGGCCTAGGCAGCATCCAGGTGGAGGCACTCACCTATATCCGCGGACGTTCTATTCCTTCACAGTTCATCATTATTGATGAAGCCCAGAACCTTTCCCGCCACGAGGTGAAGACCATCGTCTCCAGAGCCGGGGAAGGCAGCAAGGTTATTCTTATGGGCGACCCGGAGCAGATCGACCATCCTTATCTCGACGCAGCGAGCAACGGGCTCAGCTATATTGTCGAGAAGTTTAAGCAGGAAGGGATCAGCGGTCATATCACACTGGAAAAAGGTGAGCGTTCCCGCCTGGCCCAGCTGGCCGCCGATTTACTGTAATCGCCAGAGGTCTTTGATCCGTTGCATTGCACACAATATAGTGGGTTCGCAACATACCTAATCACCGCGAAGCGACTCATTATCATTACCACAGCAAAAGCCGGGAGATCAATGTCTCCCGGCTTTTTGTCTGCCCGCCCCCTGGAACGGCGGAGGTTTTAGGTTCTGCTCACAGAGAGTAGATTAGCGGAGAGAGCGGAATTGTTTTGGAGAAGCGGCAGCGTTCGCCATTGTCCCCGGATTTCTTCCGCTGCAGGCGGAATTATATAAGTTAAAGAACTACCTAGAGGCAAAAGCAGCGGAGGGGAAGTTTGGAACTGTAGGAGCGATAGCGACCGCCTTTGTCTACGGATTTCAACCGCAAATAGCGGGTTAAATCAAGAAATCTGTAGACAACAGCGGCCGGAAGTCCAAACATTCACCGCAGTTGCGTTCTATGCCGGATTGGTAAATCTAAAGTTCAACTTATATAGAGTCAGGAAATCTGAGATAACAGCGATCGGAAGAATAATCCGCACGCGCAGCGGCCTAACTCTCCACAGAATTTCGAGGCCTCCGCCGTTCACACCTATATAATAGAAAGAGAACGTTTTCAGCTAACACAGACAATCAAAGAATCATCTGGTAAAATAGGGGGACAAGTGTTTAGGCCGGAGGGGAAAAGAAATGCTGAGACGCAAAAACTATTGGCTGCTGTTTGCAATACTGCTGCTTGCGCTGACAAGCTTGTCACCCAGCATGGAGCTGGACACCAGCGAACGCACCCGTCCGCAGAAGTTGCCGCTCGATCAATCAGAGCGCCCGGATTCGGGAGAGACGGGAAATGTGCAAAGCTTGCGGATTCGCGTTTCGCTGAGCAGCGAAGAGCTGCGTGAGCTGGAACGGATCAGCAGGAACTATACGTTGTCGAGCGGGATTGAAGTCGTACTGAGCAATGTGGACAGCGAGGAATCGGCTGAAGTGCTGAAGCAGGACCTGACTACAGGCGACAGTCCGGATATTGTGATGACCGATGGTCGCAATATTTCCGATCTGGCCACCCGGGGATATTTGCTACCGGTGGATGTCTACCAGAGCGTTCCCGGCAGCGCCCCGCTGACCCTGCTGATTCCGCAAATGCAGTGGAATGGATATGATTGGGGAGTTCCGCTCGATATTGATCCTTACGTACTGGTGTATTCTCCGGCGCGCCTTGCCGAATTGGGCCTTTCGGAAGCGCCGAAAAGTCTGGAGCAGTGGAGCGGGCTGCTGAAGCATCTCCGAGAAAAACAGGATCAGGAACAATATATCCTGGCTATGGATACCCGCAATCCCTATGGTTACTCTGCGGTCCTGGAAAGTATGGGGGCCAGCCTGACTTCAGAGAATGCGGCAATGTTGGAGTGGACCCAGAACGCCCGCAGCTCCTTCTACCTGACTAGCCGGTATAATAAAGAGATCTGGAATATGCTACAGGAGGGAAAGGTCGCCGTTGCTGCGCTTCCGCTCTCTGAATTCCAGAAGCACGGGAACTCATCGCTGGCTGTGGAAGTGCCGCTGCCTGGCGGGAGCAGTAAAGGCTATGAGGCAATGTACAGCCGTTTCTTCGCTCTTCCCGCAGAGTCGAGCAACCCGGAGGCGGCGGTGAAATGGCTCGCCTATATTACCTCAAGCTCCGCGCAGCTGGAATGGCTGGAGAACACGGGGCGTCTGCCTGCGCTGGATGAGCTTTACCGTTCGGGACTTCCGGAGATGGATAGGCTTCCTTTTGACTCCGGGGTGCTGCTGACAGACGAAGCCATCACCGAGGAAAGACCGGTTGGCAGCTGGAGTGAGCTCTCCACGGCGGTGGTAATGCTGCTTACCGGCAAGCTGGATGCGGCAGGATACCAGGAAGCGCTGGCAGCAACCTCAAAATGAGATGGAGAGCTTTACATAAAGCACGCCTTCTTTGCTCTCTACTTCAGTCGCATGCAGAAGTGAGACGATTTTCTCCGGATAAAACCCTAGATCGAATTCTTCCTCCAGTGACTGGCGGGTGGAATCAGGCAGCTCCAGGCCATTAAATACTACATTGTCGACATGGAACATGAGCCCGTTAACCGGCTCGTTTTCAATCGTGTAATGACCGGTCAGGGTAAGCGTCAAGCCGCCGCTGGTTCCCGAAGCAGTCACCTGACCCTTGTTGAAATGAAAAGCGAAATCCTTAAACAGCTCATTTTGTGAAACCAGAAAGGCATTAAGGTCCTCTTCCTTCAGCGCAAGGGTATAGGTCATTCCTTTGCGGGTCAGCATCCCGCTTTTGCTCTGGACAAATTGCGGCAGATGATTCATTGCCGATGACAAAGCCTTGAAATAGGTTTTCACTTCATGAATACCAATGTTCTCCCAATACCTCGTAAATTCGTTCAGCAGCGCGCTCATGCTCTCCGGATCGCTGCTGGCGCTGATTCCTCCTTCAATCTCCTCGTTTAACGTGGCAACTCGCGTTTTTTGTTCGGTAAGAGCCGCTTTAAGTTCCTCAAGCTCCTCGCTGCTGCGCAGCGAAGCCGTTATCGTGGACTTCATATCTTTGTACTGCTCTTCATACTGATCAAGGATATCGTGGTCCTGCCCAATAATAATCTCGTAATAATCGTACAGGGCAAGCATCCGGCTGATACTTTTAGCGGAGAGCAGAGCGGCCAGCAGACTATCCCTGTCCCCCATATAATAAGAACGAATGACAGCCCCGGCACGCTCTTGTTGATCCGCGATAGCTGCTTCTTTTTCTGCTGCTTGTTTGCTAAGGAGTGAAACCTTCTTCTCGAGAACCTTTTGCTCCGCGGTAATTCTAAGGATCTCACGTTCAATTTCAGCCGAGGACAACGTCTGTTCCAGTAGCCTGCGGGTCTCTTCATTATCGGGAAAATCAGGAGGAGAGGAGACGGCGGCAGCACTAGAGCCCATGGAAAGCGAGGCCGCAGATGTCAGCGGCAGCATCGTGCAGAGAAGCAGAATGAGCAGGAAGGCGAACCTTAGGCTTAAAATATTGCGGGAAAGCACTACACCACCACCTTTGGCAAAATAGAATAGGTATGTACTATTAATATGTTTTGTCCTGCTAAAATATCATACCCTGTTTTCCGCCTCCCGGCCTACAAAAAGAAAAACAAAAAACGGAAGTCGTCCTTATTTCTAAGGAATTGACTTCCGTTTGATTGGCCAATAGCCATTATAGCGGCAACCCCATCTGAAAGATCGTCCAGTAGCTGAAGCCGGTAAATGTAACAATCATATATCCCCAGAACAACATGATGTAGGTCTTTTCTGTAAACTTGAGATAGCCAAGTATTACAAAAAAGGCGGTTTGCAAGAAGAAGAGTAAGGCCATCTCGGTTAAATCCCCGGCAAAAGCCATCAGCCCGATTACGAGCGTGAAAAACCCCAATACGCGAAACATGCGGTCCAAGAGAGTGTCCCCCTTCTTAGAATGATTCCCGAATATGACTTCTTTGGATTGATTATACCTCCTGGACAAAAGACTGTAAACGAATTCAATGAAAAAAACCTTTGTTTTTTAAATTAATATGATTTTTGAAATTGACATATGTATCTAACAAGAGAAATTAGAAATTATAGCAATGCGCGTATGATGTTTAGACAAAATGGAAATACAATTTAGTATCAAATAGATTCTATGAACTCTATCAGAGGCATAGAAATGGAGTAAGCAGCTTTTATCCTATTCACTACCCGGCGGAGCTGCCGGTTATGAAGATGGTTATTTCATGATGTTGTTAGGAGGGTTAGGCTTTATGACAGCCGTTAGACAAGATGCTTGGAGTGCTGAAGATGATTTGATTTTGGCAGAAATAACGCTGCGTCATATCCGGGAAGGCAGTACGCAACTCGCTGCTTTTGAAGAGGTGGGAGAAAAAATCGGCAGGACCTCGGCGGCATGCGGATTTCGCTGGAACAGTTGTGTCCGCAAAAGCTATGAGGATGCAATTGGCATCGCCAAAGGCCAGCGCCAGAAGCGGAGCTATTTGAAAAAACAGCCGATGAACAGGGGAGCACAGGTAGCAGGACTGATTCTCGGCGACAATGAAGAAGAATATGGACGAAGCGAAGGTTTGAACGAAAATTCGTTATCCATTGATGCGGTTATCCGTTTCCTCAGACAGTGGAAAGGAACTTTTCAGGAGGCGGGACGCCAGCTGAAGATGCTGGAAAGAGATCTGCGGGAGAAGGAAGATGAATTATCCGAGCTCAGGGTGGAAAATGAGCGGTTATCGAAGGAAGTTAACCTCGCCCAGAGTGATTACCGCGTGGTAAACGATGATTACAAGGCACTGATTCAGATTATGGACCGTGCCCGCAGACTTGCCTTCCTTAATGAAGAAGAAGAGGAAATGAAGACTCGGTTCAAAATGGATGCCAACGGCAATCTCGAACGTATGGAATAAAAGTTAAGCAACGGTATGACCCGCAAACAAAGCTGCCTTCGGGCACAGTGTTTGCGGTTTTTTGTTTTTTGCATTTGCGGGAGCCTGCGGATATAATGAGGGAAATTATTGGAAGGGTGCGGAGGCGAGGCGTGAAAATTGATATTATTGGCGCGGGATCACTTGGTTTGCTGCTGGCAGGAAAACTTATCGGCGCCGGAGCCGAGGTCAGACTCTGGTGCCGAAGTGAAGAACAGAGCAGGGCGCTGGAGGAGAGCGGTATTACAATAAGCTATGAGGATGGCCAACCCCCGTTTTTTCTTCCGCCCGACAAATTTAAGTCAGCATCTGTGAACACATTTGCCGAAGTTTATCTGCACGATCCGGGGGATTGGATGGCAATCATGGTCAAACAGAATGCACTCCATAATGAATTCCCGCAGATGCTGCTTCCACTTAAGCAGAGCAAGATTCAGGCGGTGTGTTTTCAGAATGGTTATGGCCATTTGGAGCTGCTGCAGGAGCTGCTGCCACAAGCAGCAATTTGGGCAGCGGTAACCACTGAGGCAGCCAAAAGAAAAACATTAACCGAGGTTGTTCATGCAGGGAGAGGAGAAATATGTATAGGGAAGGTTGGCGACAGCAATACTACTCATGGTCCATCCTCGCTAATTAGTTTCATTGAAACGCTCACAGCAGCAGGATTCTCCGCCTCTATGTCGAAAGAAGTGGATACCATGATTTACCGGAAGCTTTTAATCAATGCTGTGATCAATCCTCTTACAGCGATCTGGCGCGTACCGAACGGTGAATTGCTCGCTGCCGAGCAGCGCATACATTTGATGAAGGAGCTGTATGAGGAGGCGATTGCCGTTTATGAAGCCTGCGGTATTGCTCTTGAAAGTAACGCCTGGGAAGGCATAATGGAGGTTTGCCGGGCAACAGCCGGCAATATTTCATCGATGCTTGCCGATGTGTTGTCCTCAAGAGCAACGGAAATACGCTGGATTAATGGGAGCATTGTGGATATGGCGGAGCGGAGCGGCATCGATGCTCCACAACACCGCTGGATTTGCCGGATGGTAGAAGGCATGCTTGTGAGGGAGAGGTGAGGCTGTTTGGAATTTCTGCGGAATTCGTTCATTACTATAAGCGTTATTCCGATTGTTCCTTTTTTAATCGTCTATTTTGCGGGAATAGGCTTCAAAAAAGAAAAGAAAAGCACTTTTTTGCTGGCAATGGACGTAACTACATTATTTTTATTACTTTCCGTATCGGCCTTATTTAATATCATATTTGATTCGGGTTGGGGCTTCTATCTTATACTACTTATTGTATTAATATCCACCGGACTGATTGGAGGGGCTCAAAATCGCTTAAAAGGAAAAGTGGATGGAAAACGGTTACTTCGGGCAGTATGGCGGCTTTCTTTCTTTTTTATGACCGTTAGTTACATTCTGTTTTTGGTCGTAGGCCTCATTCAATACATATCACAAGCGATGTAACGTTCCACTGCTTCGGTGAAGCGTCAATGTCACAAATCTTTTAAGTTTAAAAAAAAAACGGTTTTCAGAAAATATTGCTCTAGATTTTTTTGACCACTGGTTGTATAATCATAAACCATATACCACATTCTATTTAGGGGGAACTGCTAGATGAAGAAGAGTAAAAGTCTATTGCTCATGATTGCATTAGTTTTAGTCATCGGCACAGTGCTTGCTGGCTGCGGCGGAAACAATGCAAACAATGGCAAAAATGCCAGCCCGACCAATGCGCCGGCTGACAACGCAGGTAACAAGAACACAGGAAACGCAACTGGCGATGAGAAGTTAGCTGCTGACCAAACGCTTAAGATCAACCTGAGCTCCGAGCCTCCTACATTTGACCCGCAACAAGCTCAAGACAGCACATCCAATGCTATCCTGAAATTGCTGTATGAAGGACTTACTCGTCAAAATGCAGAAACTGGGCAAGCTGAAGAAGGTATTGCTGAGTCCTGGGAAATCTCCCCTGACGGCCTGGTGTATACTTTCAAACTTCGTGATGCAAAATGGAGCAACGGCGACCCTGTAACAGCTAAAGACTTCGCCTTTGCTTGGCAGCGTGTGCTTGATCCGAATGCGGAACAAGCTGCTCCTTACGCTTACCAATTGTTCTACATCAAAGGTGCTGAAGATTATTTCGGTGGCAAAATCACTGACTTCAGCCAAGTTGGCATTAAAGTAGTTGACGATAAAACACTTGAAGTGACATTGAACAACCCTACACCATATTTCTTGGGTCTGTTGTCTTTCTATACGTACTACCCAGTGCATAGTTCCGTTGCAAATGATCCAAAATGGGCAACTAAGGTTGAAACCCAAATTACTAACGGACCTTTCACTTTGTCTGAGTGGACAACTGGCCAATCTCTGGCCGTAATTAAGAACCCATCGTACTATGCTGCAGATCAAATTAAAGCAGCAGGCATCAACTTCTCCATCGTAAACAGTGGTGCAACTGAATTGCTGAGTTACAAAAACGGCGAACTTGACCGTGCAGGCGGTCCGATTGGTGAAATTCCAACCGAGCAACTGCCAATCGTTGAGAAAGAATTCCCTAAAGAATTTGCAAGAAAAGGTATTTCCAGCGTTTACTACTACCAGTTCAATGTAACTGAAAAACCTTTTACAAATGCTAAAATCCGTAAAGCCTTGGCTATGGCTATCCAACGTCAGCCAATCATCGATAATATCACTTTGGGCGGACAACTGCCGGCATTCGGTTATGTTCCTCCGGGCATCCAAAGTAATGAAAAAGAATACCGTGCTCAAGTAGCTGATTCCCAATACTTCAGTGAAGATGTGGAAGGCGCTAAAAAATTGCTTGCCGAAGGTCTGAAAGAAGAAGGCTTGGATAAACTGAGCTTCTCTCTGACTTATAACACAAGTGAAGGCCACCAAAAGATCGCTGTAGCCATTGCTGATATGTGGAAAAAGAACCTCGGCGTTGAAGTTAAGCTGGAGAACAAAGAGTGGGGCGTCTTCATCAAAGACAAACAAAACAAGAACTATCAAGTAGCACGTGCCGGCTGGTCCGCGGACTTCAATGATCCAATGACTTACCTTGATATGTGGGTAACTGGCGGCGGTAACAATGATACTGGTTACTCCAACCCAGCGTATGACAAACTGATTGACGAAGCTAAAAAATCTTCAGACAATGCTGTTCGTCAAGAGAAGTTTGCTGCTGCAGAAAAAATGATTATGGATGATATGATTCTGATTCCGATCTATTACTACACAAACAACTCGTTGACTAAAGAGTACCTTAAAGGTGTAACTCTTGACTTCAGCGGTGCAATCGACCTGACCCGCGCTTACTTGCTCGAACACTAAGAGTAAAGCTTGCAACAAAATACAGTAATATAATATCTGAAGGTTTTTATATTACTTCGGGATATATATGTGGAACTCCATATATATCCCTTTTTTTTGTATGGGATAGTAAATGAGATTATTTGGAAAAAATAACAATTTGATTAAATGGACAAATGAGTGTTTTTTCCTTAGAATAGGTAAGTAAAAATATTGTCGAAGGAGGTGATGGCGGGCATGGTTCGTTATATTTTCAACAGATTTCTCCACATGATTATTTCCCTGTTTGTATTGATATCTGCGACCTTTTTCCTAATGAAGGCGATTCCCGGAGACCCATTCACAGCAGAAAAGAAAATTCCTGAACAAATTTTGCAGCGTCTATACGCGCAGTATAATTTGGACAAGCCCGTCTTTGAGCAGTACGTAATTTATTTGAAGAATATTATTAAAGGTGACCTGGGCATCTCGATGAAAATGCTTAACCAGGAAGTAACAGATATTATTTCACAAACCTTCTCTTCATCGCTGAAGCTTGGGGTTGTGGCTATTATCGTAGCGATTATCATAGGTGTAGGGCTAGGGATGCTTGCGGCTCTGCATCACCGGAAATTGATCGATAATGTCGCAATGATATTGGCTGTTCTCGGTATTGCGGTACCGAGCTTTGTTGTGGCTTCATTGCTGCAATATTTGCTGGCCTATCACTGGAAAATATTCCCTGTCATGGGCTTTAAAGGACCGATGAATTATTTCCTACCGGTTATGGCACTGACGGCGTCTCCTATTGCGGTCATAGCGCGTCTTACCCGTTCCAGCATGCTTGAAGTGCTTCATGCCGATTACATCAAGACAGCAAAGGCGAAGGGCCTCAGCTGGATGTCGATTTTATCCCGCCACGTGTTGCGCAACGGTATTATGCCGGTAATTACTTATGTGGGACCGATGACCGCGAACATTATTACCGGTTCTGTTGTCATTGAACAAATCTTCGGTATCGGCGGTATCGGTAAACAGTTCGTTCAAGCGATTAACACACGTGACTATCCGATTATTATGGGTATCACCATATTCTATGGTGTAATTTTGATGGTCGCACGTTTCCTTACGGATGTCGCTTATGTTGCTGTTGACCCACGTATTAAACTTGCTGGAGGAAAGGAGGATTAACGTTGGCTGCAAATAATAATACTGTTGCTCCACATGTGGACCTGAAGCCCGAAGATTTCCGTAAAATCGGCATTGATGAGAAGGAAGCGGAAGTGATTCAGCGCGAAAGCCTTTCCGCTTGGCAGGATGCATGGCAGCGTCTGCGCCAGAACAAATTAGCTATGGTTGCGCTGGTTATTATGATCTTGATTGTCATTATGGCCATTGTTGCTCCGCATTTGGTTCCTTATACTTATGATTCGAATGATTTGATGAGTACGAACAAGAAACCATCCTTGGATCACTTGTTTGGAACGGATGATTTTGGACGCGATGTATTTGTCCGCACCTGGATGGGTGCCCGGATCTCGCTGATTGTCGGCCTTGCCGCTGCGATGATCGACTTAATCTTTGGTGTTATTTACGGTGGGATTATGGGATTCTTCGGTGGACGCATCGACACTGTAATGAACAAGTTCTCCGAAATTTTATATTCGATTCCTTATCTGCTCGTAGTAATCATGCTGCTTGTGGTATTTGAACCGAGTCTGTGGACGATTATACTTGCCTTGACCATTACGGGGTGGATCAATATGTCCTGGATTGTGCGCGGCGAAATTATGCAGCTCAAAAACCGCGAATTCATCTTGGCCTCCCGCTCTATGGGTGCTGACTGGAAACGCCTGCTGTTCAAGCATTTGCTTCCAAATGCAATGGGACCTATTATTGTTACCGTAACGTTGTCCGTACCGAGCGCAATCTTCTCCGAAGCGTTCCTCAGCTTCCTCGGACTTGGCGTACAGGCACCGGTAGCTTCACTCGGTTCCATGATCAATGACTCCCTTACAGGCTGGATGTACTACCCTTGGCGGATGATCTTCCCTGCGCTTGTTATCAGCTTGACCATGCTGTCCTTTAATATTTTTGGTGACGGACTCCGTGATGCACTGGATCCTAAGCTAAAGAAATAGGAGGTGAACATTGATGGAACCCATTCTGCAAGTCAAAGATCTGCATGTTTCCTTTTTTGTAAAAGGCGGAGAAGTACAGGCTGTCCGCGGTATGAATTTTGAAGTGGGTAAAGGTGAAACGGTAGCCATTGTCGGTGAGTCCGGCAGTGGTAAGAGCGTTACGGCGCAGTCGATTATGCGGCTCATCCCTACACCGCCCTCCAAAGTGAAACAGGGCGAGATTATTTTTCAAGGACAGAATCTGCTGAACAAAAGCATGAAACAAATGGAAAGTATTCGCGGCAAAGATATTGGCATGATATTTCAAGACCCGATGACTTCTTTGAACCCAACTATCAAAGTGGGCAAACAGATAACCGAAGTTTTGATCAAACATCAGAATATGTCAGCGGCCGAAGCGAAAAAGCAAGGTATTGAGATGCTGAAATTAGTTGGCATCAAAAATGCGGAGGCTCGCTTTAACCAATATCCCCACGAATTCTCCGGCGGGATGCGCCAACGTGTAATGATCGCTATTGCACTGGCCTGCCGCCCGGCTCTGCTGATTGCAGATGAGCCGACAACGGCGCTTGACGTTACGATTCAAGCGCAAATCATGGATGTTATGAAAGAGATGCAGCAAAAACTGGGGACCTCCATCATCCTGATCACTCATGATCTCGGCGTAGTTGCCGGCATGTGTGACCGGGTCATCGTTATGTATGCTGGTGAAGTGGTGGAAACAGGTACCAGATGGGAAATCTTCAAGAATCCACAGCATCCGTATACCAGGGGGTTGCTGCGGTCGATGCCGCGTCTGGACCAAAAGAAGGGTGAGCCTTTGATTCCGATCATCGGGACTCCCCCGGATCTGATTAAGCCGCCGATCGGCTGTCCGTTCACAGCGCGTTGCAGTGAAGCAATGCATGTCTGCGAACAAATCGATCCCGGTGCAACAGAGTTCAGCGAAACGCATATGGCGCGTTGCTGGAATCTGCATTCGATGGCCAAGGAGGTGCAGTTCGTTTGAGTAAGAACCTGATTGAAGTTGAAGGTCTTAAGAAATATTTTAATGTAGGCAAAGGTAAAGTTCTTAAGGCTGTTGATAATATTAATTTCTCGATCCGCGAAGGTGAAACCCTGGGTATGGTTGGGGAATCCGGATGCGGAAAGACTACTGCCGGCCGTACGGTTCTTCGTTTGTATGAACCGACTGCAGGAAGCGTAAAGTACAATGGCACTGATATCTATAAATTATCTTCGGGCAAAATGAAGGCGCTGCGCCGTGACATGCAGATGATTTTTCAGGATCCGTATGCTTCACTTAACCCGCGTCTAACGGTGTCCGATATTATCGGGGAAGCACTGGACATCCATGGGATGGCCGGAAGCCGTGCAGAACGCAAGAAACGGATTGAAGAGCTGCTGGATATGGTTGGACTTAACCATGACCATGCTACCCGCTATCCGCATGAATTCTCCGGCGGCCAACGCCAGCGTATCGGGATTGCCCGCTCGCTTGCGGTAAACCCTAAGTTCATCGTCTGCGATGAGCCGATTTCCGCACTTGACGTGTCCATTCAGGCGCAGGTTGTCAACCTGCTCAAAGAACTGCAGGACCGTCTTGGACTTACTTATCTCTTTATCGCGCATGATTTGTCCATGGTTAAGCACATCAGTGACCGTGTGGCGGTAATGTACCTGGGTAAAATGGTTGAGCTTGCAGAAAGCGAAGAGCTTTATGCGAACCCGCTTCACCCGTACACGAAATCGCTGTTGTCGGCGATTCCAGTTCCCGATCCGGAAATTGAAGTCAACAAGAAACGTATTCATCTGCATGATGAGCTTGGCAGCCCGATTTATTCGGTTGACGAGAAAAGCAATGACGCCGATTTTGAGCTTGTAGAAGTATCCAAGGGGCATTTTGTTGCTAAAGCATTCGCTTAAGGCAAGCAAAGCTCTCTTTTATAACTGAAACAGAGGGGGTTGTGGCACAAGTCATACAATGGCTTATGGCACGGCCCCCTTTTGTATAGGGAATTTTGTTTGTAATAAGAATCTTAAGTTATTTTTTGACGCCAACACTTACATTGGATACAATCATAAAGAGTTTACGAATTTGTGATTACATATAGCAGGCATAGCTGAACAGGAGGCATTTGTACATGGAAGTAGTACCGGAACCGATCCCGGGCGGATCTGCGCTCGCACGCGACTATATAGACCGTTATGAAACGGTAGAGCATTTGTACGGCGGGGATTTCAGAAATGAAGACAGCCGAGAGAAACGGGCGGCGTGGCTGGATGCAAATGAACATCAGCGTGCCGACCGTACTAAGATTGCTTCAGCTTTACGGCTCTATAACGAACAGCATAATCCCCATTCTGCGGTAATGAATGCTCTGGCGCTGCTGGAACAGCCAGGGACGCTGGTGGTGACCGGGGGGCAGCAAAGCGGCCTGTTTACAGGTCCGCTGTTTGTCGTATATAAGGTGATCACCACCATCCAGGCGGCAAAAGAAGCTGCAGCCCAGCTTGGACGGCCGGTTGTGCCGCTCTTTTGGGTTGCTGGTGAAGATCATGACTGGGACGAGGTTAATCATACATTTGTCTTAAACCGCACCGGGGAGATCACCAGAATCAAGCTGGACAAAGCTGAAGGCCCCCGTTCTTCTGTCAGTGATATTAAGGTGGAAGAATCCGGATGGGAGCAGGTCATTGCCGAACTGGATGGCCTGCTTCAGGAAAGTGAATTCAAACCGCAAATCATGGAGTTTATCCGTGAATCATCACGAATGGCGGGCAGCATGAGCGATGCTTTTGCCAAGCTGATCGGTTCGCTATTCGGCAAATTCGGCCTGATTCTGCTGGATTCTGCCGATCCGGAGCTGCGCAAGCTGGAGAAGCCGTTTTTTGCCAAACTGATTGAACGCAATGATGAGCTGGAAGCAGCCTACAAACAATCGGCAATGGGTATAGTTGACGGAGGATATGAACTGCAGGCAGATGTAACTCCCGGCAATGCAAATCTTTTCTATATACATGAAGGTACGCGGCTGCTGCTGCATAAGGCAGATGGGCGATATACTGACCGCAAGGGTGTCATCACCTTCTCGCCGGAGGAAATGCTGGCAGTGCTTGAAGACCATCCTGAACGGTTCAGCAACAATGTGCTGACACGTCCGCTTATGCAGGATTATGTCCTGCCGGTTCTGGGCACGGTATTAGGACAAGGGGAACTGGCCTATTGGGCCATTCCACGCAATGCCTTCGAAGTTGTCGGCGGACAGATGCCGCTGATCCTTCCGCGCATGTCTTTTACAGTCATAGAAGGAACACTGCATAAGCATATGAATAAATACAGCCTCTCCTTCGAGGATGTTAGACAAGGGCTTGAACAGAAACGGAAAGAATGGATCACCGCCCAGGATGAACTCGAGCTTGGCCGCAGGTTCGAGGAAACGAAGGAAGCCTTCTCCGCCATGTATGAGCCGCTGATCGAACAGCTCGGAACGATTCAGGCCGGTCTGCTTAAATTAGGCAATAACAATAAAGAGAAGATCCTGGATCAGATTGCATTTTTACAGGGAAAAGCCCAGGATGCCATGGAGAAGCAAAATGAAGCTGCGCTCCGCCAATGGGAGCGGATTGAGCTGTCACTCATGCCGCTGGGAAAGCCGCAGGAAAGAGTATACAATATGATGTATTACTTGAACCGCTACGGCCCGGCTTGGCTGGATGAACTGATGACCATACCCGCCGACTTCAGCGGAACGCACCGTATTATTTATATGTAGGGAAAAAGAAGTAAGCTTACGAAGCAAGTTTTGTTCGAAGCTATATAAGTTGAACTAAAGAACTAGCTAGAGGCTAAAGCAGCGGTCGGAAGTCCAAACATTCACCGCAGTTGCGTTCTAATGCCTGATCAGTAAATCTAAAGTTCAACTTATATAGTTCAAGGAAGTCTATGTTTACAAAACTTTTAGGAGGTTTCATAAATGAGTTCAATGTCGAAAGAAAATAGTATTGTCGCGGACATGTCGCTCGCGCATGAAGGGCATCTGAAAATCGACTGGGTCCGCCAGCATATGCCGGTGCTGAACCGCATCCGCGAGCAGTTCGAAGCTGAGCAGCCTTTCAAAGGGCTGAAGGTGTCGATTACGCTGCATCTGGAAGCAAAGACGGCTTATCTTGCGAAGGTAGTCAAGGCGGGCGGTGCTGAAGTTACAATAACCGGATCAAATCCGCTGTCGACCCAGGACGATGTTTGCGCGGCGCTTGTCGAAGACGGCATTACAGTGTTCGCCAAATATAATCCCTCACCGGAGGAGTTTAAGGCACTGAATATCAAGGCTTTGGAGAGTAAGCCGGATCTGATCATCGATGACGGAGGAGATTTTGCGACCCTGCTGCATTCGGAACGTCCCGACCTGATGGAGAATATCCGCGGCGGTGCTGAGGAAACTACTACAGGGATCATTCGGCTGAAGGCACTGCAGAAGCAGGGCATCCTGAAGTTCCCGATGGTTGCCGTCAATGATGCGTATTGCAAATATTTGTTTGATAACCGTTATGGTACGGGCCAGTCGGCATGGGACGGGATCGTCCGTACAACCAACCTGATTGTAGCAGGCAAAACCGTGGTTGTAGTCGGTTACGGCTGGTGCGGCAAAGGGGTAGCCATGAGGGCTAAAGGCTTGGGAGCTAACGTAATCGTCACTGAAGTGGATGCAATCAAGGCAGTGGAAGCGCATATGGATGGATTCCATGTGATGCCGATGCTGGAAGCGGCCAAACGCGGTGATTTCTTCGTTACGGTTACCGGCAACCGGTATGTCATCCGCGGCGAGCATTACGATGTTATGAAGGACGGCGCAATTATGTGCAATGCCGGACATTTTGATGTGGAAGTGAATAAACCGGAACTTGCGGAACGATCGGTATCCCAGCGTACCGTGCGTAAAAATATCGAGGAATACCAGTTGAAGGACGGACGCAAGCTGTATCTGCTGGCTGAAGGCCGGCTGGTCAATCTGGGTGCGGCCGATGGGCATCCGGCGGAAATAATGGATACGACTTTCGCTTTGCAGGCGTTGTCGCTTAAATATGTGAATGATAATTACAAGAGCATCGGTGTCAAAGTGGAGAATGTTCCTTATGATCTGGATGAGCAGGTGGCACGCTACAAGCTCGAAAGTCTGGGAATTGCTATCGATAGCCTGACTCCAGCGCAGGTGGAATATCTGGACAGCTGGAATTTGAACGACTAAGCGGTATTTTATCCTTATCGATAGGCCCGTTGCCATGTATATGGTGCGGGCTTCTTTTTTTGATCCGGATGGGTGAATGCATAGAGTCAGGTGCCTGTGGAGGGGATGACTTGACAAACAAGAAAAAATTACCTTGCTGCGGAAAAAGGTTTTTGATTTTTAATGGCGAATCTATTATGCTTAGGTGGTGTAAAGTGGGGTAAAGTGGGGAATCGGTAGCAAAGGGTGGGTAAAACTATGTTTATGGGGGAATTCCAGCATAGCATTGACGACAAGGGCCGCATCATTATTCCGGCCAAGTTCCGTGAATTGCTCGGAACCTCTTTCGTAGCGACCCGAGGCCTCGACTCCTGCCTGTTTGTTTATCCCATGGAAGAATGGGGAATCATGGAGCAAAAGCTCAAAAGCCTTTCACTGATGAAATCGGATGCCCGTGCCTTCAGCCGCTTTTTTTTCTCAGGAGCGACAGAATGTGTATGGGACAAGCAAGGCAGGGTGAATCTGCCGGGGAATTTGCGGCAATATGCCAAGCTGGACAAGGACTGTGTTATTCTGGGCGTTTCGAACCGGGTGGAGATCTGGAACAAGGAGCTATGGGAGCAGTACTTCGAACAGTCAGAGGAATCGTTCAACGAGATTGCCGAAAAATTGGTGGATTTCAATTTTGATCTATAACATACACAAACACAATTCGAATACTGCCCTGGAGGGATGCAGCTTGTTTCACCACATCACGGTGCTTAAGGAAGAAGCGACAGAAGGGCTGCACATCAAGAAGGATGGGATTTACGTTGACTGTACGCTCGGAGGAGCCGGACACAGTTCTCTTATCGCATCCAAGCTTAGCGGCGAAGGCCGGCTGATCTGTCTGGATCAGGATGAGTGGGCTTTGAACAATGCGAGGGAGAAGATGGCTGAATACGGGGAGAAGGTTGTTCTGGTTAAGACTAACTTTCGCGATCTTGAGCAGGTGCTGAAGGAGCTTCCTTTTGTGCCGCAAAAAGATGGTGTTCCCCAAGTCGACGGAATCCTGTTTGATCTTGGCGTATCCTCACCCCAGTTCGATGAAGGGGAACGGGGGTTCAGCTATAATCACGATGCTCCGCTTGATATGCGGATGGACCAGTCCGCAGAGCTGACAGCAGCCGAAATCGTTAATACATGGAGCGAGCAGGAAATCGCCCGCGTGCTTTTCCAATACGGAGAAGAGAAGTTCTCGCGGCGGATCGCCCGCAAAATTGTGGAGCGAAGAGAGGGAAGGCCGGTAGAAAGTACAGGCGAATTGGCTGAGCTGATTAAGGAAGGCATCCCTGCAGCTGCGCGCAGGACGGGTGGACATCCCGCCAAACGCAGTTTTCAGGGTCTGAGAATCGCCGTGAACGACGAGCTTGGCGCTTTCGAGGAAGGACTTCATGGAGCAGTGCGCTGCCTGGCACCCGGAGGAAGGGTATCTGTAATTACCTTCCATTCCCTGGAGGACCGGATTTGCAAGCAAATCTTCAGCAGCTATTTAAGCAGATGCACTTGCCCGCCTGACTTTCCTTTTTGCGTATGCGGCGCTGAAGGCACTCTCAAGTTAATTAACCGCAAGCCACTCGTTCCTTCCGAGGAAGAGCTGGAGCTTAACCCGCGCGCCCGTTCAGCGAAACTGCGTATTGCAGAGAAATTGTAAAAAAGACGATAAAGGAGAGTCAGAGATGGCCTATACCCGCGGCAATTTAGCAGTCAAGCCCAAGAGAAAAGAAGAGGTAAACCCGCTTTACCGCGAGAAGACAAAAGTTGTCACTAGGCGGATGGTGCTTCCACTGCAGGAGAAGCTGATGTATATGCTGACACTGGGAGCATTTGTGCTGGTGGCTGTCGCCCTGATTTGGCGTTACGTCCACATTTATGATTTGAACTTGCAGGCTCAGAAGCTGGACAGCGAAATTGCAAACAACAAAAAGCAGATTGCCACATATCAGATGGAGAAGCAGAATTTAGAGCAGTTGGTAATCGAGAAGGCAAAAAAGCTGGGATACGTGCAGCCGCCTGAGGATACCACTATTTATGTGCCGGTGGGTAGTACTTCAACTGACGGAGATAACCAATAGCGATTGGCAGAAGTCGCAATAATAGAGTTTGTGAGGTTTCCTTATGGTAAAAAGAATAAAACTTCGCACGCTGTTTATAGGAGGGTGTATTACCCTCTTTTTTCTTGTTTTAGTCGCCCGGGTCTTCTGGATACAGGTTCTGCAAAGCGAGTCCTGGCAGGAAAAGGCGGCCGATCAGTGGGCCCATAAATCGGTTATTAAAGCGGTGCGGGGAACGATTGAAGACCGCAACGGCATTGTTCTGGCTAGTGATGTCCCGGCATATACCGTTGTGGTGGACCCCGCGGTCATTGCTGAACTGAAAATCGGGGAAGAAGTTATTCAGGGTCTGCATGACCTGCTGAACAAGCCGGTGGATCAGTTGAAGGTACTGGTTGAGGCCAAGGATGATAAAGGCAATTTTCTCAAGAATCGTGAGGTTCGCACCGAAGGCTGGAAAATCGACCAGGAAATGAAGGACAAGGTGGACGCTTTTATCGAAAAGCTCCGCAAGGAGCATGATATTCTCGAAACCGGCGTCGGCACGGTCAGGGAGCAGAGACGTTATTATCCCAAGAAAACACTTGCCGCGCATATTTTGGGTTATACCGACAGAGACGGCATTGCCATAGCGGGGCTGGAGAAATATTTCGATAAGCAGCTTAAAGGCGTCGACGGCAAGCTGTATTACCAGAGTGACGGCAAAGGGTTCAAGCTGCCTGACTCACAGGATACTTTCCAGCCTGTCGTGAACGGCAGTGATTTCAAGCTGACCATCGACAGCACAATTCAGTATTACATCGAAGAAGCGATGAAAAAAGCTTATGAGCTGTACAAACCAAAGTCCATAAGTGTGATTGCCGCCGACCCGAACACGATGGAGATTCTGGGCATGGCCAATTTGCCTACCTTCAATCCCAATGAATTCTGGAATTCGGAAACAAAACCGGGGGACTTCTATAACCACGCCATCATGTCGAGATTTGAGCCGGGGTCGACGTTCAAGATTGTAACGCTGGCCGGTGCGGTGGAGGAAAACCTCTTTGATCCGGATGCCTATTTTAAGTCCGGCCAAATCAAACTCAAGGGTTTGCGCAAGCCTATTCCTGATATCAACAGAGTAGGATGGGGTGAAATCACTTACCTTGAAGGGGTTAAACGTTCCAGCAACGTAGCTTTTGTCAAGCTTGGCTATGAAATGCTTGGTAAGGAAAGGCTGCTGCAATATATCACTGATTTTGGTTTCAAAGATAAAACAGGCATCGACCTTCCGGGAGAAATCATCGGGCTTGTTAACCCCGACCCGAACAATGTGTCGGAAAATGCTACACTTTCTTACGGTCACGGGAAATTGCTCGTTACTCCGATCCAACAGCTTACGGCGGTGGCAGCCATTGCGAACGGCGGCAAGCTGATGGTACCGCATGTCGTCAAGGAAATTACCGATCCGAATACCGGGAAGACAACGGTCACCCAGCCTAAGGTTGTACGTCAGGTTATCTCGAAGGAAAGCGCACGCGAGACCGGAAGCTATCTGGAGCAGGTTGTTGCGGATTTGCAGCATGGGACCGGGAGACACGCCTACATTGAGGGCTACCGTGTGGCGGGCAAGACCGGGACGGCGATCAAGCCTGACGGCAAAGGTGGTTATGACCGGGACAAGGTGCGCTCTTCCTTTCTCGGATACGCACCGGTCAATGATCCGAAGATCGCGGTCTATGTCATTATTGACGAGCCTGCCGACGCTGCCGGCGGCGGTATCGCGGCGGGCCCGGTGTTCCAGGAGATCGTATCCCAGGCTCTGCCCTATATGGGCGTGCCCAAAATGGGTGACACGAGCGATACCGACAGCGGCAAGAAAACGGTCAAGGCGCAAGCCACTGTACAGCGCAAGGCACCTGATCTGACGGGCAAAACCGTGAAGGCAGCCAGGGAGCTGCTTATCAATGGGGGATATGATTTTGAAACTGTGGGTCAAGGAGCTACTGTGGTCAGCCAGTACCCAGAGAAAGGAACTGTGCTTGCAACAGGACAGCGCATTTACCTGTTAACTCAGCAGGGTGAGAAACAGACCGTTCCGGATTTGCGCGGGCAATCCCTGCGGGATGCGCTGGAAATTCTCAATCTTCTGAAGGTCGGCATTGCTGTGGATGGCGAAGGGTATGTCTCCGAGCAAACGCAAGGCATCAAAAATGGCAAGCCTCTGGTTACTCTGAAGCTCAATCCGATCAATGAATACGGTGAGGATATCCCGGTTACGGTGCCGTCAGAGGATGCGGCGAAAGAGTAGGCCGGGGATCTCGGGCTATTAAAGAAGTGAACCAAAGCCGTTCTGGCAGTGGTAAAACCGTGTTAGCCCCATTAGCTTAAGAGCGGCAATCGTACAGGCTGTTCTAAGCCCTGTTTGTCCCGAATAGTCATGAGATAAGAGATCATGTCTATACGAGCGAAAGCGGGGAGAACGGAATGAAGGTTTCGAAAGTCGTAACTCGGCAGAGAATGCTGTGGACGCTGCTGGGATTGGCCGTATTGTTCGGCTCTCTGGCCGTGCGTCTTGCCTATGTGCAGTTGTCCAAAGGCGAAGAACTCAGCGCCAAGGCGGAAAATTTGCTGCGCCGTGACATACCTTTTACTGCAAAACGCGGTGAAATATTGGACCGTGAAGGGACGTCACTGGCCTATAATGTCAGCTCGCCTACGATTTATGCGGTTCCTGTGCAGGTGAAGGATAAGCAAGGAACAGCAAAACAGCTGGCTCCACTACTCGGCATGACTGAGGTGAAGCTAGTGACGCTGCTGTCTAAAGGGAAGTCTTCGGTGAAGCTACAGCCCGGCGGCCGCAAAATTACGATGGAGCTTGCCGCGAGCATCCGTGATTTGCAGCTGCCGGGCATCGTTGTCGCTGAGGACAACAAACGTTATTATCCTTACGGGGATTTGGCGGCCCATATTCTTGGATTCACGGGAATCGATAATCAGGGCATCACCGGCGTTGAGAATATTTACGATAAACTGCTGCGGGGAATTGACGGGAAAATATCTTATTTGTCTGATGCAGGCGGCCGGTTAATGCCTGGCTCCTCTGAGAAGTATTTCGAACCCCAGGAGGGACTGAGTCTGCAGTTGACCATTGATAAGCAGATCCAGTCCATTATGGAACGGGAGCTGGATCAGGCAATGGTGAAATATCAGGCTCAGGGCAGCTGGGCTATTGCTATGAATCCGAAAAATGGCGAGATTCTGGCAATGGCGAGCCGGCCGGGTTATGAGCCGGGCGCTTACAAGGAATACGATGCGGCAGTCTATAACCGTAATCTGCCAATATGGATGACATATGAACCGGGTTCGACATTCAAGATTATTACCCTGGCTGCGGCGCTGCAGGAGGGTAAGGTGGATTTGCAGCATGAGCATTTTTTTGACCCCGGTTTTATTGAGGTCGGAGGGGCGAAGCTGCGCTGCTGGAAAAAAGGCGGCCATGGCAGCCAAACCTTTCTCGAAGTGGTGGAGAATTCCTGCAATCCGGGTTTTGTCGTGATGGGCCAGCGTCTTGGCAAAGATACCTTGTTCAAATATATCCGTGATTTCGGCTTTGGCACGAAGACGGGGATCGATTTGAACGGGGAGGCAAGCGGTATCCTGTTCAAGCCTTCGCAGGTGGGGCCGGTAGAACTCGCTACAACAGCTTTTGGCCAAGGGGTGTCGGTTACGCCGATTCAGCAGATTGCGGCAGTGTCTGCGGCAATAAACGGCGGTAAGCTGTACACGCCTCATGTTGCTAAGGCATGGATTAATCCGGATACCGGTGAGACGGTATCGGAAGTGAAGCCGCAAGAAGTGCGGCAGGTTATTTCAGAGGAAACCTCGAAGAAGGTGCGGGCTGCCCTTGAGAGCGTAGTTGCCAAAGGCACCGGCCGGCCGGCATTTATTGACGGCTACCGTGTGGGGGGCAAGACAGGGACGGCACAGAAAGTAATTAATGGCCGATATTCTCCTACAGAGCATATCGTATCTTTTGTAGGATTTGCGCCTGCGGATGACCCGCAGATTGTTGTGTACACTGCGGTGGATAATCCACAGGGCATACAGTTTGGGGGCGTGGTGGCGGCTCCGATCGTACAGAACATTCTTGAGGACTCCCTGCGTTATTTGAAGGTGCCGGAGCGTAAAGACCAGCTTCCCAAAACCTATAAGTACGGGGAGACTCCGATTGTGACGGTTCCCGATCTGACAGGCGCCACAGTTCAGGATATTTATGAAGATCTCAACATGAATTTTACGCTCGTGCGTTCAGGCTCAGGCAATACCGTAGTCAATCAGGCCCCCAAAGCGGGAGCTAGAGTCGAACAAGGCTCGACAATCAGGATTTATATGGGGTCTTCCGGTGAATGATAAGAATGACAAAGCAGAGTGAGGGATTGCTATGAACATTAATGAATTATCTTCTTGTCTTGCAGCTTCGCGCCTATACGGCGATGGTGAAACAGAGATTTCCGATCTTCAGACGGATTCCCGCCAAGTGAAACCGGGTGATTTATTTATTTGTTTGCCGGGACATACTGTGGATGGGCATAAATTTGCCCCGCAGGCTGCCGCGAGTGGAGCCGCTGCCATCGTCTGCGAGCGGAGGCTGGATATTGATCTGCCCCAGCTCGTAGTGGACGACAGCAGGTTTGCTATGTCCGTGCTGGCAAATGTCTTCTTCGGATCGCCTAGCAGCCGCATGAGAATGATAGGGATAACTGGCACCAACGGCAAAACTACTACCACTTATCTGATTGAACGGATCATGCAGGACCATGGTGTAAAAACGGGACTGATCGGAACCATTCAAATGCGATATGACGGACAAAGTTATCCGATGTCAGGCACCACGCAGGAGTCGCTTGAACTGCAGCGTACGCTTCAAGATATGGTGCTTAAAGGTGTACATTGCTGCGTTATGGAGGTCTCCTCCCATGCGCTGCAGCAGGGACGCGTGAAGGGGACAGATTACCGCACAGCGATATTTACGAATTTAACCCAGGATCATCTCGATTATCATCATACAATGGAAGAGTATCGCGCCGTTAAAGGCCTGTTCTTCTCCCGTCTCGGCAACGCTATTTCTCCATGGAAAGAAGAGCGCAAATATGCCGTACTTAACGCGGACGATGAGGCGAGCGCCTATTTTTCTGCCCAGACTGCAGCGGAAGTGATTACATACGGCATCGACAGCAAGGCAAATGTCCGAGCCTCACAAATTTCGATCACATCCAAAGGAACATTTTTCCATGTGGATACGTTTAAGGGAGAGGCAGACATTTCTCTGCGCATGGTCGGCAAGTTTAACGTATATAATGCACTTGCCGCTATCACTGCCGCTCTTCTAGAAGATGTGCCGCTTCAAGAGATCAAAGCCAGCTTAGAGTCTGTGCCAGGTGTGGACGGACGGGTGGAGTCGGTGGATGAGGGGCAGGACTTTGCGGTTATCGTTGACTATGCCCATACACCGGATGGCCTTGAAAATGTGTTGAAGGCAGTCAGCGAATTTGCAACCGGCAAAGTGCTTACCGTCTTTGGCTGCGGCGGGGACAGAGATACCACCAAACGGCCGTTGATGGGGAAAATCGCAGCCAAATACAGCGACAGCGTATTTGTGACCTCTGACAACCCCCGGACCGAAGATCCGCTGCTGATTCTGCGGGATATTGAAGCGGGACTGAAAGAGGATGGGGTAGCGCAGGAACGTTATGAAATGGTTCCCGACCGGCGGGAAGCGATCAGAAAAGCTATTGAAATGGCAAGCCCCGGCGATGTAGTATTGATTGCGGGGAAAGGTCATGAGACCTACCAGTTGATCGGCGGAGTGGTTCATGATTTCGATGACCGCATTGTCGCCAAAGAAGTGATAAGGGGCCGAAGCTATTGATTACAAGAACGCTGCGAAATATCGCTGACATGTGCGGGGGAGAAGTGTTTTCCGCTGAAGATATGAATGTAAAGATTGCCGGAGTGGTTACCGATTCCCGCAAAATTACATCTGACTGTCTGTTCGTTCCGCTAGCCGGAGACAACTTTGACGGACATCATTATGGTGCTGCAGCTTTGGCTGCGGGAGCGGCTGCAACGCTATGGCAGAAGGATAAGGGGACTGCGCCTGAAGGCGGCGGGGTTATTCTGGTAGAAGACACGCTGTCTGCACTGCAGAAGCTGGCTGCTGCTTATTTGAGCGAAATTGCTCCGCAGGTTGTTGCGGTTACAGGCAGCAACGGCAAAACGACTACCAAGGATATGATTACAGCCTTGCTTGAAGGACAATTTAAGGTTCATAAAACTCAAGGCAATTTCAATAACCATATCGGACTGCCGCTTACGGTCCTTTCTATGCGCGAGGATGTGGAGATCGCCGTGTTGGAGATGGGGATGAGCTCAAGGGGCGAAATCGCCCTGCTCGCTTCGCTCGCTGCGCCTGATGTGGCCGTCATCACGAATGTAGGCGAATCTCATTTGCTGCAGCTCGGCTCCCGCAAGGAGATTGCCCGGGCCAAGCTGGAGATTGCCGAAGGGCTGAAGCCGGGAGGTCTGCTGATCTATAATGGGGATGAGCCGCTACTAGCTGAGGTTATGGCCGAGGCCTCCTTCCATGCGCCGGAGGGAATGCATACCTTGCGTTTCGGCATCTCTACGGATAACGATGATTATCCGACCGGAATGATGACGCATAGCGGAGGTATGACCTTTACCAGTTCACTCCATAAGGAGCGTGCCTATACGCTCCCGCTGCCGGGCAGGCATAATGTAGTCAACGCATTGGCCGCGCTTGCGGTTGCACGTCATTTCGGCGTAACTGATGACCAAGTAGAGGATGGGCTGAAGAGGCTTAAGCTGACCGGCATGCGGATTGAAGTGATGCTGACCTCTTCGGGACTTACCTTGCTGAATGATGCTTATAACGCCAGTCCTACCTCGATGAAAGCAGCGATTGATGTGCTGCAGTCTATGAAATGCACTGGCAGCCGAATCGCTGTGCTGGGGGACATGCTGGAACTTGGGCCGGATGAAGTGCGGTTCCACCAGGAGATCGGGACTTATCTCGATCCAGAGGAAACGGATCTGGTCTTTGCTTATGGACCACTCTCCGCTCACATTGCTGAGACGGCAAGGGACAAATTCGGAGCAGAACGCGTGTTTTCTTTTACGGACAAAGCGGAGCTGACTTCCGTCTTGATCGGGAAATGCAGTCCTGACGATGTTGTGCTGTTCAAGGCTTCCAGAGGAATGCGCTTGGAAGAAGTACTGCACAGCCTAAACAAACATTTTGAGCAAACTTAACATATTGGAGGGGGTGTACCCATGGATTATCAACTGCTGCTGCTGACGATTGCTGTGTCCTTTATCCTTGCGGTCATTGCCGCTCCGCTGATCATTCCGCTGCTGAGACGGATGAAATTCGGACAGCAGGTTCGTGATGACGGACCGCAAACTCATTTGAAAAAAGCTGGAACGCCTACCATGGGCGGTATCATTATTATGGTGGCCTTCACTTTATCTTTTCTGAAATTTTCCGTGGTGAATTCGGACTTTTATGTCCTTTTGGTAGCAACGCTCGGTTACGGGCTGATTGGTTTCCTTGATGATTATATTAAAATTGCTTTCAAGCGTTCGCTGGGACTTACAGCCCGCCAAAAGCTGGCAGGTCAACTGCTGATCGGGGTGGTGTTATGCGTTCTGTTGATTAACGCCGGCCATAATACAGGTATCAGCGTACCGGGAACCTCCATCAGCTTTGATTGGGGCGCATGGTTCTACTATCCATTTATTATCCTCATGATGATGGCGGTCACGAATGCAGTAAACTTTACTGACGGAGTAGACGGATTGCTGTCGGGTGTCAGCGCGATCGCGCTTGCCGCCTTTGCCGTAGTGGCCATGCAGGCTACCTCGATTGCTGCCGGTGTCTGCGCAGCAGCGATGATCGGGGCGGTGTTAGGTTTTCTGGTATTTAATGCCCATCCGGCCAAAGTATTTATGGGAGACTTCGGTTCCTTCGGAATTGGCGGTGCGATCGGGGCTATTGCGATTGTGACCAAAACCGAGCTGCTGTTTGTTGTGATTGGCGGAGTTTTTGTGGTTGAGATGTTGTCTGTTATTTTGCAGGTAGCCTCCTTTAAAACGCGCGGCAAGCGCATATTCAGAATGAGCCCGATCCACCATCACTTTGAGCTCGGCGGCTGGTCGGAATGGCGGGTTGTTGTCTCCTTCTGGGCGGTTAGCCTTGTGCTGGCGGCAGTAGGACTATATATCAGCAAGGGGTTGTAAAGAATGAAACATCCGGATATGTACCGAGGGGAAGAGGTGGTCGTCCTGGGGCTGGCTAAAAGCGGCGTCCAGGTGGCCAAAGTGCTGCATGAGCGCGGTGCGGTAGTTACGGTTAACGATAAAAAGGAAAGAGATCAAAGTCCCGAAGCTTCCGAACTGGAAACTTTGGGAATTTCTGTTATATGCGGCGGACATCCGGAAGGACTGATTCATTCAGGTGTCAGCCTGGTGGTCAAAAATCCGGGCATTCCCTACACTGTCCCTCCAGTGCAGCAGGCGCTGCAGCTAGGCATCGAGGTTGTGACCGAGGTGGAGGTGGCTTACCGGCTCTGTGCCGCCCCCATGATCGGTATTACCGGCTCCAACGGCAAGACAACGACTACGACCTGGGTAGGACGCATGCTGGAGGCCTCAGGGATGAAGCCAATTGTTGCCGGCAACATCGGTACGCCGCTCTCTCAGGCCGCTCTGGAGGCGGAGGAGGACAACTGGATGGTTGTCGAACTAAGCAGCTTCCAGCTTAAAGGGACGGAGACCTTCCGTCCCAAGGTGGGTGCTCTGCTGAACGTAGCCGAAACCCATCTGGATTATCATGGCGGCATGGACGATTATGTTGCTTCCAAAGCGAAGCTGTTTGCTAACCAGGGGCCTAGTGACACGGCTGTGCTGAACTGGGATGATCCGGTTTGCCGGGGCCTGGTTCCTTATATCAAAGGCAGTATATTGCCTTTCTCCATGACGGAGGAGCTGGTTCAGGGCATCTTTGTTCGTCCCTCTTTTGTGCCGGATATCGAAGATGACCACAAACGGGTAATCATTTATCGTGATTATTCAGAGAGCGAGACGGAGATTGCTACGGTGGATTCCATTGGCCTGCCGGGGCGGTTCAACGTTGAGAATGCCTTGGCTGCCTGCGGGATCGCTATCGCTGCCGGAGCAGCTCCGGAGGGTCTTGGGGCTGTGCTGGCTTCTTTCCGCGGGGTGGAGCACCGTCTGGAATATGTGGCGGATAAGGCTGGCGCCGCTTACTACAACAATTCCAAAGCAACAAACTCCAAAGCCACCTCCATGGCATTGGCTTCGTTCCGCGAGCCGATTGTATTGATCGCCGGGGGACTCGACCGCGGGTCCGATTATATGGAGCTTCTGCCTGTCCTCAGCGGCAATGTGAAGGGGCTGGTGGTCCTGGGGCAAACAAAGGACAAGCTGGCCAGTGTGGCGCAAATGGCAGGAGTAAAGCACATCATCTCCGTCGATAATGGGGAGAGCGCCGCCGCCGTGCTGCAGCAGGCTGTCCGGGAGGCTTCCGCTCTTGCGGAAGAAGGAGATGTTGTTCTCCTGTCCCCTGCCTGTGCAAGTTGGGATATGTTTACTTCCTATGAGGAGCGCGGGCGTATTTTTAAAGAGGCGGTGCATAACCTTTAAGTAGGGGGGTGGATAAGCCCCTACTACGGATGCAAGAGGTGTGCTCCTGATGAAGAAATCCCGTCATGCGCCTGATATCTGGCTGCTGATTCCGATTCTGGCTCTACTGGCAATCGGCATGGTGATGGTGTACAGCGCCGGGTCCGTTTTGGGCTTCCGCAATTATGGCGATTCGTTTTATTTTGTTAAAAGACAGCTGCTGTTTGCCGGGCTGGGTCTCGGGGCAATGTTTGTTACCGCCAACACGGACTACCTGGTGCTCAAAAAATTTGCGAAGCCTGCTCTGATCATCTGCTTCGTTCTGCTCGTGATGGTGCTCATTCCCGGAATCGGGGTTGTGCGCGGCGGTGCGCGGAGCTGGCTGGGGATCAGCTCCTTCGGAATTCAACCCTCCGAGTTTATGAAGATGGGGATGATTCTTTTTCTGGCAAAATGGCTGGGACAGGATGACTATGATATCTCCGTCTTCACCCGCGGGCTGCTTCCTCCCCTGGCACTGATTGGTTCTGCTTTTGGGCTGATTATGCTGCAGCCGGATCTGGGCACTGGAACTGTAATGTTCGGTGCCGCCCTGATGATGGTGTTTACGGCAGGAGCCCGGATGAAGCATCTGCTGTCACTCGGTGTGGCCGGCATCGCCGGGTTCGCCGGGTTGATTGCTGCCGCGCCATACCGCTTGCAGCGCATTACAGCATTCCTGGATCCCTGGTCCGATCCGCTCGGTGCCGGTTACCAGATTATCCAGTCGCTGTATGCGATTGGACCAGGTGGTCTTGGCGGTCTTGGACTGGGCATGAGCCGGCAAAAGTACAGCTACGTGCCGGAGCCGCAGACTGATTTTATTTTTTCTATATTGGCCGAGGAGCTCGGATTTATCGGGGGGCTGGCGGTATTGCTGCTGTTTCTGATTCTGATCTGGCGCGGGATGAAGGTGGCGATGAGCCTGCCTGACCGTTTCGGCAGTTATCTGGCCGTAGGCATCGTCTGTATGGTGGCTGTCCAGGTCATCATCAACATCGGTGTTGTCATCGGCATGATGCCGGTGACGGGCATTACGCTCCCGCTGATCAGCTATGGAGGCTCGTCGCTGACCCTGATGCTTACATCACTCGGTATTTTACTGAATTTATCCCGTTATGCGAGGTGAGAGACATGCGTATCGTATTAAGCGGCGGGGGTACGGGGGGGCATATTTATCCCGCCGTCGCCGTCGCCAGACAGCTGGAAGAGGAAGACAAGGGCTCTGCCTTTTTGTATATCGGAGGCAAGCGTGGTCTGGAGAGTAAAATCGTTCCCCAGGAGAAAATTCCATTCAAAGCGATTGATATTACGGGCTTCCGCCGGAAGCTCTCCATGGACAATGTAAAAACAGTCATGCGTTTCCTTAAGGGGGTTAAAACCTCCAAAGAAATGCTCAGAGAATTTAAACCGGATGTCGTGATCGGCACTGGAGGCTATGTCTGCGGCCCGGTCGTTTATGCGGCCTCCCGTCTTGGAATTCCGACCTTGATTCATGAGCAGAATGCCATTCCCGGGCTTACGAACCGCTTCCTCAGCCGGTATGCCGACACGGTTGCCGTAAGCTTTGAGGGGACTGAATCGGCTTTTCCGGGAGGCAAAAACGTTATTTATACAGGCAATCCCCGGGCAACAACCGTAACGACTGCCAGCGCTCAAAGAGGTTTCGCATCACTGGGCATTCCTGAAGGCAGTACAGTGGTGCTGGTTGTCGGAGGCAGCGGGGGGGCTAAGGCCATCAATCAGGCGATGATTGAGATGGCCCCGTATGTGGGTAAGGGTAATGGTGTTCATTATGTGTATGTTACCGGCGAGTCCTATTTCGAAGAGACCCGGAAAGCCCTGCGTCAAAAGCTGGGAAGCGAGCCAAGCTGGCTGCATATCCTTCCCTATATTCACAACATGCCCGAGGTTCTGGCTTGTCTTTCTCTGATTGTGAACCGGGCAGGCGCATCTTTTCTTGCAGAAATTACGGCACTGGGTATCCCCTCTGTCCTTATCCCGTCTCCCAACGTGACGAATAATCATCAGGAAGCAAATGCTAGACAATTGGAACGTGAAGGTGCGGCGGTTGTACTGCTGGAGAAGGAGCTGAACGGCCAGACCCTGCTGGCGGCTGTACAGAAGATTATTGGCGCAGAAGATGTGCAGAGAAGCATGTCGGAAGCCTCAAGACGTCTGGGCAAAAGAGATTCCGCCTCGCTGGTCGTGGCCGAGCTGCGCAGGCTCGTGGCCAACCGTAAAGCCTAGGTCTTCTGCAGGTTGTTGGGTAATGTATAACTGAAGACGATGTTGTTTCCCGCTTGCGTGAACAGGCAATTAGGCGGGGAAGCGCGCACTTTTTCTCTAGTTAAGAGGTTATGAGTTTCTTGGTGAACAGCAAAGCAATTCTCCGTGCCGAACCTGTACTTAGTGCGTTAATCTTCTTGTTATCCTCCACTGTCACACACCCGGGGTTATGAACATAGGATAATCCTATAATCGTGACAATCACCCAGGGCACTTCCGGTTTATGAGATGACAAAGCGGGAGGGCCATCCCGCACATTTCATTGCTCCTTGTACGGGAAGTGCTTGTGGTGGGTGAGCGGTAATCTCGGAGGTGATACATTGGACAAATTGGTGATTGAGGGTGGAAACCCCCTGTCAGGCACCATACGTATCCATGGAGCAAAAAATGCGGCGCTGCCGATCCTGGCGGCAAGCCTGCTGGCCGAAGGAGTTCACTCACTGCATAATGTGCCGAAGCTGCTGGACATCGAAACAATGCTGAATATTTTGGAACGGCTGGGCTGCAGGGGCGTGCATGAAGACGAGACGGTGACTATCGACACATCAATGCTAGGCACTTCCCATGTTCCTGAGGATTTAATGCGGCAGATGAGATCGTCTATTTTTCTGATGGGACCGTTATTATCCAGATTTGGAGAGGTGACGATTTATCAGCCGGGAGGCTGTGCGATCGGGGAGCGCAAGATTGATCTTCATCTGCAGGGGTTGAAGCAGCTGGGGGCGGAAATTGAAGAGAGCAATGGACGGATTTCCTGCCGGGCCGCAAGACTTAAGGGAAGCGATATACATCTTGATTATCCTAGTGTCGGAGCCACGGAGAACATTATGATGGCTGCTTCCATGGCAGAAGGAACGACAACGATATCGGGTGCGGCCAGAGAGCCGGAGATTCAGGATCTGCAGAATTTCCTGAATCAGATGGGTGCCCAGATTATCGGTGCCGGTACCGATACCATTACGATTCAAGGTGTAAAGAAGCTGTATCCCTGTACGTACGAGGTTATTCCCGACAGGATTGTCGCCGGAACGGTCATGATTGCCGCTGCCGCTACGCGGGGCAACGTTACATTGACCCATACCAATGCCGGGCATCTAACCTCCCTGATCCATGTGCTGAGGAGGGCTGGTGTTCAAATCACCGTATGCAATGATATAATTAATATCAGTTGCATGGGACGTCCCCGTGCGGTGGAACGAATCGTTACTTCTCCCTACCCTTCCTTTCCCACAGATCTCCAATCTCAGGTAATGGTGCTGCTGTCGCTGGCCGACGGGTTCAGCGTCATCAAAGAGACGGTGTTCGAGGGACGCTTCAAGCATGTGGAGGAGATGGCCAGGATGGGCGCCGATATTTCCATTGATCTGAACCGTGCGTTTATCCGCGGGGTGCAGAGACTGTATGGAGCAACGGTGGAAGCAACCGACCTGCGGGCGGGAGCTGCCCTGGTGATTGCCGGACTCGCCGCTCATGGGACCACGGTCGTTGAGCAGGCGCATCATATTGACCGCGGATATGACGGCATTGAGCAGCTCTTTCAGAAGCTGGGTGCACGCATCAGCCGCAAAGTACCTGTGCCGGGTCCGTTTGATTTGGCCAATTAAAGCTCCCTGTCTCCTTCAGCTTCATGCGTGGGAAGGAGACAGGGCCTTATTACGGAGATATGAGATGCCAAAAACCCGTTTACCTCTTCTTAAAGAGGACAAGCCTACCAAAAAAATGAGCCGAAAGATTACTTTCATTCTGCTGCTGCTGTTTATTGCGCTGCTGGCCGTGATTTTCTTCCGCTCGTCAATGAGCCGGATTACAGAGATTCAATTTCAGGGAAACAAATATTCCACCCGTGAGGAGCTGCTTGAAAAAAGCGGACTTGCCCTCGGAGGACAGTATTTTGCCGTCTCGAATGACGCAGTGGCCGATCGCCTTAAGGAACTCAAGACGGTTCAGGAGGCCAGTGTGGAAAAGAAATTTCCCGGTCTAGTCTCCATCAGTATTAAGGAGTACCCTGCAGTTGCCTATGAATTGGATCAAGATGGGGTACTGGAGGCGATTCTATCCAGCGGCGCTGCTGTTTCCGTGAATGAAACGGGCATTGCGGTGGAGAAGCCGATCTTGACAAGCTGGGGGGAAGATGATCCCCATAAAGCCAAATTGTGCCAGACTCTCGCCAGTATCCCGAATGAACTGACCAGTGACATTTCCGAGATTGTGCCATCACCAACATTATCCTTTCCAGACCGCATCAAGCTATATACCCGTTCGCATTTTGAAGTCATTACGGCAATTTCTTTGCTTAAGGATAAAGTAGAGTATTTAAATCAAGTGATAGAGACAGAGGAGCCCGGACTGATCAAGATGCTTGAAGCGGATTCCTATGTTCCTTTTGCACCTGTAAAAGAGGAGAATGTGAAAGAGGACACGCAAGAGTAAATAGGCCCTACTAATAGTAAGAAAAAAATGCTACAATCGGTTTTACGGGCAATAGGCAACGTCCCTCTTTTTTCTTCGGATTTTTTGAAATGAAGTATCAAATATGGATGACATTTCTTTATTACACTCATATTTCATGTAATAAATGCCTGTTTTCAGGTTTCTAGCAGCAACTGTCTTCATGCGAGATGCTTGTAATATTATCCCACTCAAAAAATTTGTAGAAAAAAGAGGGAAAGGATTAGAGATGTTGAATATGTACAGAGAAGTTTTTCTTCAATGGAAACCAAAAACTAAATCAGCTTTACATTTCATTTTGATAATAACAGGAGGTGCCATAGGGCTTGAGCAACAATGACATCATTGTTAGTTTGGACATCGGTACATCCAAAGTTCGGGCAATTATTGGGGAAGTTACTAATGGAACCTTTAATATTATTGGCGTTGGATCTGCTGATTCGGAAGGAATACGAAAAGGTGCGATTGTAGATATCGACCAGACTGTGCAATCGATCAAGAGTGCTGTAGATCATGCGGAGCAAATGGTCGGTATACAAATATCCGAGGTCTATGTCGGCATTTCCGGCAATCATATCGGGCTTCAATCCAGTCATGGTGTCGTGGCCGTTCAGAATGAGGATCGTGAAATCGGCGAAGATGATATCGATCGTGTAATCAAGGCAGCAGAAGTTATTGCACTGCCTCCTGAACGCGAGGTAATTGATGTTGTCGCCAAGCAATATATCGTCGATGGCCTTGAAGGAATCCAGGATCCCCGCGGGATGATCGGAGTTCGTCTGGAAGTGGAAGCGACGATTATTACCGGGGCCAAAACGCCAATACATAATCTGCTTCGCTGCGTAGAGAAATCAGGACTTAAAGTCAAAGATCTTGTACTGATGTCTCTTGGAGCTGGCGGATTAGCGCTTTCCAAAGATGAGAAATCAATGGGCGCCGTGCTGGTTGACATCGGTGCGGGCTCAACGACGATAGCCGTATATGAAGAAGGTTCCCTTTGTGCCACCTCCACGATCCCGATCGGCGGAGAATTTGTAACCAATGATATCGCATACGGACTCCGTACACTTACTGATCAGGCGGAGAAGGTGAAGCTGAAGTATGGCTGCGCCTGGATTGACGACGCCGCTTCTGACGTGGTGTTCAAGGTGCTCCGGATCGGCAGCAATGTGGAAAAAGAATTTAATCAGGAAGATCTTGCGGCGATCATTGAACCGAGAGTGCAGGAAATCTTCCATTTGATTCGTCAGGAAGTGAAGCGGCTTGGTTACAATGAGCTTCCCGGAGGTTATATACTAACGGGTGGCACTGTATCTATGCCGGGAGTATTAAAAGCAGCCCAGACTGAACTATCAGCCTCTGTGCGCGTTGCGGTGCCGGATTATATCGGAGTCCGCGATCCCGGATTTACCGGAGGGGTAGGCATCCTGCATAACGTTGTCCGCAGATTCCGCGGACGCGGAAACAGCAGCAGCGGGAATAAGAAGACGGTCAACCGGAACAAGCAGAGTACAGCTCCGAATCAGGAAGCCGTTTCGAAGCCGGGTTTGGTGGAACGTCTAAAGAATATGTTCAGCGAGTTCATATAAGTGTAAGTCCAGATATACTTGGACTGGCCATCCAAGCACATTGAGGGGGAGATGGAACAATATGTTGGAATTTGATTTTGAAATGGAGAGCTTGGCGCAAATAAAGGTCATCGGTGTGGGCGGCGGCGGTAGCAATGCTGTCAACCGGATGATTGAAAATGGCGTTCAGGGTGTGGAATTCATCACAGTTAATACAGATGCCCAAGCGCTGCATATGGCCAAATCGGAGCATAAACTGCAAATTGGGGACAAGCTGACCCGGGGTCTTGGCGCGGGTGCCAATCCTGAGGTGGGCAAGAAAGCGGCCGAGGAGTCCCGTGATCTGATTTCAAATACCCTTAAAGGCGCGGACATGGTATTTGTTACCGCTGGTATGGGCGGCGGCACCGGTACAGGCGCAGCGCCTGTGATTGCTGAAATCGCCAGAGAATGCGGAGCGCTGACGGTGGGTGTTGTAACCCGTCCGTTTACTTTTGAAGGAAGAAAACGTTCCAATCAGGCAGAACTGGGTATCGAAGCACTGAAAGAAAAAGTAGATACCTTAATCGTTATTCCGAATGACCGCCTGTTGGAAATTGTTGATAAGAAAACACCGATGCTGGAAGCTTTCCGCGAAGCGGACAACGTGCTCCGTCAAGCGGTACAGGGCATTTCCGACCTGATTGCTGTTCCGGGTCTGATTAACCTTGACTTTGCCGATGTGAAGACCATTATGACAGAACGCGGATCCGCTCTTATGGGTATCGGTATTGCCACCGGCGAGAACCGTGCTTCGGAGGCGGCCCGCAAAGCGATCATGAGTCCGCTCCTGGAGACCTCCATTGAAGGTGCTCGCGGCGTCATCATGAACATTACGGGTGGTTCCAACCTTTCCCTGTATGAGGTGAATGAAGCAGCCGAGATCGTTACCTCTGCTTCGGATCCTGAAGTGAATATGATCTTTGGTGCCATCATTGAGGAAAGCATGAAGGATGAAATCAAAGTTACGGTAATCGCTACCGGCTTTGAACACAAACCTTCACCTGTTGCTCCAGCCCGCCGTCCATCGGCGAGCAGCGAACCTGCTGCGCCGGATAAGAATGCCAATCTGCGTCCGTTTGGCAATCAGACGGCCTCTGACCAGCTGGACATTCCAACATTCCTGCGCAACCGTACGCGCGGCAATAACGACTAATAAAATAGTATAGTGTAATAGATTACGGAAGCACCGTATCTCCCTAGCGATCAGCTATGGGTGGATACGGTGTTTTTTGGTTTACCGGCTGTTATAATACTAGTAGCGGGAGAGGATACAATGAAACTGCTTGATCCCCGGGTTGATTTTGTATTTAAACGTATTTTTGCAAGTGAGGGCAATAAGGATGTGCTGTTGGCTTTTCTTAACGGGATTTTTTCGGATGCGGGGGAACCTCCGCTGAATGAAGTGGTGCTGTTGAATCCATACACGGATAAGGATGATCCGCTGGATAAGCAATCGATATTCGACATATGGGCCAAGACCGAGGAAGGCAAGTTGATCAATATCGAAATGCAGCTATTTAATAAATACGATATTGAGAAGCGCACGCTTTATTACTGGAGCAAACGATATTCGGGCCAGCTGCAGGAGACGGGCAAGTATAAAGATCTCAAAAAGTGTGTGACCATCAATATATTAAATTATAATGTTTTGCCCAATGAGCATACTCATAGTGTGTTTCATCTGCGGGAAGATAGGAATGGAACTCCGCTCGCAGACGATATTGAAATTCATTTCTTGGAGCTGCCGAAGCTGGAGCATACGCCTGTTCCCGGTGAAGTCGGTTTGGTCAATTGGCTGCTGTTTCTGAAAGGAATAGACGATTCGAATTGGGAGGTGCTTAGCATGAATGAGCCTGTCTTGAAAAAGGCAATGGATACGCTGCAATTCCTGAGCCAGGATGAGGAGGCCCGCATGAAGTATGAAGCCCGCCAGAAGTTTTTGCTGGATGAGGCTTCGCAAAGAGACGGAGCGCTTACAGAGGGCTTTGCTAAAGGATTGGCTGAGGGAAGAGCGGCAGGAAGAGCTGCGGGTTTAGAGGAAGGTAAGGCGGAAGGCAAGCTGGAAGGGAAGTTAGAAGGGGAATTAGAAGCCAGATTGGAAGTGGCAAGAAATCTGCTTGCGATGGGACTGGACTATCATGCGATCCGAACGGCAACGGGTCTTACAGATGAAGAATTAGAGTCTATGAAGTGAATTTAAGAATAGGAATTTTGAAGTCAGCCTTTAGATTTAGAGGCTGGCTTTTTTGAAAATAAAAGAATTTATATGCTTCACGCTATAACTCGACAAAAAAACCTCAAGAACGCCCCCCAAGTTTAGACAGACTTTGAATGCGAGAGTTCCTATACTAATCTTATCGTCCAAAAAGAGAGCCTGATCCCCGGCCTTGAGGATAGATAGCAGCCCTTAGGCAGGTGAATGTATTGGTAGTTTATATTGACTTGATTTTCGCTGCCAATCTGCTGATCGATGGCATTCTTCTATGGCTGACAGGCTGGCTGGTCAAACTTAAGGTCTCCTGGTGGAGACTGGCGCTCTCCGCGCTGGTTGGCGCGCTTTATGTAGTGATGATGTTCGTACCGGAGCTGTCTTTTCTCTATACCTTCCTCATTAAGTTCGGATTGTCGGTAGTCATGCTGTGGATTGCCTTTGGATTCAGGAGTCTGCAAAGCTACCTCCGCATATTGGGGGCCTTTTATATTATTAATTTTGCAGCAGCCGGCGGCATTGTAGGTATTCACTATTTGTTGCAGAGCTCAGGCGACATCTGGAACGGTATTCTGTTTACCTCTTCAGGAGGCCAAGCATACCGGATGAAGATCGGTTTCTGGTTTGTGCTTGCGGTCTTACCGCTGGTACTGCTCCTCTTTAAGCTCTTCCATTCTTCACGGATCCGCAGGGAGCAGCTCGAATCGTACATTGGTGAGGTAACTGTGGAAATTGACGGCGTAACTGTGGTCTGTCAAGGGCTGCTGGATACAGGGAACCGGCTCAGTGATCCGTTGACGCGGATTCCGGTAATGGTGATGGAGGCGTCGCTCTGGGAAGGCCATCTGCCTGCTTCATGGAAAGGGAGGCTGACACAGACGAGCGCAGACACCCTTCTGTTGGAAACGGACGGGCAGTCTTTTGCCTGGCAGGACAGGATGCGGCTTGTCCCTTATAGGGGGATCAACCGTGGTTCATCCTTTATGCTTGCGCTGAAGCCGGATCTTGTGAAGATACAGCTGGGTGAGGAGACCTTTTACAGCAAAAGAGTGCTCATCGGGCTGGATGGCGGGACACTGTCGGGAGACGGCGCGTACCGGGCGGTCATACATCCTGACCTCGCCCAAAGAGAACAGGCTGCTGACGCGGCGCTGCCATGCTGATAACCGCAGAAGCATTTGGCATTTCAATCCTAATATCGGACAAAGAGAATTGGGGCAGGGCAGCAGGAAATGGATGGGATAAGAAATATCACAGGGTTACTGTGTACTTCTTGGAGGAGGAACAAGAATGGTCAAATGGAAGTTAGCGCTGCAACTGCAATATTACCGCATGCTGTTTCTGCTGGGGCTGAAAAGCCAGGAAATTTATTATATCGGTGGAAGCGAGGCGCTGCCTCCTCCCTTGACGAGGGAAGAGGAGGAGTATTTGCTGCAGCGGCTGTCCAGCGGCGATGCGGCAGTCCGGGCTATGCTGATTGAGCGCAACCTGCGGCTCGTTGTGTACATTGCCCGGAAATTTGAGAACACCGGCATCAACATTGAAGATCTTGTCTCTATCGGGGCCATTGGACTAATCAAGGCGGTCAATACGTTTGATCCGGAGAAAAAAATCAAGCTGGCTACCTATGCCTCACGCTGCATCGAAAATGAGATCCTGATGTATTTGCGGCGCAACAGCAAGACACGGAGTGAGGTGTCCTTTGATGAACCGCTAAATATTGACTGGGACGGCAACGAGCTGCTTCTCTCCGATGTGCTTGGCACCGAGAACGACACCATTTACCGGAACATCGAAGAGCAAGTGGACCGGAAGCTGCTGCAGAAGGCGCTGGAGAAGCTGAGTGAGCGGGAACGCCTGATTATGGAGCTAAGGTTTGGACTGCGCGGGGGAGAAGAAAAAACGCAAAAGGATGTGGCCGATCTGCTGGGTATTTCCCAATCCTATATTTCGCGTCTGGAAAAAAGAATTATCAAGCGGCTGCGCAAGGAGTTTAACAAGATGGTGTGAGCATAAATCAGCAAGGAATAAAATGCCGGACCGGGGAGATAATGTACAGTAATGTTTCTCCTTGGGAGGTAAATCATCATGACCCGAAATAAAGTCGAGATTTGCGGTGTGGACACCAGCAAGCTGCCCGTTCTAACAAACGTGGAAATGCGGGAGCTGTTCACTTCGCTGCAGCAGCAGGGCGAGCGATCCGCCAGAGAGAAATTGGTAAATGGTAACCTTAGACTCGTTCTTAGTGTTATTCAAAGGTTCAATAATCGGGGAGAGTTCGTTGACGATCTGTTCCAGGTAGGCTGCATCGGGTTGATGAAAGCCATCGATAATTTTGATCTATCGCAAAATGTGAAGTTTTCCACCTATGCAGTACCGATGATTATCGGTGAAATCCGCCGGTATCTGCGCGATAATAACCCGATTCGGGTATCACGTTCGCTCAGGGATATCGCATACAAGGCGCTGCAGGTGCGTGACAGTCTGACGAACCAGAATTCCCGGGAGCCGACGATTTTTGAAATTTCCGAGGCGCTGGGAGTTCCGAAAGAAGATGTGGTTTTTGCTTTAGACGCCATCCAGGACCCGGTCTCCTTGTTCGAGCCAATCTACCATGACGGCGGGGACCCGATTTATGTGATGGACCAGATTAGCGACGATAAGAATAAAGATGTCTCTTGGATTGAGGAAATTGCATTGCGGGAAGCGATGCGCAAACTGGGACAACGCGAGAAGCGGATACTGTCCATGCGTTTCTTCGAGGGCAAGACCCAGATGGAGGTCGCCGATGAGATTGGGATCTCTCAAGCCCAGGTTTCCAGACTTGAGAAATCGGCTATCCAGCAAATGCAAAAGCATGTGAAGACCTGAGTAACAGCGATAGATGAAGCAGGGGTATCCTGGGGGCTTAAAACCCTTTTGGATACCCCTTTGTATGTAGAACCGTATTGGAAAATATATATTGCATTGCATGTTGCCAAGCCCGAACAACATATATTGGACTATATGTCTGAAAGTACAGGGGTGGCGAGGTGAACGAAGATTCAATAGGCACAGGCAAAAAAATGAAAATCTCCGATTTTCAGACCAAGGATGTCATTAACATTGTCGACGGCAAGCGGCTCGGGCAAATCAGTGATCTGGAGCTCGATCTGCGCCGTGGAGTTATTGATGCAATTATTGTGCCCGGGTACACACGGTTTATGGGGCTCTTTGGAGGTGGCGCTGATTTGATCATTCCCTGGAGGAATATCGTTAAGATTGGTGCTGATGTTGTGCTCGTAAAGATAGAGGAGTCCAGAATGCCCCAAGGTCAGGAAGAGCGGGAAACGATGTATTTGGAACGGGGAGACCGTAGTGAAAGGCGCACATATTAACCGGGTGCGTCTTTTTTTGACGGAAACGGGTATAGAGCTTATGTAAGAAGTGCAGCCCATAACCAAGAGATTGTGCGGGGGCTTTGTAAAGTACTTGAGTAAGCTTCGAAGTCTAAACACCACTTTGTGGGGAGGTCTTGTGGTACACTTAGGCGGAGGTGAGAAGATGGAACCGTTCGTACAAATCGACAGAACGCCTGTGCAGCTTCATCTGGAGCCGTGGTGTTCAGCACATGCTCAAATTACTGCCGGCTTTACAGGAAGACAAGGTGGTGCGGGCAAGGCGCCGTATGACAGCTTCAACTGCGCTCTTCATGTCGGCGATGACGTGGAAGATGTGATCAGCAACCGGAGGATGCTCGCCGAGAGTCTCGGTTTTACACTGGATTCATGGACATGCGGGGAACAAACTCATGGAAAAAATATTGCGGTTGTTACCAAAGAGAACCAAGGATACGGCAATCTGGACAGAGCAAGCGCCTTTCAGTCCACTGATGGGCTGCTGACCAATGTGCCGGGGGTGCTGCTGACTTCCTTTTATGCGGACTGTGTGCCGCTATATTTCTATGATCCTTTGCAGCAGGTGGCCGGTCTTGCGCATGCGGGCTGGAAAGGGACTGTAGCAGAAATTGCCGGAGCTATGGTCAGCACAATGGGTGAGGTCTACGGCAGCCGTCCAAAGGATATCCTGACAGCCATTGGACCTTCTATCGGTGAATGCTGTTATGAGGTCGATGATTATGTAATGAATCATGTCCGCCGGTTGGAGGATGGATTTAACACAATGAATTTAGCTGAGAACGCTCCGGTCTTATACAGGAAGTCGGATGCAGATGACAGCAAAAGCATGCTGAACTTGAAAGAAATGAATCGACGCATTATGATTAAAGCAGGAATATTGCCGACTCATATCGAATGTACAACTTGGTGTACAAGCTGTAACAGTGATCTCTTCTTCTCATACCGCAAGGAAAACGGAGTTACAGGAAGAATGACGAGCTGGATCGGAATAAAGGAGAGCTGAAAGTTGGGTTTGACACTGCAAGAAAGAATAGCCGAGGTCGAGGAACGTGTGGAACGGGCTTGTGCGGCAAGCGGCAGGGATGCAAGTGACGTCAAGGTTATCGCAGTGACGAAATATGTATCGCTGGAAACGGTATCCGCTGTGCTGGAAGCGGGTCTTGAGGACATTGCCGAAAGCCGCTGGCAGAACGCCGAACATAAATGGAACGCCCTGGGCAACAAAGGTACATGGCATTTCATCGGTCATTTGCAGACCAATAAGGTAAAGGACGTTATCGGCAAATTTCAATATATACACTCTTTGGACCGGTTTTCACTGGCACAGGAATTGCACAAGAAGGCCGAGGCCGCCGGTATAGACGTAAACGTCTTCCTTCAGGTGAATATCTCGGGAGAAGATACGAAATTTGGTTTATCTGCTGAAGCGGTGCCTGGATTTTTGCGTGAAATCGCTCCTCTGCATCGTGTGAAAGTAATCGGCCTTATGACGATGGCGCCTTATGAAGGGGATCCCGAGCTTACCCGCCCGGTCTTTCGCGGACTCCGCGAACTGCGCGATGCGCTCAATCTGCTAGCTTTGACACCTGAGCCTATACAAGAGCTGTCGATGGGAATGTCGAATGATTTTGAAGTGGCGATACAGGAAGGAGCCACCTGGGTGCGCCTGGGAACGGTATTAGTAGGTCATGAGGAGGGAGCTTGATGGGCGTGATGAACCGATTTATGAGCTTTTTGGGCTTGCAGGAGGAAGAGGAAATTGTGGAGCGGGAGCAGATTTCCCGTGAAGAGGATGAATACGAGCCCGCCCCTGTAGAAAACCGTAAAAACCAGCGGGCCAACGTCGTCAGTATCCATTCGCAAAAAAATGTGAAGGTAGTGCTTTATGAGCCCCGTTCTTATGACGAAGCTCAGGAAATTGCCGACCATCTCCGTTCGCACCGCACAGTCGTAATTAATTTGCAGCGCGTGCGCAATGACCAGGCGATGCGGATTATTGATTTTCTCAGCGGAACTGTTTATGCCCTGGGTGGAGGAATCTCCAAAATTGGGGGCAATATATTTATGTGCACACCGGATACGGTCGAAATTCAAGGTTCCATAACGGAAATTCTGGGTGACGATCAAGACTACAACAGAATGAGGTGAACGGGCTTTGTCCCAAATCGATTTAATTATTAATTTACTTTTCAAGATCTACTACTACATGATTTTCTTCTATATCCTCATGTCCTGGCTGCCCAATGTCCGTGACAATTTCATCGGAGAGCTGCTCGGCAAGCTCGTGGAGCCTTATCTGAGTCCATTCCGCCGGATTATTCCGCCGCTGTTCGGAACGCTGGATATTTCCCCGATCATCGCGCTGATTGTGCTTCAATTTGCACAAGGCGGTCTGCATTCCATTGTGGGCCTGCTCTTCCGTTAATGACATGAAGAATGAAATCTATGGTCATTTTCACCCTGACGAACGGCAATTTGTGGACAAGGCCTGGGAATGGGTCACTCATGCAGGAGAGTATCATGAGCTCAAGCTGACTGAATTTCTCGATCCCCGTCAGGGCTATATTCTGCAGAGTCTTGTGAACCGTCATCCCGATGTTGCTGTAAGATGGGAGGGCGGCTCAGAAAATGCTGAACGGAAGCGGGCAATGGTGGCACCAGATTACCGTGACCTTTCAGAAGAAGATATGGAACTCAAGGTGCTTGCCATTACCTCCGGGGAACAGAAGTTTTTGGCCTTGGAGCATGGCGACTATATGGGTTCAATTCTTGGACTGGGCATCAAAAGAGGCAAAATTGGTGATATTCATGTGCTTGAGGATGGCTGTCATGTTGTAGTGGCGGCGGATATCGCCAATTTCCTGGACGTGAATTTAACCGGAGTGCACCGGATTAATGTCAGCACAGAGATTCTGCCGTTGTCCGGATTGAAGAGCAGTGAGGTTAAGCTTGAGATCATGGAGTTGACTGTGGCTTCCTTGCGGCTTGATGGGATCGCTGCGGATGTGACCCGGCTCAGCCGGAGCAAGATACTTGCCCCGATCAAAGCCGGACGGGTCCGGGTGAACTGGAAGGTGGAGGAAGACCCCTCCTTTGGACTTAAAGACGGCGATATGGTCTCCATTCAAGGTTTTGGCCGTTTTAAGGTTCTGGAGATCGGAAGTTTGACGAAAAAAGGCCGTTACCGGATTCAGGTTGGCAAATTTGTCTGAATCGTTTGCAGGAATCCGGATTTGCTTGTCGAAATTCATTATCTCTAGGGAAGCAAACATTTTGAAAGCTGGGCGCCGATACTTGTAGAAGAGGCGGATCCTTAAACGGCATTCGGAATGATAACCAGCCTTATTTTTCTTGCAGAAACACTTGCCGCCTTATCCAGGCAGGCATGTTCGTTTCTTCTTAAAGTACAGTCTTTCTTCTTTGTCTGCCGGGACAAATTATGTTTCATGGGCATAAGAGGTCTGAAATTTCTAGGAGGTGCACAGCATGCCATTAACGCCGCTCGATATACATAACAAGGAATTCTCCCGGAGAATCCGCGGTTATGATGAAGATGAGGTCAACGAATTTCTGGATCAGGTAATCAAGGATTACGAAAGTGTCATTCGTGAGAACAAGGAGCTGCACAATCAGCTATTGTCTATTCAAGAGCGCCTTGATCATTTTGTGAATATTGAAGAAAGCTTGTCCAAGACAATCATCGTCGCACAGGAAGCGGCAGATGATGTCAAGAACAATTCCAAAAAGGAGTCACAGCTGATTATCAAGGAAGCGGAAAAGAACGCTGACCGGATTATCAACGAAGCGTTATCCAAATCCCGGAAAGTAGCGATTGAGACGGAAGAATTGCGCAAGCAAGCCTCTATCTACCGCACTCGTTTCCGGACTCTCGTCGAAGCACAGCTTGAACTGCTGTCTCAGGATGATTGGAATGCCCTGGAGAGCCGCGAAGTCAGCGAGAACGTGCTTTAACCTTCTAATAAAGCTGAGCATATCATGAGAGATGAATATCTCTTGTTTTCCGGCCACTGCTATACCGTGGTTATGAATATTGACATTTTGTCTTAAAACGTCTATAACTAAAACATATCTGTACCATAATTATTCGATGACGGGACAAGTACGATAAGGTTACGTTCTCCAGAGAGTCGGTGTTTGCTGCGAGCCGATTGTTCACACCTTGCCGGAAGATCTTCCCCTAGAAGCTGAGCTGAAGCGTTAATTCGTGCGTAAGTTTAGCCGTCTGCCGGACGTTATCCCGGACCCGTGCGTTTAGATTGTCTGCGCGGAACTGAGATCGTGCTGAATACACTCCCCCTGAGGATGTGCGTGAAGCGCAGAATTAGGGTGGTATCGCGAGCGTCGTCTCGCCCCTTGGGGGGCGGGATGGCGCTCGTTTTTGTTGTTGCGGGGCGCGATCCCCCTAAATCCCCCTTTCCAAGGGGGACCCCAAGGGCTGGCCGCCCTCTGGACACCCGCAACAAGGGCATTGTGCAGAGTGGCGTCCGCGGACGGGTAGGGATTTGTTCGACGGGGGAGCGGCCCTTCTTAGGCTCCCCTGGCGGGTACGCCTGCGGGGCCTTTCCTGCTCAAGGGCAAGAGCAAAGGCAAAGACGGCTTGCGGCGGCTGCGCCCCGCCGCGGGGGCAACCCGGCCCAGCGCTGCCCTGACGGGATCGCGGGCCGGGGGCCCAAGACAAGAGCAAAGGCGAGGGCAAGAGCGAGGGCAAGGACAAGGGCAAGGACAAGGGCAAGGGCAAGGGCAAGATCAAAGGCAAGCGCAAGAGCAAAGACAAAGGCAAAGACGGCTTGCGGCGGCTCCCCCCCGCCGCGGGGGCACCCCGACCCAGCGCTGCCCTGACGGGATCGCGGGCCGGGGGCCCAAGGCAAGGGCAAAGGCAAAGGCAAGGGCAAAGGCAAAGGCAAGGGCAAAGGCAAAGGCAAGAGCAAAGCCTGCGAGCAGGCTGCGCGCCTAGCGTGCTTGAGGTAAAGCGGGCCGCTTGCGGCGACAAGCGGGGACAACACCAAAATGAACTCTACATCCGCCTCTCCCTGGAGTTTAGACAATATTCCGGGTGTCCAGAGGGCCGGGGCCCTCGGGGTCCCCCTTGGCTAAGGGGGATTTAGGGGGATCGAGCAGCTTTATAGACTAAACCAAGGAAGGATTGACCAGCAATGCAAAAAGTAGATGTCAGAGAAAAAGCGCGGGCAAGAGATGTCCGCATTCTGAAGAAATGGAGCGATGAGAATACGTTCCGCAGATCCATGGAGAACCGTGAGGGCCGTCCGAACTATGTGTTCTATGAAGGACCTCCAACAGCTAACGGCGTACCGCATATCGGGCATGTGCTGGGCCGGGTCATCAAGGATTTCATCGGCCGCTACCAGACGATGAAGGGGTACCGCGTTGTGCGCAAAGCGGGCTGGGACACTCACGGCCTGCCGGTTGAACTTGGCGTGCAGAAGAAACTCGGAATCTCCGGCAAGCAGGAAATTGAAGAGTACGGCGTGGAGAAGTTCATCAAAGAGTGCAAAGAGAGCGTGTTCGGCTACGAGAAGCAGTGGCGTGAGTTCACGGAAGCTATCGGCTATTGGACCGATCTGGATAACCCGTATGTGACGCTGGATAATACGTACATCGAAAGCGTGTGGAACATCCTGGCTACGGTGCATGAGAAAGGTCTGCTGTACCGTGGACACCGCGTCAGCCCGTACTGTCCGAGCTGCCAGACGACGCTGAGCTCCCATGAAGTGGCGCAGGGCTATAAGACGGTCAAGGACCTCAGTGCAACGGCCAAGTTCAAGCTGGATGGCAGCGGCGATTATGTGCTGGCCTGGACGACCACCCCTTGGACGCTTCCGGCGCATATGGCGCTGGCAATGAACCCGGAGATGGAATATGTCCGTGCGCAGCAGGAAGACGGCGTATACGTGCTGGCCAAGAACCTCGTGGAAGAGGTGCTGAAAGGGGAGTATACGGTTCTTTCTACGCACAAAGGCTCTGACTTTATCGGTCAAAGCTATACCCCGCCGTTTAGCTATATCCAGGCGGAGAAACATAATGTGATCGTTGGTGCATCCTTCGTAACGGATTCCAGCGGTACCGGGATCGTGCATATGGCCCCGGCACATGGTGAGGATGACTATAAGAGCTGTCGCGATAACGGCATCAGCTTTGTCAATGTGGTGGATACTTCTGGTAAATACACTGACGTGGTAAGTGATTTTGCCGGACGGTTTGTGAAAGATTGCGATTTAGATATCATAAAGGCGCTGTCCGAAAAAGGGCTGCTGTACAATAAAGAGAAATACGAGCACAGCTATCCGTTCTGCTGGCGCTGCGATACTCCGCTGCTGTATTATGCGACAGACAGCTGGTTCATCAAAACGACAGCGATCAAAGATCAGCTGATCGCCAACAACAACACCGTAGACTGGTATCCTGACCATGTGCGCGAAGGACGCTTCGGCAAGTTCCTGGAAGAGCTGGTGGACTGGAATATCAGCCGCAACCGCTACTGGGGCACACCGCTGAATGTTTGGGTTTGCCAGGACACCGGCAAAGAATTTGCGCCGCACAGCATCGCTGAACTCCGCTCGATGGCGATCGGCGAAGTCGCTGAGGATATCGAGCTGCATAAGCCATATGTAGACAACATCAAACTGCGCAGCCCGTTCAGCGAAGGCGGCGTGATGGTACGTACTTCTGAGGTCATCGACGTATGGTTTGACAGCGGCTCGATGCCGTTTGCCCAAAGCCACTATCCGTTCGAGAATGAAGACAGATTCGCCGACCAGTATCCGGCAGATATGATCTGTGAAGGAATTGACCAGACACGCGGCTGGTTCTACAGCCTGCTTGCGGTATCGACGTTGTTCAAGGGCAAAGCGCCTTACAAGGCAGTTATTGCCCACGGCCACATCTTCGATGAGAATGGCCAAAAAATGTCCAAATCCAAAGGCAACGTCATTGACCCTTGGGAAATCATGAACGAATACGGCACCGATGCCTTCCGCTGGGCGATCCTGTCCGACAGTGCGCCGTGGAATAACAAACGTTTCTCGCGCGGTCTGGTCGGGGAGACCAAATCCAAGGTTGTGGATACGCTGGTCAACACGCATGCGTTCCTGACGCTTTATGCCGGCATTGACGGTTACGACCCGGCAGAACATCCGTTCAAGGTATCCGGGCATAAGCTCGACCGCTGGATTCTCTCCCGCTTGAACAGTCTGATTCTAGTTGTGGAAAAAGGCCTCGCCATCAACGACTTCGTCAATTCGTCCAAAGCGATTGAGAACTTCGTGGATGAACTGAGTAACTGGTATATCCGCCGCTCACGCGACCGGTTCTGGGGCAGCGGGCTTGGCGAAGAGAAGCTGGACGCCTACCGTACGCTGACACATGTACTGCTCACAACGGCTACGCTGATGGCTCCGTTCACACCGATGCTGTCGGAAGATATCTATACGAACCTTGGCGGCGGGGAAAGCGTACATTTGGCGGATTATCCGGCTGCCGACGAGAGTCTGATCGATCTTGAGCTGGAGCGGGATATGGAGAGTGCCAGAGGCATTGTCGAGCTTGCCCGCAACGTGCGCAACGAGACTGGCATCAAGACACGCCAACCGCTGTCCGAGCTGATCGTTTCTCTGGACCGCAGCTTTGATGTAACGGATTATGAAGAGATCATCAAGGATGAAATCAATGTCAAGGGAATTGTGCTGGAGAACAGCGACAGCGGGTTTGTTGATTTTACGCTGAAGCTGAACCTGAAGGTAGCCGGTAAAAAATACGGCAAGAGCGTAGGCTTCCTTCAAGGCTACCTGAAAGGGATGGACAGCGACGCTACCCGCAAAGCGGTACAGGACGGTGTGATTGCCATCGTGTCGCCGGAAGGGGAAGAGCTGCAGATTACTGCCGAGGAGCTGCTTGTCGAGAAACAGGCCAAACCGGGTTTTGCATCAGCTTCCGGTTACGGGCTCACGGTAGCACTGAACACAGAAATCACTGCTGAACTTGAGCAGGAGGGCTGGGTCCGCGAAATTGTCCGTGCAGTGCAGGATTACCGCAAACGCCTGGATCTGGCGATCGAGAAACGGATTGCGCTCACGCTGCAGCTGGATGATGAACTGAAAGCGGCAGTGACTGCTTTTGAACATGTATTGCGTGAAAATGTGCTAGTGACTACCGTTGAGTTTGACGGAGCGCATCCATTTGAAACGGTGGATGCCGGCGGCAGATCCATTGGTATCCATATCGGAGCCTAAAGAGAAGCTAAATGCTGATCCCCGTATCGCTTGTCTCCAAATGACATATACTAGCGGCATAAGAAGAAACGTCCAGGCCTTTAGCATAGGGCAGGGGCTTTCGAGATTGGCGGTATGTGCACTGCTGATCAGGAAGCCGTTTCTGCGGAAATATGAGGATCTTTACTGAGAACCTTATATTTATGCGCAAAATGACGAGCCCCGTGTTCGGGGAGAGATTGCCTCTCCCCGAACCGGGCTCGTTTATTTTGTGGACGTTAGGGAAGGAGCAAGAGTGTTTTGGAGGGTCGGAAAGAAGGAAGCAAAAGCTCCGGGCAGCAGGGAGGAATCTCCGCCTCAACAGGCGAGGGCAGCGGACAGGATCAGGCGCCGGATTTCAAACGGGAGACTGAAGCGGGGGCAGAGGCCCTTTCCCCGGATGAAAAATTGAGCGCGGTATACCGGCTGACATTGGGGCTGGCCCGGGAGATGGAGAAATCGCGGATTGCTGAATATACACAGCTGCTGCATTCGCCCTGGCGGCTGATCTGGCTGAACATAATATCAGGAATAGCGCGCGGGGTGGGGATTGCCCTCGGATTCACTTTTTTTGCAGCGACGATCATTTATGTACTGCAGATGCTGGGGGCACTGAACCTGCCGATTATCGGAGATTATATTGCAGATATTGTGCGGATCGTACAGCACCAGCTGGAGCTTAAGACTTTTTAGGGATTAGAGAATCATTGATCTGGCGTGTGTACCTAAAAAAGGAGCAGCACATGGCTACTCCCTTTCCTTTTTAGCGGACGGATCCAGCAGGTAGCTGCCTTCCTCGGTGTCCATATAATGGCGGTAACTGGTTCCTTTGATGATGGTCAAATGGTTTCCGGCGATATCGGTCGCCACAAAGTTCTCCCACGGCTCCACGAAGCCTTCGGTTTCGTCGGCCTCAATCTCCATATCGTTGTAAGAGCTGATATCATTGCCTTCGGCCATGGCCGGGGAGTTGGAGCTGCCCCAGCTTTCGACGATCTGCCAGGCATCTTCGCCGTCAAAACCATTTTGCTCATCGCGTTCGTCAAGGCTGGTGCGTCCAAAAGGCGGGGACAGCAGCTCTTCTTCGACCGGCCGGGTAAACGGCGCGTTCTGGCGTGGGGCATGCTCCTTGCTGTATCTGGTGGATGGAATGGCTGAGAGGCGCTCATATGGAATCGGATTGCCGCTGGCGATACAAATCCCGTAGGTGCCTTCATCCATGGCCTGCAGAGCGGCTTCGATATCGTCCAATTCATGCTCGTCGCGCTCCAGCAGGGAAATATCTATCGAGCGGTTATACAGCTCAGTGGCGGCATCGCCGGGATGGTTGTCGATTTCGGACAATTCCCCGGTTGTATCGCGCATGGCTTCCTGCAGACCGTAATGCTCGTTATTTTGCAGCCTGTGGCGGATTTCCTCCTGCTGCAGCAGCAGCGCTGCCCGCAGCTGCGAGAGCTGCTGTGATGTCAGATGGCTCATAGGCGAGTGCTCCTTTCAGATGCTTTTGTCATAACGTACGCTTCCCGGCATTCCTGCCGGTTCGTTCTTTGATAGCTTGACCGGAGAAGCGTCTTTTTAGCGATGGTAAATAGTCCCCTGGCCTTAAAAGGGTTATACGGTCCGCAATAGACGGCTTCTTGAGGCCTGTGCTACAATATACAAGTCTTTATTCAGTATTCGTACCGCTATAACGCGGGAAAAATAAGAACGGAGTGACAACTTCTGTGGTGTACTATCTGATTGCGCTAATTGTGTTTTTGATTGACCAGGGTACCAAATATGTGATTGCTACCCGGCTGGAGCTCGGCGAGCAGATTCCGGTCATAAACGACTTCTTCATTATTACCTCCCACCGCAATAGTGGAGCCGCTTTCGGAATTCTTGAAGGACAGCAATGGTTTTTCTTTATAGTTACGGTTGTTGTTGTCGTCGGAATTGTCTGGTATATGAATAAGGCCAAAGCCTCGCGGAAGCTGCTTCCTACCGCTCTGGCATTGGTGCTGGGCGGAGCTATAGGCAACTTTTTGGACCGGATGCTGAACGGTGAGGTTGTTGACTTCCTGATGTTCAACTTCGGGAGCTACACCTTCCCTATTTTTAATGTCGCCGACTCCTGCATCGTGATTGGGGTTGGACTGATTATTCTCGATACACTGCTGGATATGAAGAGCGGAGACGAAATCATCGAAGTTAAGGAATCAAAGGAAGTAAAAGAAGGGAATGAATGATTTGAACAAGGACGTCAATGAGCAGGCAGGTGCAATTGCCTTCGAAGAAGAAAGGGACGTCACGGAGTGGATTGTTTCCGGAGAGAATGCCCGGGAGCGGGTTGATAAATATATTACGGAGGCCTGGGAAGAAGAGATTTCACGCTCTCAGGTACAGCTGTGGATCAGCAGCGGACATGTTAAGGTTAACGGTTCTCCGGTTAAGGCCAACTATAAGCTGAATGAAGGCGATGTTATCGCTGTTACGGTTCCAGAGGCTGAAGTTACCGATCTGATTGCGGAGGATATTCCGCTTGAAGTGGTCTATGAGGACAGCGATGTTATTGTAATTAATAAGCCTCGCGGCATGGTTGTGCATCCGGCAGCAGGGCATCCGTCCGGTACACTGGTCAATGCGCTGATGTTTCATTGCAAAGATCTGTCCGGCATTAATGGCGAGATTCGTCCCGGGATTGTACACCGCATTGATAAAGATACTTCCGGTCTGATTATGGCAGCCAAAAATGATGCCAGTCATGCTTCACTCGCTGCCCAGCTTAAAGAGCACAGTGTAACACGCCGCTACATCGCAGTGGTGCATGGTAACCTGGCACATAGCCAAGGAACCGTAGACGCTCCGATTGGCCGTGACCCGCATGACCGCAAGCTGTACACGGTAACCGAGAAAAACAGCAAACGTTCCGTGACCCATTTTACCGTGCTGGAACGTTTTGGCGACTGCACACTGCTGGAACTGCAGCTGGAGACCGGACGGACGCATCAGATCCGCGTGCACATGAAGTTTATCGGGCATCCGCTGGTCGGCGATCCGGTATACGGGCGCAGCAAGGGGATTATGATGAACGGACAGGCTCTGCATGCCGCCGTACTGGGCTTTAAGCATCCTTCCACGGGTGAGTATATGGAGTTCAGCAGACCGATTCCGGCAGATATGGAAGAAGTATTGTTTACGCTGCGCAGCAGATAAGTACAAATGAAGTGATCATAAATCCATGGTTTTGGAGACAATTTTGCTTCATATTTAATGATATATTTAATAATAGCCAGGAGATGAGAACAAAATTATGAGTATCGAACAGTATCAAGAGACTTTCATTCAGACTAATTTTGCGGACCGCATCGGCGGTGCGAACTACGGCAAAGATACATCCATTTACAAATTCGAGAAAATCAAACGCGCCAAAGCATCGGCGAAACAGGATTTTCCTAATATTGAATTGATCGATATGGGCGTCGGCGAGCCTGACGAGATGGCGGATGAAGGCATTGTTGCAAGACTTGCCATTGAAGCGGCCAAAGAAGAAAACCGCGGCTATTCCGACAACGGAATTCCTGAATTCAAAGCTGCCGCTGCAGCTTACCTGAAGGATGTATTTCGTGTAGAGGGGATCGACCCTGTAAACGAGGTTGTGCATTCCATCGGCTCGAAGCCGGCATTGGCCATGCTGCCATCCTGCTTCATCAATCCGGGCGACATCACCATTATGACGGTTCCGGGTTATCCGGTACTGGGTACCCACACCAAATATTTGGGTGGACAAGTCTATACGGTGGAACTCAAGAGAGAGAACAACTTTCTGCCTGATCTGAATTCCATTCCGGAAGATATTGCCCGCAAAGCGAAGCTGCTCTACCTGAACTATCCGAATAACCCTACGGGTGCCAGCGCAACTCCTGAATTTTTCAGCGCCGTTGTAGACTGGGCCAAAAAATATAACGTCGTAGTCATCCATGACGCTCCGTATGCAGCGCTGACTTATGACGGTGTGAAGCCGCTGAGCTTCCTGTCCGTACCTGGCGCGAAGGATGTCGGCGTAGAACTGCACTCACTCTCCAAGTCTTACAACATGACAGGCTGGAGAATCGGGTTCGTTGCCGGCAATCCGCTGGTCGTGAAAGCATTCAGCGATGTGAAGGACAACAATGACTCCGGCCAGTTCATCGCGATTCAAAAGGCTGCCGCCTACGGTCTGGAACACCCTGAGATTACTGAAGCGATTGCTGCCAAGTATTCCCGCCGCCACAACATGCTGGTGGACGCGCTGAACAGCCTGGGTTTCAAGGCAGAGAAACCAAAAGGTTCTTTCTTCCTGTACGTAGCAGCACCAAAAGGTGTCAAAGGCGGACGCCGCTTCGAATCCGGCGAAGATTTCTCGCAGTTCCTGATCCGCGAGAAGCTGATCTCCACCGTGCCTTGGGATGATGCAGGCCCATTTGTTCGTTTCTCCGTGACCTTTATCGCCAAAGGTGAAGAGGATGAGAAACGTGTAATCTCCGAAATTCAAAGACGCCTCAGCGACGTTGAATTCGAATTCTAAAATAACGGACAACTAAGAAGCCGCCGCAGAGAAATCTGCGGCGGCTTCTTGTTGCAGCACGCTCAAGATAGGCGGTAAGAATTTCTGTGAAAATTGTTAATATAACGGAATAAGGACTCCCCATTATCTTCGACAGCAACCCCCTGCTTCAGCGGGCGCAGCATTGCCCGGTACGGCTCCGGCACCCAAATATATTGATGGATATACGGTGTCAGCTTGAAACCATTCCGTTCCCAGAAGTGAATACGCTCAAGATGCGCAGCCGTGTTTCCGGCTTCCACTTCAATGATGATTCCACCGGCCTTATGCACTTGTTCAGCCCAGTGAATGATTTTTTCCAGAAACAATGAGCCAAGGCCTTCTCCGCGCGACTTCTTGGCAACTGCCAGATAGTCAATGATAAGCCGCTTATCGGCCGTCCCTCCAACGATCCCGGTTACAGCCATTGCTACAACATGTCCATCAGCTAGGCCAGCATGCAGATAAGCTATTCCTCTGTCCAGCATATTGTGCAGTATTCCTGCCGGTTTGGCCCCGCTGGGAAAAGCCTCCCGGTACATGGGTTCGATTAACTCCCACAAGCTATCATTCCAATGCGCAGCTGTGATAAATTCCAGTTCCATTATCAAGTCGCCTCCGGTCTTCATCATATCAGAGCGGAAGCAGACGTAAAACAAGCAGAGGGTCTTGATCATCATCAGTTTCATGAAATAAGCTGATATTCTTTCTGCTCCTTTACTTAAACTGAAAAATTCCAATTTTAGGTGGAAGCTGCGGAGGGGATTTTGGAACTGTAGGAGCGAATGCGTCCGCCTTTGTCTCCAGATTTAATCCGTGACGCGGATCCAATCAAATAAATCTGGAGACAACAGCGGCCGAAAGTCCAAACATTCCCGCAGTCTGCGTCCTTTCACCTAAATCTCCTCCAGTTTTTCTGTTTCCACTGCCTCCCATTTGACACAAGCCATGACTTCTGTCATAATTCTGTTAAATGAATATGCGCCTTTAATTCAGTCCCGTGAGGCTGGCAAGGTAACGTGAATCGAGGTTCGCGACTTAAGAAAGGAATCCGTATGAGTACGGAGGGTCTTTTTATGCGCGCGGACACGCCATCTTTTTGAATCTGCGGATTTCACTCCTTGCCTGCTTTGGGCAAGGAGTTTTTTGATTTCCGGGAGCTTGAACGGGCGTACAAGCAGGAGGATGACGGATTATGGTTACTGAGAAAAACGTAATTATGGACGAAACAGCAATTCGCCGCGCACTGTCGCGCATTGCCCATGAGATTTTGGAGAAAAACAAAGGTATCGAGAATTGTCTGCTGGTGGGCATCCGGACACGCGGAATTTACCTGGCCCAGCGAATCGCAGAACGTATCAAGGAAATTGAAGGTGTTGATATTCCTTACGGCGAGCTGGACATCACACATTACCGCGATGACCGCGAAGGCGGAGACAACCGGGAAGAGATGGACCGGGCGGTAGTGAAGAGCTACCTGACCCTGCCAGAAGGCAGTAGTGGCATCCACGACAAAAAAGTGATTTTGTTCGACGATGTGCTGTACACCGGACGCACGATCCGCGCGGCGATGGATGCCCTGATGGATTGCGGACGGCCAAGGATGATCCAACTCGCTGTATTGGCTGACCGTGGACACCGGGAGCTTCCGATCCGTCCGGACTACATCGGCAAGAACGTACCTACCTCCAGGCATGAGCAGATCGAAGTGGCGCTGACCGAATTCGACGGCAAGGATGAAGTTTACATTATTTCAAACCGGGAGGAACGATAACAATGATGACGGCAACCAAGGTGAAGGAACGCAGTCTGCTGGGGATTAAAGAGCTGGACAGCTCGGAAATCCGTGAGCTATTGGAGAGAACAGCGTACTGGGACAATCAGGCCGAGAAGCTGACCCCGGTACTGAGATCACATTTTGTTGCCAACATGTTTTTTGAGAACAGCACGCGCACCCGCTTTTCCTTCGAAATGGCCGAGAAACGCCTTGGCGTTCAGGTCCTGAATTTCACGGCTGCGGCTTCCAGTGTAGAAAAAGGCGAGTCGATCTACGATACAGTACGCACACTGGAATCAATGGGGATCGATGCCGGAGTTGTGCGTTTGAAGCCTGCGGGCGTGCTGCAGCAGCTGGCCGAGAAGGTGTCCATTCCGCTAATCAATGCCGGAGACGGCAATAACGAGCATCCGACGCAAGCGCTGCTGGACCTGTATACAATGAGCAAAAATTTTGGCGGACTGAAGGGCCTCAAAGTTTCGATTATAGGGGATATTATGCATAGCCGGGTTGCACGCTCGAACCTCTGGGGACTGACAAAGATGGGGGCCAAGGTGCAGTTCTGTGCACCGGAGAATATGCAGGCGCCGGAACTTGCTGCCTACGCTCCTTATGTGAGTATGGAAGAAGCGCTTAAGGCTGATGTAGTCATGATGCTGCGGGTTCAGCTTGAGCGCCATGCATCCGGCATACTGCTGTCTGCCGAGGAATACCGGAAACAGTATGGATTGACGGAAGAACGGGCGGCCCGGCTCGATAAGAACACGATCATTATGCATCCGGCTCCGGTGAACCGCAACGTAGAGATTGATGACGCAGTGGTCGAAAGCAGCCAATCGCGGATTTTCCCGCAGATGTCCAACGGCGTGCCTGTGCGGATGGCCGTGATGGAGAGAGCCCTTCAATAGCAACTCTTCAAGTTAAAAAAAGCTGACATAAATACACTAATAAATATACACAAAGATGAATTTTTATTATATAATAATCAGAGAGCTTGCGGCTGCAGCCTGCAGGTAAAAGGAGAATCATAACCGTGATCATTAGAAACGCCAGCGTGCTCAACCAGGAAGGCGAGTTAGAGACTAGACATATCGTAGTTAAGGACGGCGTAATTTCCGCAATTGAGAGTAATCTGGATGCGCTCGATGAATCCACTGAAATCATAGAAGCCGAAGGCAAACTGCTGATCCCGGGACTGATTGATATGCATGTGCATCTCCGCGAGCCTGGCTTTGAGCATAAGGAAACGGTAGAAACCGGAGCCCGTTCGGCTGCCAAGGGCGGATTTACTACCATCGCCTGCATGCCGAATACACGCCCGGTAACGGACAGCCCGGAAATCGTACAGTTTGTGAAGGATAAAGCGCGCGAAGCCGGACTGGTGAAGGTGCTCCCTTATGCGGCGATCACGAAAAATGAGCTGGGACGCGAGCTGACCGATTTTGCCGCACTTAAGGAAGCTGGAGCCATTGGTTTCACGGACGACGGAGTAGGCGTACAGACTGCCCAGATGATGAAGGATGCCATGAAATTGGCTGCCGGACTGGATATGCCTGTAATCGCGCATTGTGAGGACGACTCGCTGGTGGAAGGCTGTGCGGTTAACGAAGGCAAGTTTGCAACTGCGCATGGCCTCAAAGGCATTCCGAACGAGTCGGAAGCGATCCATGTCGGACGCGATATTCTGCTGGCTGAAGCAACCGGCGTTCACTATCATGTCTGCCACGTCAGCACGGAACAATCGGTGCGGCTGATCCGACAGGCCAAGCAAATCGGCATCAAGGTGACCGCGGAGGTATGCCCGCATCATCTGCTGCTGTCGGAGGAAGACATTCCGGGCATGGATGCCAATTGGAAAATGAACCCGCCGCTGCGTTCGCGCCACGACGTGGAAGCCTGCATCGAAGGTCTGCTGGACGGAACGCTGGATATCATCGTGACCGATCATGCACCGCACAGCGAGGAAGAAAAAGCGAAAGGCATGCAGCTTGCACCGTTTGGCATTGTCGGATTTGAGACAGCATTCCCGCTGCTCTACACCGCTTTTGTGGCAACCGGCAAATGGGATCTGTCCCTGCTGGTGCAGCGGATGACCGCTGATCCGGCCCGGGTGTTCCGGCTGAATACAGGCCATCTCACGGTTGGGGCGCCTGCCGATTTGACGCTGATCGACCTCAAGGAGGAGCAGGAAGTAGATCCGGCTTCATTTGCCAGCAAAGGACGCAATACTCCCTTTGCCGGATGGAAGCTTAAAGGCTGGCCGGTTATGACATGGGTAGACGGCACAGCGGTATGGACAAAAGCTAATTAATGAACTGGTGGAGCGAAGATGCCGGCTGTATGGGGCAAGGTGAACATGCGGCGGCATTTTGGCGCGTTACACTCCGCTAATGATGCAAGGCATAGAATCAGACTACAGAAACAAGAAGGAGTGGATGGGAATGCAGGCGAGATTGCTGCTACAGGACGGAACGCTGTTTACAGGCACCGCATTTGGCGCTGAAGGCGAAAAGACGGGCGAGGTTGTTTTTAACACAGGAATTACGGGATATCAGGAGGTGCTGTCGGACCCTTCGTACTGCGGGCAAATCGTCACAATGACTTATCCGCTGATCGGAAATTACGGCATTACCCGTGATGATTTCGAATCTGTGCGTCCTTTTGTACACGGCTTTGTTGTACGCCGCCATGAGGAAGTGCCAAGCAACTGGCGCGCCGAATACAGCGTGGATGACCTGCTGAAGGAATATGGCATTCCCGGAATCAGCGAGATCGACACGCGGATGCTGACCCGCATTATCCGCCACCACGGCACGATGAAGGCCATTCTAACCACTTCCAACAAACGTGTGGAGGAGCTCATGGAAATGATGGGCGACACGACCATTGAGGAGCTGCGCAATCAGGTAGCCCGGACATCTACAACCAAAACCTACAGCAGCCCGGGGAACAAAGAACGGATCGTGCTGGTCGATTACGGCGCGAAGACCGGTATCCTGCGCGAACTGAACAGCCGCGGCTGTGATGTTGTAGTCGTGCCGCATGATGTGACTGCAGATGAGATCCGCCGCCTGAACCCGGATGGCATTCAGCTCTCCAACGGCCCTGGGGACCCTAAAGACGTGCCGTATGCCGTCAACACGATCTCCGAGCTGCTCGGCGAATACCCGATCTTCGGGATCTGCCTGGGTCACCAATTGTTCGCCCTGGCTTGCGGCGCCGACACAGAGAAGCTTAAATTCGGCCACCGCGGCGGGAACCACCCGGTTAAGGAACTGGAGAGCGGACGCTGCTTCATTACCTCGCAGAACCATGGCTACACAGTAAATGAGGATTCAGTTGTCAATACCGAGCTTGAGGTTACGCATATCAACAACAATGATAAGACAGTCGAAGGACTCAAACATACCCGCTACCCCGCATTTTCGGTGCAGTACCATCCGGAAGCGGCGCCGGGACCGCATGACAGCAGCTATTTGTTCGACCGTTTCCTGCAAATGATTGCTGATCACAAAGCGAAGACGCCAGCAGGCTCACGCCAGGCCCAGCTTGCCGCAAATGCCAGAATCACGGCACCACAACCCAAAGCACAGCTTGAAGCCGTGAAAGGAGCTCTATAACATGCCAAAAAACGATAAACTTAAAAAGATTCTCGTCATCGGCTCCGGCCCGATTGTCATCGGCCAGGCTGCCGAGTTTGACTATGCAGGAACACAGGCCTGCCAGGCGCTTAAAGAAGAAGGCGTGGAGGTTGTGCTGATCAACAGCAACCCGGCCACGATCATGACCGATACCAATATGGCCGACAAGGTATACATCGAGCCGATTACACTTGAGTTTGTTACGGCGATTATCCGCCAGGAACGCCCGGATGGCCTGCTGCCGACACTGGGCGGACAGACCGGCCTGAACATGGCCGTGGAACTGGCCCGCGCAGGTGTGCTGCAGTCGGAGAACGTGAAGCTGCTGGGCACACAGCTGGAATCCATCGAGAAGGCAGAAGACCGTGATTTGTTCCGCGAGCTGATGCGCGAACTGGATCAGCCAGTACCGGAGAGCACAATTATCACCACTGTGGAAGAAGCGATGGGTTTTGCCGCAGGAATCGGCTATCCGCTGATTGTTCGCCCAGCCTATACGCTCGGTGGAACCGGCGGCGGCATTTGCGACAACGAGGAAGAGCTGCGTGAAACCGTCAAAGCGGGTATCCGTTACAGCCCGATCGGTCAATGTCTGGTGGAGAAGAGCATCGCCGGCATGAAGGAAGTTGAATATGAGGTTATGCGGGACGCGAACGACAACTGTATCGTTGTCTGCAATATGGAGAACTTTGATCCTGTCGGCGTACATACAGGCGACAGTATCGTTGTGGCACCAAGCCAGACGTTGTCCGACCGCGAATACCAAATGCTGCGCAGCGCGTCACTCAAGATCATCCGCGCGCTGAATATCGAAGGCGGCTGCAACGTGCAGTTCGCACTTGATCCGCAAAGCTATCAATATTTTGTCATTGAAGTAAATCCCCGGGTCAGCCGCTCCTCGGCGCTGGCGTCGAAGGCGACCGGTTACCCGATTGCCAAAATGGCAGCCAAAATCGCTCTCGGCTACACTCTGGATGAAATCGTTAACCCGGTTACAGGACAGACATACGCCTGCTTCGAGCCGACACTGGACTATATCGTCAGCAAAATTCCGCGTTGGCCGTTTGACAAGTTCACATCGGCGAACCGTAAACTGGGCACGCAGATGAAAGCAACCGGCGAAGTCATGGCGATTGGCCGTACCTTTGAAGAGTCGATTCATAAAGCAGTCCGTTCCCTGGAAATCGGTGTCCACCGTTTCCGCCTGCCGGGCGCAGAGCAGCTGGAAGACAGCGTGCTGCGGGGTCGTCTCGCCAAAGCGGATGACGAGCGGCTGTTCCTGATTGCGGAAGCGTTCCGCCGCGGCTACGGCCTGCAGGAGATTCAGGATATCACCAGCATTGATTGGTGGTTCCTGTCCAAGATTGAAGGCCTGGTGAATTTCGAGGATGTGCTGCGCAGCGAAGAGACGCTGAGTGCCGAAACCTTGTATCAAGCGAAACGCAAAGGGTTCACTGACCGGGCAATTGCCGAGATCCGGGCGGAAGGACGTCCGGGCGGAGCTCAGACGAAGGAAGTGGATGTTCGTGCCATGCGCCTTGCGCAGGGACTAACTCCGGTCTTCAAAATGGTAGATACATGTGCGGCTGAATTCGAAGCCTCCACACCTTACTACTACTCCACTTATGAGACGGAGAATGAGGTTATCCATTCCGACAAGCAGAAGGTTATCGTGCTCGGGTCCGGACCTATCCGGATCGGTCAGGGGATTGAATTCGATTATAGTACCGTACATGCGGTCTGGGCGATCCAGAAAGCCGGCTATGAAGCTGTAATCATCAACAACAACCCTGAAACGGTATCGACCGACTTCAACACCTCGGACCGGCTCTATTTTGAACCGTTGTTCTTCGAGGATGTCATGAATGTCATCACCCAGGAGAATCCGATTGGCGTTATCGTCCAGTTCGGAGGACAAACTGCCATTAATCTTGCTGCACCGCTGGCTGCAGCCGGTGTAAATATTCTCGGCACCAGTCTGGAAAGCATCGACGAAGCTGAAAACCGCAAGAAATTCGAAGCGCTTTTGGCCCGTCTGAATATTGCACAACCCAAAGGCAAGACGGTAACCGATGTGAGTCAAGCCGTAGAAACAGCGCAATCGCTGGGATATCCGGTACTTGTACGTCCCTCCTATGTACTGGGCGGTCGTGCAATGGAGATTGTCTACAACGATGCTGAGCTGCTGAGCTACATGGTTGAAGCGGTGAAGGTGAATCCGGAGCATCCGGTGCTAATCGACCGCTACATGCTGGGCAAAGAGGTCGAAGTTGACGCGATTTGCGACGGCGAGACCGTAGTCATCCCTGGTATTATGGAGCATGTAGAACGTGCGGGTGTCCACTCCGGTGACTCCATCGCTGTCTACCCGCCGCAATATCTGGATGAAGGCCTGAAGCAGAAAATAAGCGAAATCACCATCAAGATTGCCAAGGAACTGAAAACGATTGGCCTTGTCAACATCCAGTTCGTTATTTACCAGAATGAAGTATATGTGATCGAAGTGAATCCGCGCTCTTCGCGTACGGTTCCTTTCCTGAGCAAGGTAACTGGCATTCCTATGGCTCATCTGGCTACCAAAATCATTCTCGGCGGCAAGCTGAAAGACGATGGCTACACCGAAGGTCTCTGGCCGGAAAGCGACTATGTGTCGGTAAAAGTGCCGGTGTTCTCTTTTGCCAAGCTGCGCAGAGTAGAGCCTACATTGGGACCGGAAATGAAATCGACCGGCGAGGTCATGGGCCGCGACAAGCTTTATGCCAAAGCGCTCTATAAAGGTCTGATCGGAGCAGGCATGAAAATTCCGGCAACCGGAGCGATCATCGTTACGGTAGCGGACAAAGACAAAGCCGAGGCGGTAGAGCTGATGAAGGGCTTCCACGCCATGGGCTACAAAATCATTGCCACCGGCGGTACGGCGCATGCTCTTGAGCAGGCAGGCCTGAACGTGATGAATGTCAACAAGCTGGATGAAGGAGAGCCGACGATCCTTGATCTGATCCGCGGCGGTCAGGCCAACTTCGTCTTCAATACGCTGACTAAAGGCAAAACGCCGGAGCGCGACGGCTTCCGCATCCGCCGTGAAGCGGTAGAGAACGGTGTCGTATGTATGACCTCACTGGATACGGTAACGGCGCTGCTGATCATGCTGCAGACGATCAACTTCTCGTCGCAGTCCATGCCTGCTTTTGTCGGACAATAACCTATAGTTGTATGAGCGGCCCTTTCGGGCATGCCACTGGAACGGTTTGCGTTATCGCAGACCGTTCCGCTATGCCCGGGGACCCGGTAGCCGTTAATAAGACCTATAAGGAGATGAGTAGAACATGGAACAGACTAGCCCACAGCAGCTTGAACACGAGAATATCGGAGAGATTACCAGACGGGATGAAATGGCTGGGCGGCTGATGATTGCCCTGGATTATCCTGATGCAGCGCAAGCGAGGCTGCTCATTGAGAAGCTGGAAGGCATTCCTTGTTACATGAAGGTTGGGATGCAGCTGTTCTATGCAGCCGGACCAGACTTCATCAGAGAACTGAAGGCCCGCGGTTATTCCGTGTTCGTCGATGTCAAAATGCATGATATCCCCAATACGGTGCGGGGTGGGGCGGAGAGCCTTACGATGCTCGGTGTGGATATGTTCAACGCACACGCCTCCGGCGGCTCGGCCATGATGGCCGCAGCGCTGGACGGGGCTGCCCAGGCGGTCAGCCTGCACCCGTCGCTGAGAATGCCGCTGATTATCGCAGTGACACAGCTCACCAGCACCAGTGAGGCAGTGATGAACAGCGAGATTGGCATTGCCGGGAATGTAGCGGACACCGTGGTGCGCTACGCCAAGCTGGCGGCTGGAGCCGGCCTGCACGGCGTGGTAGCTTCACCGCAGGAGTCGGCGGCGATTGCTGCCGCGTGCGGCCCAGAGTTCCGCACGGTTACCCCCGGCATTCGTCCGGCAGGATCTTCCCTGGACGATCAGTCCCGGGTGATGACGCCGGGACAAGCCATCCGGCAAGGCAGCCACTACCTTGTAGTGGGCCGGCCTATTACGGCTGCGGCGGATCCGCGCGCAGCCGCACTATCTATTATTGAGGAGATGACTCAAGCATGAGCACATTATCGAATAAAAGCCAGCAAGTCGCCAGCTATCTGCTGGAGATTGGGGCAGTGGCGCTGCGTCCGCAGGAGCCTTTTACCTGGACCTCCGGCATCAAGTCGCCGATCTATTGCGACAATCGCCTGACCTTATCCTTCCCGGCAGTGCGCGGCTACATTGCCGCTGGCTTCGCAGAGCTGATCAGAGCCAGCTATCCGGACGCTGAAGTGATTGCGGGCACAGCAACTGCGGGTATTCCGCATGCGGCCTGGGTGGCCGATAAGCTGGATCTGCCGATGGCATATATCCGCGACAAAGCCAAAGGCCACGGCAAGCAGAACCAGATCGAAGGCATTATCTCTCCCGGACAGAAGGTCATTGTGATCGAGGACCTGATTTCTACCGGCGGCAGCTCCATTAAGGCGGCGCAGGCCGTACAGGAAGCCGGTGGAGAGGTGCTGGCAGTGCTTGCCATCTTCAGCTATGAGCTGGACCGGGCCACTGAGGCATTTGCGGCAGCAGGTGTGCCGCTGCAAAGCTTGTCCAACTACAGCACATTGATTAATGTAGCCCTGAGTCAAGGCACAATCGCTGACACCGATGTAGCGCTGCTGCAGTCCTGGCGCAAAGATCCGGCCTCGTTCGGCGTGTAGCAGAATTGTATCCGGCAATGTTTCTCAGGCCCTCACCGCAAGGTGAGGGCCTTGCTGTTTTTTTATTGGCGGATACCGTATTCGGCGGCTTATATTTTAAAAACTGGGCATGATAACTTCAGGGAAGGAAGACATCCATTATCGTAACAAAGGAGAAGAAGGCATCATGAACTGGATATACTTCGCGAAGCTGTTCAGGACGAGATTTCAAGCAGGTTGCCTGGCCAAGAGGCTGGAGCAGGACGGCTGGATTTACGGCTATCATGATCCCCGATTTGTGGAAATTTATCGCTCCCGCAAGGGCCGCTACGGGGTACGTTTCCTGCCCTGAATAAATTAACAAAATCATCCTTGACTTTAGTCCCTGGTATATTGTATATTAACTATTGTCGCTGTTTGAATATGATTACTGACGCGGGGTGGAGCAGCCCGGTAGCTCGTCGGGCTCATAACCCGAAGGCCGCAGGTTCAAATCCTGCCCCCGCAACCAATTTATTTTCCTACAGCCATTGTATATCATACGGATACTTTAGATCCGGGCCCTTAGCTCAGTTGGTTAGAGCGGTCGGCTCATAACCGATTGGTCACAGGTTCGAGTCCTGTAGGGCCCACTTCACTAAACCCCTTGCCTAGCAAGGGGTTTTTGCTATGTTGTGGTTTTTTTGAATCCAGAAAAGATCTGACAATGGCTGTGCACCTATCCGAGTTTGCCTTAATAAGATGTTGTGAAGTTGCATAATTTTAGGGAGGTAGACAACGGATGAAGAAGAAACGGCCTACAATAAAGAAGATAAGAACAGGCTCAACTCAGGCACAGAGACACGTACATGAATTTGAAGGGAGCACTAAACTGGCTGAAGAAGGTGCAGATCGGCACAACCACCGGTTCGCAGGTGTTACAGGACAGGCGATTCGGGCAGGAGCAAGTCATGTCCATGAGATTGATTTGGAAAGAACCGATTTCTTTAACCATTTTCATAATTTGAAGAAGATTAGAACAGGACCGGCTATTCCAGTAGGAAACGGCAAACATGTCCATTTTGTTACGGGTCAAACTACTTTAAATGATGGTCACGTACACAAGTTCAATTTCGCAACATTGATTCAAGCGCCTCTCGTATAAATTGGATCAATATAGAATTATGTATTCTAAATGGATAAGGATAGGCTCTAAGAGCTTGTCCTTTTTTGGTTTACGGCTGCCGGACAAACTTCCTCCGTTGCTAGCGAGACTGGATTGTGAGATTATAGGGAAGTATAAATTTGAGATGGAATAGAGGCAGGCGGAAAATGCTTAAAACGATCTTTAAAAATTATCCTTTGTGGTTCATGATTATTTGGGGTTGTGTAATGATAGGGTTTGTTGTGTTGTTTATAACGGGCATCAACCTGTCGCTAATGATGGCAGGGCTCATGATCCTATATATTGCAAACACAATTCGTGCCTGGAAAAATGAACGGATTATGGGCGTCATTTCTTTGGTGCTGGTTGTTGTATTTGCAGCAGCAACATACGTAACATTCATGGCGGATAAATAAACCAGACCGGCTGAATGCACAACAACACATTTCCATTTCACCCAAGCAGTGAAGGGCATTCTGCATATTCTATGCTGTACTCACTTTTGAAGGAGGAATGGGAAATGGGTTCATGTGGATGCGGAGAAAATGTAGGTCATGTTGGCGGTATTGGCACATCGACTGCGGCAATTCTGGTATTGTTTATTTTGCTCGTAATTATTACCAAATCATTCTGGCTGTAACTTCGGCTTATCCAGCTTCCTAAGTTACACACTCACAAACGCAGCGGCTGCTAAGAGTATTGTTCTTGCTCAGGCTTCCGCTGCTTTATTGTTTACCGCTTTATCCGCCGGATCTCTCATAAGGCAGGTTCAAGGTATCGAAACTGTAGGTTACCTGCTGGAACTTCTTTTTTTTGAACTCCTGATTGAACAGCTGGTCTACATACAGCAGGCCTTCTTCATAATGAATTGTAAAATGCCAGCCCATTGGCAGAAAGCAGTACACCCCCGCGAAGTGTCTATATTGCTCATAGTCCGCGGCGTCCGCAAGTTCCGGCTTGACTATGATGGAGGTCGCCCCAGTGTACAGAATGCTTCTCAGGCCCTTTACAAGGCGGGCTACGGGGCTGGCATCGTTGTTGCTGAGTACAATTACGGTGAACTCCCCGGATATGTACCGCTGTAGGGTGCAGGTGTATCCATAAATATTCCCGTCCATAAACATTTCTTCTACAGGCTCGCCCTTTACACAACAGCCATATCCCACCGAAGCCTCCAGGTACCACAAATATCCGTAAGGAGTAAGTATACGGTCATAGGCTTCCTTTCTTATTACTGTGCCGCTGCCCAGCGCCTTGATCATGTGAATAAATCGGCCGGTTCTCTCAAGAAAGCCTGCAGCCCTCCCGGATAAAATCGGATTCCAAAAGTGTGCAAGCGGTCATACGCCAGATCCACATAAAGTGACCGGTCCAACGTGCCAACGATCATGCCATGAAGGGTTGCCCTATCTTTTCCTATCTGGAATACGATATCGATGCAGCCGTCGGGGGCAATCATTTCCTTCCTGCCGGATATTGAAATTGGGCTTAGGGAGTCTTGGAAACTGCGGATGGTAGACAGCCAGTAATAGTATACATATTTATGTAATTTAACACTTGGCCTCCATTCGTTATATCTACCGGGCAAGTTAAGAATGAAGGAGCGGGCTTGAACTGGGACAAAGGGGGAGCTCATCAAATGTCCTCCTAATCTGAAAGTTCATAAAAGATATGTGTTTGTCAGGGTCTGATCGCCAGACCCCAAAGTGTTACAAAGACAAAAATATAGAGCAGAATTCCCACTACAACAAGCGCAGATACCCATCTGAGGATAAGCGGTTTGGAGGTCTCTTTCCCGAAGAAGCTGGTAAAAAAGGAACCTGTGAAGCCAGTTATTAGGAGGTATAGAAGATCCTTATTGTATTCTTCAGCAAGATCGAAGGTATAAAGGATCAGAGCGATCACCGAGATAGCGAACAATATACGGGACAGGAATTTCATAGTTCCTCCTCTAGTAATTGTATATTTTTAACTTTATATTATAGCAAATATAATCTCCAGCCTATAAAATTGGGATAAAGGAGGAAGTCCGATGTTTTATGACCAGACACCGTATAAAGTCAAAGTGGAATGGGGGCAAAGAGGAGCGCGGGCCGCGTCTGAACGTGGGGACATTGTGATCATCGTTGATGTGCTCAGCTTCTCTTCTACGGTAGTGACTGCGGTTCAGCACAAGGCTAATGTCTTTCCGTATCCCCCGCCAATCAATGAGAATGCCAAAGCCTATGCCAGAGCCAACAGTGCGGAAATCGTCTGGGGAAGAGCGGAGGCGATCAGAGAAGGAGGGCATTCCCTGTCTCCATTGTCGTTTAGTTCTGCTGATTTTGGCCGTGACTTTGTATTATGTTCATTAAATGGTGCTGCTTGTACATGGATTGCTTCACAGGTGCCGGCGCTGCTCATCGGATGTTTCCTTAATGCGTCTGCCGTGGCTGAGATTGCTAACCGTTTAATGCAGCAATTGCAGGCAAATATCACTGTGGTCCCCTGCGGCGAAAGGTGGTCCGATGTTAGGGAGGGTGAAAATAATTTGCGTCCAGGCATTGAAGATTATTTAGGTGCAGGTCTGATTCTTTCCCAATTAACCGGCAGCAAATCTCCTGAGGCTGAGGTCTGTATTGGAGCTTTGAAGTACTCCAGCAAAACCATCAGGGAGCTTATATGGGATTGTGCGAGTGCCCGTGAACTCCGTGAGCGCGGGTATGAAGACGATGTGACCTACTGCTGTCAGGTGAATATTAGCAGTGCTGTGCCCATCCTTCAAGACACCCGTTTTATAAATGCTAAGGATCTTAATTCATAGACCAGATTTCCCCATTGGATGAAGTCCAGGTTCTATCGCCGATAGTAATACTCCATGAGTAGCTTGCGGATTTCTGATCCAAAGAGGCCTTCCAGGATAAACCGTTCCATTCCCCCTCAGGTCTATCCATGATGGGGGTCCAATGACGTCCATTGTCTTGCGTTGCATAGAAGAGTAGAGAGGTCTCAGTCTGGCCTTCCTCGTTCAGCAGCCCGATCTCATTCAGTAGGACGATTCCATAATTTGTAGAGGTGAAAAATATAGGAGAGGCAGGGTTAAACTGAACGGCAGCGTATTTTGAAGGTACTTCAAGCTGCTCTTTGGCCCAGTGAATTCCGCCATCGGTTGTCTTATATAGTCCAATATCGCCTTGTCGTGGAGAATGGATCGTAATCCATCCAGTGTCCTTCGTCTTAAACTTGAGGTCTCCAATGGGGCCGCTTGGCAAAGTGCCGCTCAAGGAATCGCTCAGCTTATGCCAGGATATGCCTCTGTCATTGCTCATATAGATACGGTTATCTGCCTGATACATTCCTGAACCTGCTGAAGTTGCCTTCCAGCTATACCCAGCTTCCAAAGAATACTGGAATGTACGGATGTTATTATCTTCATCTATGTTACCGGCTTGCGGACTGTATGCGAACATAAGCTGGATTACAGACATAAGAACCCAGAGTGTTTTCATGGAAATCCCCTCCTCCTCCCATAGTAAAGGAATAAATTGGGAGATAGGTTACAGAGAGATGAAAGAAAGGTTAATTTCCTTTTATGAAACTTTTTGGATTTGGAAGCGTTTTATTGAGTATATACAAAAAAAGGAGATGGAGAATATGTCTGAGCAAAAGAAAATTCAGGAGCTTGAGCGCCGGATAGCTACGCTGGAGAGTCAAGGCGGGCATCCACCCGGCAATGATCCCAGAAAAATATTGCGCAGGGTAATATGGGGGATTCTGATCGTGTTTTTCCTGCTGATGGCAATAGGCGTAATGCAGTTTGTGAGCTCAGGTTAGCCAGATTGTTCATTCGTTCTTCTCATGAACGAGCAGTGTAGTGCAGACAAGCGCTATCAGGATGAACAAGGATACATGCTGCGATTTCTACGATACTATCATAGGGACTAGGGCGTGTCTTCAAAGCGCTTGACCCGCCAAAACCTGCTGCTGTATGCCCTAAGGAATCATGGGTACAGTAGCATTTTCTGATCACACGCGGAGAAAGGCATTTCGCCACTAGGTAGTTTTTTCGGTGGAGGCTTACGTTTCGGTGTTTCAGAGACTTCGCACTTCTTCCGAAGGCGTGTGTGCGTCCGGAAAGTGTATTCCTGGCTCTGAGCATGAACGGACCGAGTTGCACTTATTTGGAGATTTTAGCCTGTTACAGTAGGAAAACGGACTCCAGCGCAGTTATTTCTCCCTGATGGCCGCTTTTAGATAGAATGCAGAGCAGATAAGGTCGTCTGGGTCCGCAAAAGAGAATAAACAGGGGTTTTACTCTCTATAGCGTCTCCTGAGTCCGTTACGAGTGCACGAACCCGCTGCAGGCTTTTAGGGGCCCTACTTTCAAATCCCTGCTTCCCCAGAGCTCTTCCAGTTTGAAGACACGCTCTAGTAAAAGATTCAGTTCATCTTCAGCGGGATTTCATTAGGGCTTAAGCTAACAGGCTTATAGTATACACATACCCCCCTTATTAATAGATATGGACCCTGCCGGACGCCGGCGGGGTCACTTTTTTTGTCCATGGGTTCCCCTAATCTTCTTCCTTCGGTTCTTGCAGCAGAATGGAGAAGGTCTGGGTTTCATGATCGACCTCAATGGTCTCAATGCCAACAAAATCCGGGATATCAGGATGCACGGCATCCACGCTGTAATCCGGATGGGTCATTAATAACTGGATGACTTGAATGGCGTCCATTTCGCTCCCCCTTACGGGTAAATTCACCCTATACATAAGGTCTCTGCATTTCATTATGCATAAACTTATTATCCCCGCAGCGTTTACCGAATATGTCGGTGGATTAAATTTCTGTCTTCGTTCCTTTCCATCACAGCCATCAATTGCCCCTGGAACACTCGTCTCTGAATCTGGTCAATCCGCTGCATGGCCAGCTCAGCAGGAACCTGAAAGGTTGAAGCGATATATTGGACGGCATCTTCACGGAGTTCAGGCAACGTTCTGGCGGAAATCATGGAGTAGGGCATCGCCGAATAAAGGATAAAACGCTCGGATTCATCCTCCTGTGCCTGTGTGAACTGTTCGGGCATCAGCGTGTGGTTACCGGCATGGCGAAGCAAATGGCAGAGCTCATGGAGGAACTCGAGACGCTGCAGCCCGGGAGGAAGGCGGCTGTCAATAAACATGCTGTACATGCCTGCAGAGGCTTCAATGCTCTTGCTTCTTACATCCAGATAATGAATCCAGATATTCAGCCGCTCCGATATGTACTCAATGGAGATTTGCGACGGCTGTTGCACGTTCAACCGCTGATATAAATCTTCAGTCCATTTCTCCAGGGCGGTCATTTGATAGTAGGATTGCATGGGAATCACCTCAATATAGGATCGTATGTTCGTATTATTGGCCAAAAGAAAAGCCCAGAGGGCTCAAGGATAACCGGAACTCATGTTCTTATGTATATAAGCATAAATCAATCAAACTACAATATCAAGTGTTTTTCCCAAGTTGGGGTGTGGGCTCTGCTGGAGCATTTGGACCAGATTCTGGCTTTGGATCTCAGTCGTTTTTGTGGCAATATTCATGACTTGCAGCCCTGCAGCCTGGTGTAGGGACGCTTGACTCATCGCCATTGATAATGCAGCAATGTCCATGTTGCACCTCCTGAAAGTTTTTTGAAGCTTTACTACTTTAGATGCTGCGTCACAAAAAACTCGCTTCGGAAGCATGCGCTAAGTTTTTTGAAGCTCCACTACTTTGAATGCTGCATCGCAAAAAACTCACATCGAAAGCATACGCTAAGTTTTTTTGAAGCTCCACAGCTTTGAATTTACTTACTATATATCGACAATGACGGGCCGATACTTTAGGTGAATGACATTTCTTTGCCGTTTGGCCCATACGGTAGATCAGGCTTTGACATATTCTGTGCTGTATTCAATATTCACGAGGAGGAATTTAAATAATGGGTGTAGATTATGGTTGCGGTTGCGGTAATAACGTTGGTGGAGTAAACCAAGGTCCTCCGGTAGTTATGCCGGTAGTAAGTCCATGGACATCGACAACCTCCATTCTGGTTCTCTTTATTCTTCTGGTAATTATAACAAAAGCCTGTATATTCTAAATCAGACTACTTCGAATGCTGCCCCGTCAGGCATATGCCAGATGGGGCTACTTCTTTTTTTTACGGGCTGCGGGTCCAATCTGACGTTTGATTCTTCCTGTGGTTTCGTCGATCTCAATGATATAGAGTTCTTTTACCGTGCCTGCAAGTGCGAACCATTCCTTGAAGGCTACTTCCTCAGACATGGGCCCGTAAAGCCTTTTTCCCCGATAACAAATATAGAACACCTTGGCTCTCCGCGCGTGGAATAATATCCCACTTTATATTACGCCTAATTCACAGAAGATTGCATAAAGAACATTTGTTCGCATATAATACATACAAATATTCCTGGGCTTTGTAAAGGAGGCGGTTTACATGAGTGTAAAAGAATTGGGGAAGCTGATCGGGCAGGTTATTGAGATCATATATGAGGACAAGTCGGGGAACATCACCCAGCGCAGAGTTGAGGTTCATGGGATTAAAGGCGGACTGCTCCGGGCCACTTGTCTGACCACGGGCGGTCCAAGGGTATTCCGGACAGCAAACATCCTTGCCTGGCGCCAGGCAAAGGCCCGTTATGCTGGATGATACAGCGCGCAAGCTGCTGAGGATCATGTACCATTTCAGCAACCATTTCCGGAGGATGCCAACACTGCCAGAGCTTGCAAAGCTCAGCGGGCGGACACCGGCGGGAATCTATTCCGGATTTCGCGAGCTGGTGCTGGAGGGTCATATCCAATGGCAGCCGCAACAGCCTATAGAATCGGCGGTTATTTTGGTGGCCTGGGAAACTCCCGAGCCTGGAGCGCATACTTCGATCAGCGGCCACTGGAAGGATTGAGGCAATCTGCGTAGTGCTATTTACACAAAGAAACGGATACCCTCCGGGAGGACGGTATCCGTTTCTTTGTTATTTGAACATGAATTCTACCTTTGTTCCGTCGGCAAAATCCTCCAGCTGGTTGCCTACCCAGCTTCCTGCCCCGCGGTTATCGCTTGGCGTTATGTATTCAATGTCGGCTCCGGCGCCGCCTTCGTCACACATGGCCATCGGCCATTCATCACGGTCGTAGCCTTTTTTGGTCGGGACCCCTTTTAAGGATTCCTTGCGGTTCGCTTCGGCTTCCCCCCGGTTGATGGTGCAGATCGCCGATTCCCCGCTGCTGATTGCCTCCTGGATATGTCCGGCTGTCTCCGGGTAACGATCCGCCGGGAATTCGAGCTGGACTACCTCGGAGTCTTCCGAAGAAGGCGTCGTGACGTTCTGGCCATTATCTTCAAACCAGTAAGCCGCCAGGACCAACAGTGCAATGATGATAAGACTGGGGATGAATTTCTTCTTTTTCACATCTGCTCCTCCTAAAGTTTTGTGAGCATAGCTTCATGGATTCGGTTCGTACAAAACTGGCATCGGAAGCATAGGCTTAAGTTTTGTGAGCATAGCTTCATGGATTCGGTTCGTACAAAACTAGTATCAAAAGCATAGGCTTAATTAGTATAGCGTAAATTCAGTGTCCTTTAGTATACTAAGTTAGGAAAATAAAGGGGGGACAGGGAGATGGGAAAAGAGATTTCAATTGAAGACCAGACGCTTATCGCCTCTGCGGTGGAGATTATCAAGAAACGGTATGAGTGGGAGCGGCATCATGTCAGTGCGGCCCTGCGCACCAAGACGGGAGAGATCTTCACGGCGGTTCACCTCGAGGCTAGCCTCTCCCGTGTTACTGTGTGCGCGGAAGCGATGGTGATCGGCAAGGCAATTTCCGAGGGGTACAAGGAGTTCGATACCATCGTTGCGGTGAGGCACCCGGACCCGGACAGCGAGGACAGAGAGATCAAGGTTGTCTCACCTTGCGGCATGTGCCGGGAGCTGATCGCTGACTATGGCAAGGATTGCAAGGTCATTCTAATCGAGGATGACAATTTGACCAAGGTCGATATTATTGATTTGCTGCCTTTGCGGTATGCAAGGTAAGAGGCAGCCGTCCCGGCATTATACATACGTCTAGAGTCGATGAGATCGGCAGGCCATGCAATGGGTGTATTAACCCAGGCCGGAGACACAAACCAAAGAGCCTTCGGGCTCTTTTTTGTTAGCCCTGGAAAAGGAGAGCGGAGCCGTTTCTTTGTGGGACCCGATAATTTTGTCCGTTTGTTGTCCATCCGCCGCCACTTTGTCCCAAACCTTGTCATAACATGGTATAAAACCAAGGGAGGGCGAACAAGGATGGAACAGCGTATACTCCGGGATATGCTCGATTCGGCTTCAAGGCTGGTGAATGATGCCCAGTGGCAGGCAGCATTCAGCAGTCTGCTTAGAACTCCGGCGGACACCGAACTGGCGCTTCCGGCCTTGAAGGTGCTGAATACGTTATATTCGCTGCAAGGCAAAGCAATCCTCAGCGGGCAGCATGATTATCTGGAGAGTCCGGATGAATTCAGCAACAAGCTGAAGAATACCTGCGGACAATATGCCGCGCTCCACGGCTATGAGCTGGGTGCGATCAACAATCAGACAGAGACAGTTATGGGGAGTCAGCGTCAGGCGGTGGTGGACAGTGCGGTGCGCTGGCATAAGGCGGGCGGAATTGTGACGATGAGCTACCATGCCCATTTACCGGGTACGGCTCCGGCCTGGTCCAATGTCTCCGTGAGCCTTAGCGAAGTTGATTTTGCCAAATACCTCACTCCCGGTACCGCTCAATACAATGCGTTAATGAAGGATCTGGACAAGACGGCCCTTTCTTTAAAAAAACTGAGGGATGCCGGTGTGCCCGTGTTATGGAGACCGTACCATGAGATGAACGGCGGATGGTTCTGGTGGGGGGGAAAACGCCGTTTCACCGAGCTTTGGAACCTTATGTTCGAGCGGTATACGGTTTATCATAAGCTGCATAATCTGCTCTGGGTGTGGAGCCCGAATGCCAAAAATCAGTGGTGTGATGAGCCTGCGGGTTATTACCCCGGTGCAGGAAGGGTGGATGTGCTGGCGCTGGATATTTATGAGGGGGATTTCAAAAAGAGTCACCACGACACCCTTTGGGATCTGGGGCGGGGCAAGCTGATAGCCATTGGGGAGAACGGGCAGCTGCCGTCCCCGGCCCTGCTGGCAGGTTCGCAGAATAAATGGTCGTACCAGATGACCTGGGGCAAATTGCTGTATGAGAATAACAGCGATGCGGTCATTAAGGCTTTTATGAAGGACAGCTTTGTACTCACGCGGTTAGAGTATACGGTCAAGGCTGCGGAACCAGTCTCGGCGCCTCCGGCAACTTCTTTGCCAGGACTTCGGGGAGAGTATTACAATAATGCGTCACTTAGCGGCACTCCGGCGCTGGTCCGCACCGATGCCAATATTAATTTCATCTGGAAGCAGGGTGCTCCCGATCCGGCGGTTCCGGCCAATTTATTCTCAGTGCGCTGGAGCGGCAGGCTGAAGGCGGGCTACAGCGAGGGTTATACGATTTACACTTCCTCGGACGACGGCATCCGGGTGTGGATAGACGGAGTGCTGGTGATTGACAGCTGGATGAAGCAAAGCGGGCAGGAGCGCAAGGGCAGCATCGGCCTGATTGCCGGCAAGCTGCATGAGCTGAAGGTGGAGTATTATGAGAACCAGGGCGATGCGAAGGCGGTGTTAATGTGGGAAAGCTCCAGCCAGCCTAAAGGCGTTATTCCGGCCGGAGCGTTGTATCTTCCGTAACGGGCTGCCGCAACAGCTTAGATTTGCTCGCGGTAGCTGATGTTGTTGGCAATTTTTTCGTTGCGGACAGCGCCTCGCAGCACATCCTTCACAGACTGCACCTTGCGGATTTTCCGGAACAAAAGCTGTGGTGATGAAGGGTCATCGGAGAACACAGTAAGCGTTCCGATTCCAAGCAGACGGTCCGGAATGGACTGGGCTATCGAGAAATCATTTACCCGCAGTAGTTCAATTTCTTCGAGATCCTTGCCGATAAGTCCGGTCTTGACCATAATCCGCTGACTGGTGATCGTGTAGGTAGTTGTGTTAAGGCCTATGAGGCCTTTGAGGCGGTCGGAAATGCCGGCGGGTTTGCCCTCCCACAGCTCGACTTCCGGACCTGAGCCGGAGCCGGACATTCCTTTAGCTGACGTTTGGTGCGGTGCCGCTGGAACCGTTCCATCGACAGGTGCTCCGCATTTTCCGCAAAATTTGGCACTCTGCTTGTTTTCTGCGCCACAGGCTGTGCAATAAGCCATAAGGGATCGTCCTCTCTTATTCCGGATGAAATGATTATAGTATACCATTAGATTTCCGGTCACGGCCGGAGATCTTTTTACCCATGAATACGCTTAATTTTAGGAAAATGTTTCATTCGGGGCCATTTTACAATATTTTCATTTGCACTTTGCAAAAGCCGCCATTATTCTGTTAAGTGGAGGGATTCAAAAATGAGAAAAGCTTTACTGACAGGATTACTTATGGTGGTGGTTATCCTCAGCGCCTGCAGCAATAATAGTTCAGCCCCTGCATCAGAGGAAGAAGCGCAGGAGACCGTACAAAACTTCTACGACAAGATGTCAAAATTCGATGAAAAGGGCAAGTCTTCCCTGGATAATTTCAACACTACTTTAACCTCTTATTCGACAGGAAAAGCCTCGGATAAGGAGCTGGAGAAAGCGGTTGATCAATTCCAGGATACGACATCGGAAATTGCCGATAAGGTGGGAGATGTGAAGATTTCCAAAAGCCTGCCTGAAGAGGTTCAAAAACTACTGAGTGAATCAATGATCGCTTTTAAAAGCGCGTACTCCATTAAAGAGCAAGCCTCGAAAAGCGCCGTTTCTCCCGACGTTACGGCCGATGAGTTCAATGCAATGAACCAGCAGGCGGATGTGGCGATGCTGTATGGCATTTCCAAGCTGAACGAAGCAAGGGCTGCCGTAGGGCTGATCGAAGACGAGATCGGTACAGAAGCTGCGGGGACTGCGGATGCGGAGTCTGGTACAGCAGTGGGCAGTACGGACGTAAAGCTGGCTCCGACGACAGAGAATAGCACAAATTCCGGGACATCCACCGTTACCGGCGGCAAATAAGGAATACCCACAATTTGTTGAGGTCCATCCTTACACAAAATGGTAAAAGGCGCATCACAGCTGCAGGCTGTGATGCGCCTTTTTGTTCGTTATTTGGAACGGAGCAGCCGGTTTTTCCATTTACAATATATAGCATTATACACCTATTTTGTGGAAAACAGGCACTCCCTCTGTCATTTATTTCTGGTTGATTAATAAGCGGAACTGCGGATATAATACAAACATACGTTCGTGTTATATAGAGCATAAGTGATGCATTAACCATCGGGAAGGGGAATGGCAATGACACTCGGCAAGAAGCTGAAAGGCAATGGCCTGTGGGAGAGCAGCCGGATGATGCTGCCGGAGCATAAGAGCCGGATTATAAGAGATGAACGGGAAACGTTGCGCACGATTAAGCCCATTCTGGATGAACAGAAGCTGGAAGAGATCGAGTGTACGCTGGCTCTGTCGCTGCGGGCGCATGTCCGTGTGACGGTTGTTCTGTTTGATCCTTTTGAGCGCAAGCTGCTGAGCGGCTTTGTGACCTCCATTCACACCCACTCGCGCGAATTCAAGCTGCAGTGGGCGGAGGAATGGAAATGGGTCAACGTGGACGATATTTTGGAGGTATACATCGTTTGATGATCGGTTGCCGGAATGCATGCGGGTTATATTTTTTTGTAGGAGAAGACCATCATCAGAAGTGCCGCTGCTCCATAGAAGCCGGTGATCCAGCCATTCCCCGAATTGCTGTAAACGTTCAAGACCTCTATCTTTTGAATGATGCCCATATACCACATCAATATGTACAGGACATTGAACAGATTAGGGGGAACAACAACGGTGAGGCTCGCGGATGCAACGGCAAACGTAATTCCCACAATGAGCGAAAGTATCCCGGCGTACTGAGCGTGTACGAATAAATTGAACAAGGTCCCGGAGAAAAATAAGGCAAGTAGCAGCATGTACATGATTATTTTACTGAAATAGTATTTATTCTTATAGGCTACAGTGGCGTGGATATAGGCCTCTTGCTTGTGAAACCCGCTGCCTGACAGAATAAACAGAGGCATTAGGGAGGCCAGCCGGAATCCTATCGCATGCAAGCTGTCTGTGGACGGGAAATACTGGGCAGCAAGCAGAGGGAGCACCAGCAGCATTAGCTTTTCAGATCCCCTGAAGGCAATCTTCAGTTCGTAAGGGATGATGCTGATGAATTGGGCCTTAAAAGGTTTTGGAGCCGGGGCCGTATAGGCTGGATTTACCGGTATCAGAGATTTCGCCAGTTTCCGGGCTGAGCTGCGTTTGGCTTTTGCCGGTTTGACCCGGGTACGGGAGGTTCCGAAGATCCTTTCATAGCTTGTTAAGGCAACGAGCAGATGCATAAATATAAACGCAACCAGCACGATAACGATCCGGCTGATCACAAATTTGAACTCCTAAGTCATGGTGTACATCTGAAAAGTGTTGTTATAATCGCCGATCGTCTCAAAAAAGGAAATGGAAGGATCATTTGGACGGGTCAGCGCAAAGTACTGCCTGAACTGGCTGAATACATTCTTAACGATAAACTGCAGACCGGTAACATCGAAGTACGGATTGATCTCTGTTTTGTTCGCACCGGCGAATACGATGGAGAGATAGGCGTAGGACAGGATAAACAACAGCAGATTGCCGAGATTTCTGCGCAGCGGGGGGAGTAGCTCCATGCAAACCGTCACGCTGGATAATACATAGATAAAGGGTAAAATCAGCAGTACAAAAGGCACTATGTAGGAAAGAGGCTCAATCGCATAACTTTCGCCCCTGCTGAGCTGCATGATCAGAGCCATGACTTCAACGGCCAGAGCAATCAGCGCAAGGTAGAGGAAATTTGCCAAACGTTTGGATTCCGCATATTGATGCACATTTAGGGGAGAGGTAGTATAGTACAACTCCAGTTGCAGCGTAATATCTCTTCCGATGGAGTTTCGGATCAGGAAGATACCCCCGAATAGCAGCAGACAGTTAAAGAACAACACCACCAGCAGACCCATCCATACGGAGTTATAGGTCCCTCTGTAGTGCCCGTCAAGGAGACTGTTTTTAATAACGGTGGTTAGGCTGCCGGTAGTATCATTCGCTGGAAAGTAATAATAAGTACAGCACGCAAACACGACGATTGTCCACAGAAAGCTTGCTCTTCGTATGCGTTCTTTCACCAGGACCAGAGATACAGACAGGAGATTTAAGGCGGAGGTGGTTCTTGTCATGCTGGTGATTCTCCTTTGATCTTATCCTGGTGAATGAGATAGAGGTAGACATCCTCAAGGGTGGGATAGACCGGCTCGGCCCCGGCGCTTGGCGGTGTTGACGAAAGGACACGGACCTCAATTCCGTCGCTTGATCTATTGCTGCTGCTGCATATGTATTTGTCCTGAAGGGTAGCAAGCCCGCTGTAATCCACGTTCATCTTCCATACCAGGCCTTCTACAGGTTCTGTTAATTGGTTCACGGCTCCAGCTGCCAGAATTCTGCCTTGCTTCATGATAATAATGTTTCCTGCCAGTGCTTCAATATCGGACACAATATGGGTGGAGTAGATCACGGTAGCGTCTTGCGCGGCCTTGGTAATGAGATTCTTCAAATTTACCCGTTCGTCGGGATCGAGTCCCACCGAGGGTTCATCCAGCAGTAGAAGCTTGGGATTGTTAAGCAAAGCCTGGGCAATGCCGATCCGCTGCCTCATCCCGCCGGAGTAGCTGGCGATATGCTGGTCACCAACCTCATTCAAGTTAAGCGCACTTAACAGCTCTTGTATTCTGCCCGCTGCATGCCTCTTGGATAATCCTTTTAGAGCGGCAACATACATCAGGAATTCTCGGCCTGACAAGGCCGGGAACAGTCCAAAGGTTTGCGGTAAATAGCCGATCCTGCTTTTATACTCGTTTTGAATCGTGTTGATATCCACACCGTCGCAGTAGACAGTTCCGCTTGTCGGCTTTTTGGCCATGGTCAGAATATTCATCAAGGTGGACTTGCCCGCTCCGTTTGGTCCCAGCAGACCGTAAACCCCTTCGTGAAACTCCAAATGAACCGGATACAGGGCATGGCTGTTATTCCGGTACACTTGTTCTACATTATGAATAGTGATGTTCACATTTGCCCCCCCAAACCCAGTTCAAGTTTTCAAAATACAAAAGGCACTCCTCTTGGAAGTGCCTTGTAAGGTCATGGCAATAATCTCCCTGTGAAGAGTTTCACAAATGAATTTTACCATGTGAATCTATGATTTTCCACATCTGATATGAACTGCTTATTCCGGTATTTCATTTTACGCCGGTTGCCTCCGTCTTCTCATAAGCGATCAGGGTAACGGCCTTGTTGCCTGTGATTTGGGCAATTGCCGCTTCGGCCTGGCGGATCACCTCCACGGCATCTTCCTGATCGGCAAGTGAAGCAACCTTGTAGCTATCGCTGTGAATCTCCATTGTGTTATCCCACCCTTCGTTGTTATTTTAGCCTTTTCCTGCGGAAATCATCCACCCGGGAGCCTGATCAAGACAGGTATACAAGCAATGCAGCATGAGAAGGCATTTACTATAACAGGGGGTGATTATATGCTGACATTGGATCAGGTCAAGAGTAAATCTGCCGGATCGCTGGGCAAACTTCATCCCGTGCTGCAAGCTGCTGCTGGCGAGTTGATCCAGCAAAGCTACGCCAAGGGTATACCCATCATCATTACCCAGGGAATGCGCACGATTGCAGAGCAGAATGCGCTTTATGCACAAGGCAGAACCAAGAAGGGACCCATTGTCACGAATGCCCGGGGAGGCAGCAGTTATCACAATTACGGTTTGGCCATTGATTTTGCGTTGCTGCTGCCGGATGGCAAAAACGTGTCCTGGGATATGAACCGGGACGGAGACAGCGATAAGACCGCAGATTGGCAGGAAGTGGCTGAGGTAGCTAAACAGCTCGGGTTTGAATGGGGCGGTGATTGGACTTCCTTTAAAGACTATCCCCATCTGCAGATGACCTTCGGACTTACAACCGCTCAACTGCAGGCCGGAAAGCGTCCGACTGAACAACAGGTGCAAGAGGCTCTGGCCAAGATCAACGGAAACGAACCGGCAGAGGAACAAGGAATCACCATCCTGCTGAACGGGAGCAAGCTCACAACCGGACTTGTGGAGAGCGGGACAACGTATGCACCTGTGCGGGCAGTTGCGGAGGCGCTTGGCGCCAAGGTGACTTATGATGCCGCAAGTAAGACCGTCAACCTCGTTAAGGAATAACTTGTATGAATAGATGCCGCACCTTGTGGGGAAATTATCAGCGACAAACCATGAAGGGGGCATAACAACTTGAAGAAGCTAATCACAAGCCTTGCATGCGGTACAGTATTATCGATGAGTTTGCTTGGAGCCGGTAACGCAGCGAATGCTGCGGGTACGGGCGGGATGGGTACGACAGTTCCTGATACGGGAATGAATGGACTGAAGACTGAGAACAGAACAGGCAACATCATGGGCGACATGGGGACCAGAACCGGAGGCCCTATGCTTAACCAGGAAGACAATAACCTGTTAAACCGGACTACAGGAACGACACACAACAACGATTCGATCATGAACGATAAGATGCGTACAGGAACAAATGGCACTACGACACAATATCCGGATGCTTCGCGCGGTACTAAATACCGGGCCACAAGCACCACTACAAATGCCACTAACAATGACGACAACGGCTCGAACTGGGGTTGGCTAGGACTCGTAGGACTGCTGGGGCTGGCCGGTATGCGAAGCAGAAGCGGTGAACGCGATCGCCACTAGCACCCGTACGCTTGATCTTGACTCGTCCCGGCTTCGGCCGGGATTTTTTTTGCAAATAAAATTTTTGGGGATTTTGATTGCGTGTTTGCGGGATACGTGATATTATATTTCTTGTCGCGTTACAACGCACATTTCATGCCGGGGTGGCGGAACAGGCAGACGCACAGGACTTAAAATCCTGCGGTACGTGAGTACCGTACGGGTTCGACCCCCGTCCTCGGCATCCTTGATGTATAAGGGTTTTTTCCGAAAAACCTTGGTTTTTGAAACAGCTTGGGAGAGAACTTTTTATCGAGTTCTCTCCTGCAGTTCTCTCCTTTTTCCGGAGGAGAGAACGAGGAGAAGATCGCATGACTCTCATGAAATATTGAGGGCAATGTGATCTTTTTTTATTAAAAGATCAGAACACCACTCATCGTTGAAGCAGATGATATCGGCTGTTGTAGAATAGTTGCTGTGTCCCAGCCATTCCTGAATTTCTTTCATACTGACTCCATTGGCGAGTAAGAGGCTTGCACAACTATGACGCAGGTCGTGATAGCGAATATGACGTAAACCATTTTTTTTAAGAGTTCTAGTAAAGTTTTGAGTGATATAGCCGGGTTTAACTCGTTGCCCCAACTTGTCCAGATAGATATACTCCTCGTAATCAGTGCAATAAGAGTTACCACATACAGCTTTATTGAGTGCATGCAACTCATGAATTCGCAGCAGTAATTCTTCAAAAGCTGGTACAAGAGGTAAGGTGCGACGACTTGATTTGTTTTTAGTCCGGTCTTTTTCAATGATGTGTTCTTGTCCTTCAAAATAAACGGGAGTTACGGTATGTTGAATACTAATCGTTTTGTTAACGAAATTAATTGCAGTCCATTTTAGTCCGATCACTTCACTTCTTCGTAATCCATAAAAGGCAGCAAGAATGACTGCAAGCTCGATTAATTCGCCCTTTACTTTTTCAAACAGGATATTGATCTCTTGCTTGTTGTAAAAGCTGCCGACAAAATCATTCTTCTTAGGTCGTTCGATTTTATCTGCGGGATTAGTGTTAATTAAATCATTTTTGAGAGCATGCTTTAGCGCTTTGCGAATATTAGCGTGATAATGGAGAACCGTATTGGTTGTCACTCCATTTTCCTCTAACTCATACTGATAATAATCTTGAATGTGACTTGGTAATAATTCTTTGAGAAAGAGGCCCTTTTCTTCAAAGTAAGGTACAACATGATTAGTTATGACATTGTGGTAAGATGCGTAAGTGATAAACTCAACCTTGTGCTTCATCATTGCTAGCCACTGAAGCATGAAGACAGAAAATAGTGGTCCTTGATCGACTGGCACTTCAGCTGGCATTTCTTCGATAATTTGTTCAACTATTGGTTCTTCAACTATTGTTTCTTCCACAGCAGCATTTAAAAGACGGTTAAAATTCACTCTTGTTTCTAATAATAATGCTTCAGCTCTTTTTTTGTTTCCTTTTACTGTAAGACCCGTAGGAATCCACTTTGGTTTTCTCTTACCTTCTTCATCCTTGCAATTCAAGACCATATAAAAAAGACCTTTTTTTTCTTGTAGGTGGCCTGCTACCATGAAAAAACCTCCTTCATAGCAGCCCGCATTGATCCTACCATTGACGCATTAATTATAACACGTATAGAAGAAATGGTTCAATGCACTAAAGCGTCAGAGTGAGGCGATCGAAGGTGAAAGAAAAAAGATTTAAATATAGAAGAATATTTACTTTGGGGATTTTATAAATTCGACCAATTTTAAAATGATTAATAGTATTCTCTTGCAAAAGTTTGTAGGCGGTTTTGTTACTTATGCCACCAAGCATCTCACACATTTCTGCTATATTGACTACGTCCGGATAATTTTGAAATAACAATTCATACGCTTCTTGATGATTAATTATTGCAAGAGTAGGTTTAGGCTGGTTCATTTCACACCTCCACTTTTATTTTAAATAGTTGTCCTTACACTAACGGAATGCGTCAGCTCTATATCGAAAGCAAACCAAGTCACATCCTATAAAAACGCTTACAAAAATAACTTGCGTAAATCATCAGCTTGTAATACCATATCAATTAAGCGCTTAACCTTTAGGGGTAAGGCGCTTAAACTTAATCAGTCGGTAGAGCAGAGGACTGAAAATCCTCGTGTCGACGGTTCGATTCCGTCCTGAGCCACCATTTATAACACCTGTAATACGCTTGTGTAGCTCAGTTGGTTGAGCACCTGACTTTTAATCAGGGTGTCGAAGGTTAAAGTCCTCTCGCCGGTATCACATTAAAGATAATGGTTCATCAGATAATTTATCTGGTGGGCCTTTTTTTATTTTATTTTAAGACTCCAAATGTATATGAAACCGTGACATCGATATGGAATTCGGATTAAATTATTTCACTGACATTTATTCGGCTACTGCTCAGATTAATATGTAACCGAAGCATTATTGCGAGCAAGTGAATAGCATTGCTAATTGTATAAGGACTTGGTTGAGTCAGTAAAATGCTAAAAAGATGATGAAAAGCTAACGTCCGTTGCCTGCTCCCCCAATGTCACTTAATGATGATATACTTACCTTAAGAATTATGATAATGATAATCAAAATCAATTTATGGTCGGTATATAAATTGGAAAAAGTGAGATGAGGGAGCGCGGATTGATGCAAGAAGAAGCAAGCCAGGTATTTACACCGGAGATGATCGATACGATGGCCCGCATTTGGACACGTTCGATCATTACATTAATAGATGTACGCTTTCAGAATATAGCGTCCCAATACCCTTTGGAGCAGTATAAAATGCCTAGTAGCATGTTTATCTATGCCTGTGGAGGTGAAGCGCAAATTCAACTGAATGAAACCACATTTGGAATGGAACGCTTCGGTTTAGTTCATGGCGGGAAGGGGAGCCTGCTCAGTATTTCGCCTAAAAGGGAGATTGTGAAGACCTTTATGGTCGTTTATAAAGCAGAATCACCTCTTTTTTTCAAGAAGCACCTGCAGCAATTACTTGAGCAAGTAAATCCATTTGTTCAACAGTTTGGTTATACACCAAGTAATCCCATCTTGCTGCTCGATTGGTTTCAACAAATGTTGAATGACTGGAACCGCGGCAAGGCGATGGATCAGCTTCAGGCCAAAAGTTTTCTATATCAATTGATTCATGGGGTATACAGAGATTTTGAGGGTGGTGAGATTCGCTATCTCCAGCCCAATCCAGCCAGTTCTGCCAAAATATATCTTGATAAACATTACAGGGAGCCGATTTTGTTTCAGGATATTGCCGCTATGTTTGGGATCAGTGGTGGGCAATTGACGCGGCTGTTCAAAAAGAAGGAAGGGATGAGCTTACAGGAGTACCTCATTCAGAGAAGGATTGAAGCTGCCTGTCATGACTTGAAGTATACAGAAGCAACCATTAAAGAGATCGCAACAGGATCTGGTTTTGCTGATGAGAAGAACCTGTTTCGTATGTTTAAGAAGTATTACAAGATGACGCCGAGTGATTATCGGAAAATAAACGCACTATCCATGCAGGTTGATGGTATTGATAATGATTCTCATCTTCATTACAATGAGAGGGAACTGGCGAATCTAGTCAAGTCTTATAGAGATGGGGAATCAAGCATGTTTGGACAAGTAAGAAGTAAAGAAATGATCTTTGTGGCGGCGATGAGCTTGATGCTGTTGTTGACGGCATGTACGTCGGGGACGCCAGCGAATAACAGGGGAACGGTGAATCCGCTTGCGGAGACACAACAGACGACACAATCGGAAGTACCGGAGACGAAAGCTTCAGAAGCAGTCTCGCAGACCAGAACGATATCCACAGTAAAGGGTGATGTTGAGGTACCTAACAACCCTCAGCGTGTTGTAGTCGATTATCTGGTTGGTGATGTGGTAGCTTTAGGTGTAACTCCTCTAGGTGTGGCGAGAGCGACAAGGGGCGAGACAGAGGCTGTTTATTCTAACCAGATTAAAGATTCAATTAACATAAAAATGGAGCCGGAAGATGTCATGACTCTTGAGCCTGATCTGATCATATTAGCATGGGGCGAAGAGAATTATGAAGATTTATCCAAAATTGCCCCGACAATTTATGTCCCTTATGGTGATATGACTACAGAAGAGCGGATCCATTTTATTGGCGATGTTTTGAATAAGCCGGAAGAGGCTGAGGCTGTTTTGAATGCTTATGCCAACAAAATCGAAGAAGCGAAGCTAGCCTTTAAGAATGCAGGCCTTTCAGACGTGACGGTGACTCTGGGAGAATTCAGTGATAAAAATAACTCCATCGCTGGAGCCAAGCATGCGGTTGGCGTGCTTGTTTATAATGAACTTCAAATGCAGGCACCATCAAAAGTTCAAACTGATATTATTGATGCAGATAAATATTGGGGAGAAATCTCTATGGAGGCCCTGCCAGCTTACATGGGGGATTATTTGATCGCCTTAGGAGATACGGAAGTTCCTACTGATAATGCGATTTGGAAATCGCTACCTGCTGTGCAACATAATCGGATCGTAACGGTGGGTTCATCGCTATCTTGGTCCACCGATATAATGACTTCCAGTGCATTGATTGATCATATTGTTAATCAATTGCTGGCATTAGCTAAATAAGGGGATTGATCCTGAAGTGTCTAACGATTTATGAGCCTTGGTTCAAACTAGGCTGTCAATAGGTAAGGGAAGGGAAATACGATGAAAAACAAGCCTGAACAAAAACGCCGCGGGGCGGTGAACTTCACCATGTACATGGTGGTAGGGCTTGGATTAACGGTTCTCATGTCGGCGGCGTCGATTAGCTTCGGCGCCGCCGACATGAGGTTAGCGACTGCATGGGAGGCTATTTTCCGATTTGATCCAACGCTCACTGAACATCAAATAATTCAGACCCTACGTCTTCCGCGTACCGTAGCCGATCTGATCGTCGGGTGCAGCCTTGCGGTTTGTGGTGCGATCATGCAGGGAACGACGCGCAATCCGCTGGCCGATTCCGGTCTGATGGGGATCAGCTCTGGGGCAGCATTCGCAATTGCGCTTTGCCTGGCCTTTATGCCGGGTTATTCGTATGGGCAGATGATGCTGTTTGCTTGTCTGGGGGCAGCGCTCGCGACCGGGATTACCTACTTCATCGCGTCACTAGGCAAGCGCGGGATGACCCCTCAGCGGCTGGTACTGGCAGGACTGTCCATCTCCATGCTATTTGGCGCACTCAGTCAGTATTTAGCGATCAATTACAACCTGGGTCGAGCATTGGCATTCTGGACGGCAGGCAGTACAGCGGGGGCCAAGTGGGGGGAATTGCTGATTATCTCACCGCTATTTGTTGGTGGTGTACTGCTGGCGCTGGCGCTATCTCCTTCTATTACACTGCTCAGTTTAGGGGATGATGTGGCAAGTGGACTCGGTATTCGCAGCGGACTGGTCAAGGGTTTATCGACGATTATCGTGCTCGTGCTGACTGGATTGGCTGTTGTCGTGGTTGGCCCGATCGGTTTTGTTGGTCTGATTACCCCGCATATTGTGCGATACATGGTCGGTGTCGACTATCGATACATTATTCCGGCAACTGCGCTATATGGTGCGTTGTTGACCGTATCGGCCGATCTGGCTGGACGCTTGATCAATAAGCCGTTCGAAACACCGATTGGCATTATATTTTCTATCATTGGTGTGCCGTACTTTCTCTTCCTGGCTCGCAAGCAAAGGAGGGAATCTGAATGATCAAGCAGCGTTATACGGTGCAACGGGGGATCATCGTCAATGTAGTGCTTATAGTGCTCATCCTTATGTTTGCTGTCATTAGCATGAATTCTGGCAAGATGAATCTTTCACCGCTAGAAGTGCTGAATGTTCTCCTGGGAAACGGTACCGACAAGCAAAATCTGATCGTGTTCGATTTTCGCCTGCCACGAATCGCACTGTCGATCTTGGTAGGTCTGGGAATGGGAGCGGCTGGGGTCGTGATGCAGAGTTTGCTGCGCAATGACATGGCTAGTCCGGGGACACTGGGGATTAGTTCGGGGTCGGGCTTGTTTGTCCTGTTCTTCGTTGTATTCATCGCATCGACAGGAATGAACTCCTTTGTTGCCCTGCCACTGCTGGCCTTTGTTGGCGGACTGTTGGCGGCGGGATTGATCTTCTTATTATCGTATCGCCGTGGGCGAGACATCTCGCCAATCGGCTTGATCTTAACCGGGGTCGCGCTCGGAAGCGGGTATGGGGCGCTGACCACCTTCCTGACACTCAAGCTGGATGATTCGCAGATGAACTTCATGCTGAACTGGCTGGCGGGGAGCTTGTGGGGCGATGATTGGCGCTATATTTCCGTACTGGCACCATGGGTTTTGATTTTACTCGGCTATATTTTCTACAAGGCTCGCATGCTGAACACCCTCCATCTGGGCAATCAGACGGCAGTAGGGCTGGGTCTTGCCGTGAAGCGGCAGTTTTTGGGGTTGTCGATCGCTGCTGTTGCTTTATCCTCTGGCAGTGTGGCCGTGGGCGGAAGCTTCTTCTTCGTTGGCTTGATCGCTCCGCATATGGCAAGAAAACTGGTCGGGCCCGATCACAAATTGCTCGTTCCGGCCGCCAGCCTGACCGGGGGATTAGTCGTGGTGCTTGCTGACACGATTACGCGCACGGTTAGCCTGGGGGGAGATGTGCCGACGGGAATCATCATTACGGTCATCAGTGTTCCGTACTTTCTGTATTTACTAGCGAAAGCTAATTAGGAGGACGTCATGGAAAGTATTACAGCGCAACAAATCGATATTGCCTATAATGACACGCTTATCGTAAAAGAACTGGATTTGCAGATTCCGCGTGGACAGATTACCTCGATTATTGGTCCCAATGGATGCGGCAAATCAACCGTACTAAAGGCAGTCGGTCGGCTGCTCAACGAATAATGGCACGGTTTATCTGAATGGTGCCGATATCCGCACACTGTCCACCAAGGAAGTGGCCAAGCAGATGGCGATTCTGCCGCAGACGCCGACCGCACCGAGCGGTTTGACGGTCGGTCAATTAGTCGCCTATGGGCGTTTCCCTCATCAACGGGGCTTCGGCAAGCTCTCCAAAGAGGATAGGCAAGTAGTCGCCTGGGCCCTATCGGTTACACAGCTTACAGCATTTGAGCATCGCGAGGTCGATACGCTATCTGGCGGTCAGCGTCAGCGCGTATGGATTGCGATGGCGCTCGCCCAGCAAACCGATCTGATCCTGCTGGTTGAACCCACCACCTATCTGGATCTGGCGCATCAGCTTGAAGTGCTGGAGCTGCTCTATGAACTGAATCGCAGTCAGCAGGTGACGATTGTGATGGTGTTGCATGACCTGAATCTGGCAGCACGCTTCTCCGACTATATGGTGGCGATTCGTGAGGGCAAGGTGGTGGAGCATGGCTCGCCAGAGCGTGTAATGACGGTACGGACGCTGCGTGAGGTGTTTGCCATTGATGCCGAGATTATGCTGGAACCACGAACAGGGCGACCGGTGTATGTGACGTACGAGCTATTGCGTGATCATCGTAGAGAACAAGGAGTGGATCAAGGGTTCCCAAAAGCTAAGGAACAGAAGGAGGCGATGGCCACATGACAACCGCATGGCGTGTCCTGCTGGGTGCACGGAAATACTGGTTGCAGTTAGGCATTGGATTTGCCGGTGTCGTGCTGGCCACGATTGCCGGGTTTTATTTGCCCTGGGCGCTCCGCTCGTTGACACAATTGGCGACCGAAGGTAGCAGCCAGTTTGCCGCAGAAGCGCTGGAGATTGGTTTGTTGCTACTTGGAGCCACCTGTCTGCAAGCCATCGGAACATCACTGGCCGGCTATATGAACCATTATGCGGCACTTCATTATGTGGCAGATTTAAGAACAAGATTGTATAGCAAATATCAGCAGATGAGCTTGCGCTATTTCCATCGAAGCCGGACGGGTGACTTGACCGGGCGCGTTGTGAATGATGCGATGGAAGCGGAAATTTTCATTGCCCATGCCATTCCTGACTTTATCATCAACGGACTGACCTTTATCGGCGTAGGCATCCTGCTCTTGACGATCAATGTGAAGCTGGCACTGATCAGTCTGATCACGATTCCGTTGCTGCTTGCGATCACGGTATGGCAAAGCAAGCGCTTGTCGCCGCTGTGGGGAGAGAATTCCAAGGCGCGGGGAGAAATCGCTGGCAAGGTGCAGGAAAACTTGTCGGGCATGAAGGAAATTCAAATTTTCAATCGGCAGGAGGAGGAGCGGGGCAACGTTTCTCGTCTGGCTATGAAACATACGAAGACCTAATTGCGCGCCAGTCTGTTCTATGAAACCTCTGTGCCGTTGTTGGCATCTGTGACCGCGCTGGGTACCGTGTTTGTCGTGATACTGGGCGGCAGATTGATGGCAACAGGCGAGGTAAGTATTGCTGATATCATTGGATTCATCGCTTACCTAGGTATGTTTTATCAACCGGTAAAGTCCTTTTCCAGCTTGGTGGAAATGGGCGGGCGAGCCGCCGCTGGCCTTAAACGGGTATATGATGTGCTGGAAGAAGAGGAAGACATACAGGAGAAGCGAAACGCAGCATCAAACAGGAAAGTATCCTGCAGCACCATCGAGATATTGTCACGCAGGCTGGAGAGCGTCACATCACGAATATCGATGCCATCCACTTGAATCGAACCGGCCTGCGGGTCGTAGAATCGGTTAACGAGACTGGCTAATGTCGTCTTTCCTACGCCGGTTGTACCTACAAGCGCCACCGTCTTTCCCGGATCAATGGTCAGATTCAGCCTTTCTAGTACAGGAGCACCATCTTGATAAACGAATGTGATATTTTTAAACGATATCTGTCCTTGTATACGCGGCAAACTGCTCAGTGTATGACAATATCGCTTATGGATGGGCGGACGCGACCGAGAAAGATGTGATTGCCGCAGCGAAAGCGGCTAAAGCGCATGATTATATAGCACAGATGGAGCAAGGCTACGATACGGTGATTGGTGAACACGGTGTGCGTCTGTCCGGAGGGCAGAAACAGCGGCTTTCGATAGCACGGGCGATTCTGCGCAATGCACCGATCCTCATTCTGGATGAAGCGACATCGGCGCTTGATACCAAGACCGAGCAAGAGATCCAGCAGGCGCTGGACGAAATATCGAAGGATCGCACAACACTGGTGATTGCCCATCGGCTATCGACGGTCCGTCATGCCGACCAGATCGTCGTGCTGGAGGGCACAGAGATTGCCGAGATGGGTACGCATGAGGAACTGCTGCGTAGCGGCGGCATTTATGCAAGATTGTATGCGACGCAAGCCTCATGAACGTAATCAATACAAACAAGACTAAACAGGAGAAGGACAGGACGAAGATGACTGAATTATATGATCTAACGATTGTGGGCGGCAGTCCGGCAGGACTGTACGCTGCGTTTTATAGCGGAATGCGCGATATGAAGGTCAAACTGTTTGAAGCCAAGTAAGAATTCGGCGGCAGGTTGCTGCGCTATCCGGAGAAGATGATCTGGGACACGTGGGAGGCGTTACGCCGATCCGCTACAATCAGTTGATTCGCCAATGGTAGGGAGCGGGGCTGCTCTATCAAAAGTTCTTTCCGTCGTCTAAAAACGGCTTCTTTTTGAGTTATTGCCACGAACCCTTACGGGGCTTGATAAAAACATAAAAACCCGCAAAAAACCTTGATTTTACAAGGCTTTTCTCGGGTTTTATATTCCTCTTCTTGGACTGATCTTCTGCTATCTTCCAAATAGCATGTGCGACTCAAAATCGTGAGCGTAAGTCAAAGAAATAACCGCTAAAGCCCTGGTATGACTGGTTTCTTTAGAAAGTGTTTCAAAAGCTCTCCTGTAGTTCTGTTCTTTTTCTTAGAGGTAGAACATAAGTGCAGATGAGATATATAGTGCGCCGATGTGGTGGAATTGGCAGACACGCCGCACTCAAAATGCGGTGCTGAGAGGCTTGCCGGTTCGAGATGATTGCTTCCTGTTATATAAATGGGGATTAGGAGAGAAAAGGGCAACTGTTTCCTGAAAATTTTCTCAAAATAGATTAAAATAGAGTGTGTGAAAACAAGAACTGGCCCTGTGTAGTAAGCTACACAGAGCCAGTCCCTTTTTTATTCGTAGTGACTAAGATCAAAGCGACGAACTACCATGATCTAGGCAATCGTCATCTGCTGTTTGCACGCCGGTTCCATTTCGTTTTGCGTACTTAATAATAACTGGCTCATAACGAGCAATTAAATGCTGATAACCTCCATCAGAACAGGCTTAATATTGGGCTGGGAAATTCGTATATTGGCTAGTAAGGCTTTCAGCAACGCTCTCTAATTTTTTTGAGCTCGCTTTCTGTAAATGATTGGAGGGCAGCAAAGCCTTCTTTACTTGGCTCGAAGCCGGCGCAGCACAAACACACCAAAGTGCATGTCTGTATACTTGTCTTTCATGTTAGGATGAATGTGAATCATGTGTTTAAATCCTTTCTATCATGGTCCTACTTCGCAGAACCAACAAATTGATCCCTAGCCGCACCCAGACCAAAGATACCGAGTAGAGCAGAAGCGCCAACCAATATCAAGAGTGGAACGCTCCAACTATGAGTGGCATCATGCAAGTATCCAATCAGCGCTGGGCCAATTGCTGCTAGTAGATATCCGATGGATTGGGCCATGCCCGATAATTCAGCCGCCTGATGGGCACTTTGGGTACGCAAGCCGAAAAACATCATGGACAAGCCAAAGGCAAAGCCCGCCCCAATACCAAGAATAATAACCCAAAACAGAACCAGATGGATACTGCCATAGAGAAGTCCAAGTGTTCCGATCAAAAGCAGAATCGTTGTAATAACCACTAACAACCGTTGGTTAGGCATGCGTCCAGCTATAACAGGAACGATAAATGCAAAGGGGAGTGAAGCCATAATCAGAATCGAGAGAAACCAGCCGGATTGACTTGAACTGATTCCTTGATCTTTTAGTATTTCAGGCAGCCATGCCACCAGCACATAAAAAATGGTCGATTGTATTCCCATAAAAAGAGTTACCTGCCAAGCCAACGGAGAGCGCCATATATTGATCTGATGGTTGTTCCCTGCGCTGCTGGCAACAGCGGCTGGTTTCGCTGGAGTCTTGAGTTGTGGTACCCAAAAGAGAATGGAGATGACGCTAAGTATCCCCCATACTCCCAAGGCACCTTGCCAGTTCAAGCCTGCCCCCACAGCTAAGGGAACACTAATGCCGGAAGCAATCGCCCCGCATAGATTCATGGAAACAGAATAAACCCCTGTCATAGTACCCATTTGCTGCGGAAATTCCCGTTTAATCAGGCTCGGTAGTAATACATTACATATGGTAATAGCAAACCCCAGAACTGCGGTTCCAACATACAAGGTCACCGCCCCGGATAATGAGCGAACAGCGATACCGATGACCAAAAAAATAAGGGAAATCAGGATAATACGTTCTACACCATATCTACGTCCTAATTTTGGTACAAAAGATGATAACAATGCAAATGCAATCAGTGGAACTGTGGTAATCAGGCCTGCTAAGGTATTTGAAATATGCACGTTCTCCCGAATAATACTGACTAATGGCCCCACCGATGTGAGGGGAGCACGCAAATTCGCTGCGATAAAAATAATTCCTACGATCATGAACCAGAATGTGGCTTGCTTGCGAATGCCGGTACTGGATATTTCATCCTGTTTTTTTAACAATTGTTCTGGCGAACTCATAAGGGTTCCTCCTGCGTTTTAAGTAATTTATCGTCAATTTCATCCATGTGGAGGAAGTACCCTTAAGAGGGAATGTATTGTACATCACCAAACTGTGGGTGATAAAACGACTGTAATGTCCAACAGCGGCAAGCAATGCTTCGTGCTTTCCTTGTTCTTCAATGCTATATGCGGTACGACCACAATTTGATCTGCTCTCTTTATGGTTGCCAGACTGTGAGCAATCATCAAAGTTGTTCTGCTCGCTGAAAGCTCAGCAAGAGAATGCTGAATTGAAGTTCGGTATCCAGTGCAGAGGTGGTCTCGTCCAGGATCAGGATTGGCGAATTCTTGAGGAACATCCGTAAATAGCCAGTCACTGTTTTTGTCCCCCGGACAATCTACCCCAAGTTCTCCGATCACTGTATCCATCCCTTCAGGTTGTGCATGGATAAAGGCCTCTAGTTAAGCCCGGTGAGTGGCTTCCCAGATTTCGTCATAAGCGATATTCTGCACGGGCCTTTTCAATGTATAAACGAACAGCCTCCTCGGCTTGATGGCAATCCTGATTGGCAATGGCTTGATAAAGCAGGTCATGAGAGTCGAGATAAAAAGCCGCATTTTTGAAGTCCTTCGTTTCCAAAACCATGTTTTGCAGCGCCTCGGAAATATGATTGTACAAATTCGCCATCAATTGGTTATGTGAAGCAGCAATCACCATTTTGTGAAACTCGATATCCCAGTGAGCATAAGCTTTGAGATCCTGCTGGCTGACTGCTTGTCTGCACTGGTCCAAGCATGTCCGAATCGCCTCCAAGTCTTCTTCGCCTCTCCTGAGCGTAGCCAGGGCAGCAGCCTCTCTTTCCAATGCATATCGGACCTCCAGGCTCTCAAGCTTATCGGTATGCTGAATCACTTTTTTAATCACTGACCCCAAAACACTTGAGGAGCAGACATAGGTCCCATCCCCTTGTCTGGTCTTCAGGAGACCCGCATACGTTAAAGCCCGAATAGCTTCCCTCAAGGTATTACGGCTGACTTGAAGCTGTTCCATTAGCTCGGGCTCTGCAGGAATACGCATCCCTACTTGCCATTCGCTGTTTTCGATCTTCCCCTGGATCTGGTAGGCCACCTGTTCCACCAAGGTTAAACGTTGAGTTTGAGTTAACAACAGCATCACTCCTTTATGAAACGTAGGATGTTTGGTATTTTGGTGTTATTATATCAGATTGACTTTGACTTGGAAATATGAAATTGATAATGATTATCATCAAGTTTTTTCAGGTAATCCAATTGAAAGGTAGAAATAACTGGCTCATAATGAGTGATCAACGTGGCTTCTGCCTCTTTGTCAAGAACAGGAACGTTCTCAGGCTGCGGTATGTTGTGGTGACGAATTTAAAAAGTTGATATCGATCTCGAAAGTGACAGCATCCAAAGGAACAACATAAGCCGAATCACGCATCAGTTTCTCAAAATAATCTTTTTGAGCGTGCCGGAGACATGCTTTAACATAACTGCTGAATGCTCTTTCAAGTAAATCATTAACGTCAACTCCCGATGTCATAAGTTTCCATCTCCTCTCTGTACCTAAATGGGAAACAGAGTCAAAAAAGGCAACCTTCCATCATGAAAAATGGAAGGCATACTACTTTTGTCGATACTTCTTAAAAAATATTTGATGAATTACTGAACAGTGAAAAGTTCCTTCAATTGCTTTCACAGTCAGGCGGATGTCCCGTTGCGCTTTCTCGTCTTCAACCAACTCCAGCGAATGGACCTATCCCTTTTTCAAATACCGGTTGAGCTTCGGCATGGGTTTGCTACAAAAGTGGTAGCTGAATCCGCCGATGGACTGCTTAAGCGCCCGGAAGGTGCATTCGATCTTGAACCGGGCGGTATACACTTCGATGATCTCGGTCGCCTCCAGGGTCAGATCGATGCTAGCTAGAATAGAGCATCGCCCGTTCAGCTTCACCAGCACAAACCGCAGTTCTTGGTATATTCTTTGGCCCCATAGCAAATCCAGACACAGGTAACTGACCGCTTCTTCTTTGCCATATACGCTCATTGTAGCGTATTGAAGCGTGGCGGCGCGGCTTTGAAACATCTCGGCCAGCACCACCTTTGTCCCCTTTTTCCGGGGGCGATCCCGGCCTGTGGCAGGTGTACCGGGACGTTCATAGGCAACGGTATTGGACTTGGCTTTGGTCACCAGATCCATCCAGGTGCTGCCGGATTGGTTCCATTGTTCAACCGCCGCAAAGCCGGATCGATCAGGAGTAGGCAGAACCATTTCCGGGACGTGCCCAACAGAAGGCGGATGGCGCCCGAAACAGTGTCCGAAGAAATACGCTCCATTGGCGGAATTCTCCAATTCCTGATGGAGCTTCTTGACTCCGGGCATTCGGTTGGCTTCCTTACCTTGTATGCAGCCGTCACCCATCAAGACCACCTTGCCGTTAGGGTACAACAGAGGCGCGTGAGCTTGCACGACCAAAAGCCAGACGGTGCGAAGGGCGTCTAGCGACCAGGCGGAGGAGCGAAAGAAATGAACCAAAGGTTCGTTACACCGGAGCGAAACGGATAAATCCAGGATAATGGAGATGAGACCCAACTGGTCGGAACGCAGCATGAGGCCGGTGACAATGACAACGAACCAATGAAAAGCGCCTCCAGAATTGCTTCACACTGAACACAATTGATATTGATTATCAATATCAATTGTGTTAATATAATTTTGTTCACAAGTGAACAAAAAGAGAAAAACAATCTATTGCTGACACTGAACTTGGTCTGCAACTACTACAAGAGAGGGGAGATTGCGAAATTGGAGTTTCAAAATCATTTTAAAGGTCATCTTTACGAGCAATATATGAGAATGCTGCATCTGAATGAGCTATATACTGAACAAGAATTTAACTCGTTTCGGCAACAGGCCAGAAAGTACCAGATTGACATGCTCTCCAACAATATTACTAGTGTACACGTTATTGATTGCATTGGTGATTATGAACCGATAAATCATACCGGGATTGTGGAGAAGATGGGGTTGTCCAAAGCTGGCATTACTAAAATTAGTGCAAAGCTGCTGGAAATGGGCTTCATTATGAGAAGTCAACTGAACAACAATCGTAAGGAGATTTACTTTAGTTTAACGGATAAGGGAAGACACGTTTATCATTTGCATAAAGAGCTGCACAAAGAAAAAGAAGAAAGGTTTTATCAATTCATTGAATCCTATTCAGAGGCTGAGCTGCAGACTATTGGAAAATTCATGAGTGATTTGGTGGCGCGTGCCGAAGAATACTCCGAAGGGAAGTTTACGATAAATGACGACATTAAAGATTGAGGAATTAAGATCCAAGATTGAAGGGAAAGAAATTTTAAAAGGGCTCACACTGGAGATTCATGGCGGAGAGATTCATGCGATTATGGGGCCTAATGGGACGGGAAAAAGTACGTTGGCTTCAGCTTTAATGGGCCATCCAAAATATGAGGTTACTGGCGGCAAGGTGACATTGGACAATGAAGACCTTCTGGAGATGGAGGTGGATGAGCGTGCCCAGGCAGGCTTGTTCCTCGCTATGCAATACCCAAGTGAAATTGCCGGCGTGACCAACTCGGACTTTCTCAGAAGTGCCATCAATGCACGGCGTGAAGAAGGGGATGAGATATCCTTAATCCGTTTTATCCGTGAAATGGAGAGCAAAATGAAGGGGCTGGAGATGAACCCGGAATTTGCGCATCGTTATTTGAATGAGGGATTCTCCGGCGGTGAAAAAAAGCGGAATGAGATTTTGCAAATGATGCTACTTGAACCCAAGTTTGTGATCCTGGATGAAGTGGATTCCGGGCTTGATATTGATGCACTGCGTATTGTGGCCAATGGCGTAAATGAGATGCGCAGCCCGGATAGAGGCTTTTTAATCATCACCCATTATCAACGACTGTTGAACTATATTACCCCGGATTTTGTGCATGTCATGATGCAAGGCCGGATAGTTAAATCTGGCGGTCCGGAGCTTGCCCACCGTTTGGAGGCTGAAGGGTACGATTGGGTGAAGGATGAACTTGGGATTACGGATGAGACGGTAAGGGAAGTTTAAGAGCCGGAGAGGAGGAACAGCACGTGGATATACAAGCTAGAGTTTCAATGAATGTGGACGATTTACGCGCATGGTCAAGCGCTAAGGATGAACCTCGTTGGCTGATTGAACGCCGCGTTCACGCACTCGAACTGGCAGGGACGCTGGAGTTGCCTAAAGTGGAGAAAATCAAGCTTGCAAAATGGGATATCTACGAAAGTGGAGATTACAAAGCTGAGAATGCGTGGTCAGGTTTGGAAGATGCGCCGGAGGTTGTTCGAGGTTTGGTTGCTTCTCCAGTGAAAGGCGGACTCATCGTTCAGTTCAATTCGGATGTAGTGTATACGAAATTGTCCGAGAGCTTAGCCGCCCAGGGAGTAATTTTAATGGACCTGCATACTGCGGCAAAAGAGCATGAGGAGTTGGTTCAACGTTATCTCTTTCAGGCAGTGAAGCCGGAAGAGCATAGTTTATCTGCTGCACACAGTGCCTTATGGAGTGGTGGCGTTTTTCTATATGTCCCGGACGGTGTAGAGGTTGAAGCGCCCATTCAAGCGATCTTTCTTAACGATACAAGCGGTGTGCGTTTTGCTCCACACATCTTAATTGTGGCAGGGAGCAACAGCAAGATCAGCTATGTGGATCATTGTATATCGAGCAGAGATGATATCAAGGTTTTGCATAATGGTATGGTAGAGGTGTTTGCAGGGGCAGGCTCCAAGGTGCAGGTCGCTTCTGTTCATCAGCTTGCTGCAGCAACAACGGACTTCACCCAGCGGCGTGCGATTGTGCTTGCGGATGGCGGTGTAGAATGGATTGTCGGCGAGATGAATAATGGCTATACCGCCAGTGATACCAAGACATTACTCCAGGGCAACGGGTCCATCTCTGACGCTAAGGTGATTGCGATAGGCTCTGGGGACCAGAAATTGAGTTATACTACGCAAGCCCAGCATTTTGGCAGAAGCTCGGTGAGCCAAATGATCACACGCGCAGTAATGCGTGAAGAAGCTACGGCCATTATCAACGGGATTACAAAAATTGAAAAAGGTGCAACCCATTGTGATGGTCAGCAAACAGAACGTGTACTGATGTTAAGTCCAAATGCGCGCGGTGATGCCAATCCGATCCTGCTGATAGATGAGGATGATGTAACCGCCGGTCATGCTGCATCCGTGGGGCAAGTAAATGCGGAACAAATCTATTATCTGATGTCGCGCGGGATCTCACGGAGTGAAGCCGAATATCTTGTTATTTTCGGATTCCTCGCTCCTGTCATTTCGGAGATCCCGCTGGAGGGAGTGCGTAGCCGCCTGCAGGATGTAGTGGAGAAAAAACTTGGCAGATCATAGGGAATCAGAGCCACTCAAAGTGAGTCTTATGAAGGTTAAAAGGAGCGGTAACAATGGCTAAAAAAGCGCCGGATATGGGTGAATATAAATATGGGTTTCGCGATGAGCACCAGTCTATTTTTCAATCTGGAAAAGGTCTGACTGAAGAGATTGTCCGAGAAATTTCCCGGATTAAGGAAGAGCCGGAGTGGATGCTCGATTTTCGGCTGAAAGCTTTGAAGCAATTCTACAAAATGCCGATGCCTCAATGGGGAGCGGATTTGTCCGGACTAAATCTTGATAACATCCAATATTACGTTCGCCCTTCCGAAAAACAGGGAAAGACCTGGGAGGAGGTTCCCTCCGAGATCAGAGCAACCTTTGACAAGCTAGGGATTCCTGAAGCGGAGCAAAAGTTTCTGGCAGGCGTATCCGCTCAATACGAGTCGGAAGTAGTCTATCACAGTATGCGGAAGGAACTGGAGGATCAGGGCGTTGTTTTCCTTGATACGGATACTGCTTTAAAGCAATATCCTGAAGTGTTCAAGCAACATTTTGGAACGATCATCCCTCCCGCCGACAATAAATTTGCGGCGCTTAACAGTGCGGTTTGGTCAGGCGGCAGCTTTGTATACATTCCGAGGGGCGTTCAATGTGAGGTTCCTATACAAGGGTATTTCCGTATTAATTCTGAAAATATGGGCCAATTCGAGCGGACATTAATTATTGCCGAAGAGGGCAGCTTTGTCCATTATGTTGAAGGATGTACAGCACCTATTTATAGTACCAGTTCTCTGCATAGCGGAGTTATTGAAATTATTTGCCGGAAAGATTCCCGTGTCCGTTACACGACAATCCAGAATTGGGCTCCTAATATCTACAACTTGGTAACCCAAAGGGCTGTGGCAGAGGAAAATGCCACAATGGAATGGGTGGACGGCAACATCGGCTCCAAGGTAACCATGAAGTATCCGGCTGTAATATTGAAAGGACGGGGAGCCAAGGGGTCCATCCTGTCTATTGCCGTAGCCGGTAAAGATCAGCATCAAGATGCCGGCGCGAAAGTAATTCACCTTGCTCCCGAGACAACATCTACGATTATATCCAAATCCATCAGCAAGCAGGGTGGCAAAGTAAACTACCGGGGATTGTCAAGCTTCAGCCGCAATTCCGCAGGATCCAAGTCCAATATTAAGTGTGATACGTTGATTTTGGACAACCTGTCAACATCAGATACGATTCCGTACAATGAAATTAAAAACGATCAGATTACTTTGGAGCACGAGGCAACAGTATCCAAAGTGTCCGAGGAACAATTGTTTTACTTAATGAGCCGCGGGCTTACAGAACAAGATGCCACACAAATGATTGTAATGGGCTTTATTGAGCCGTTTACCAAAGAATTGCCGATGGAATATGCCGTTGAAATGAATCGGCTGATTCAATTTGAAATGGAAGGAAGCATCGGTTGATTCAATAATTTAATAGATCAAACCTTTATCACTCTTTAAAGAAGTACGAGGTGTTAGTAATGAAGAAAAATAATTCGGACAATTCAGAACTAGCTCAAATTACCCGAGAGATACGGAAACTTCAGTTCTACTTCAATATGCTGTCAGGATTGAGCGCTAGTTGTGGTGTGATGATACCTTTAGACTCTATTTATACGCTTATAAGGGAACTTTCGGCTCAAGAGGCCAGTCTTAGGCAAAAAGCAAAGGATCACTCAGACTATCTAGGGTGAAAAAAGGCTTGAATTGACTGTTGGTAAAACAATGAGAGGAGCTGGCATAATGGAGGAGAATGGAATTTTATTCGATGAAGTATCGGAAGTGCTTCTCAAACTACGTCCTTTCTTACTGCGTGACGGTGGAGATGCTGAACTGGTTGAGGTTGAGAACGGGATAGCCAAATTAAGATTTTTGGGAGCTTGCAACGGTTGCCCAAGCGCTACGATTACGTTAAAGGCCGCTATTGAGCGCGCAATTCTTGAGGAAATCGAAGATATTAAAGAAGTTGTACAAGTATTCTAAAGCCTTTTGAGATAAACGCTCTACAGAATTAGCAAAGAGGCTGTTATACAAATCCGCATAGAAGGTGTCGTCGGAAAGGAACTCTTCATGGGTTCCTTTTTTCAATAATCATTAATGCAATTGTGACGACCTTCCACCGTTGCGTTTGTCCATCGGCATTGATGGTAGTTTACGATTTCTATGTTCCAATTGCGCATCGTCTTTAAGGTGCTACGAACAGCAGGATGATCCATCTTCTCGCCTTGCTTACACCAACGCTCAAAACCCAGTTTGGCAGCACTAAAGCTCGGCGAACAGTCATACCAGGTCGAGAATGCTTCCTTCCATTCCCAGGCGCTACGAAGTAGTGGGGAGAAGGTTAGCAGTATCTCCAGTCTCCTTACAACAATACAGGAGTAACAGATGTTTTTCCATTTTCATCCTTCGGTCACTTCGTCAAGCACTGATTACGGCTTTGAGCCCTGTTCGTAAGAATTGTTGCTAACAGCTTGATAAAAAAGAGACAGCGAAAAAGCTGTCTGTTTTATTCAACTAACACCAGTTTAAGTGCAACTCTCTACAAACTATCGAGGTTACTCTTCTTCGTCTAGAAAAACAAAACCACCGTCAAGAAGCTCCTGTAAATACTCATCAAAGCTCTTCGCAATCACTTCATATTGGTCAGGGTCGTGCAAAAAGCGAACTATTTGACCGCATACACCTTCATCAGAAGGGTTAAAATCAATATAAAGTCTTGATGTTCCACCATTGTTCATACAGTCTGAAAAATGAATATACCTCCCTGGAAGAAGTCCCTCTGGATTTATCTTAGGGTCAACGGCATCCTCGTCATCTTGGTATTCTAAGAGATAGGAGATGTCTTCTTCTTCTTTTGAACTTTCGAGCATCTGTTGGGTAGACAGTAAATAATACGGATATTTGCCTTCTTCAACATCTGAGCCAAGAATACAAACCGCAATTTCTTTTTCTCCATATTTCCTCCAATATGTACCATCAATATTTTCAAGTAAAGAGATTAGTGATTCTGGACAATTTGGATATTCTGACCTTAATGTATCAATATCTTCTTTTGTAGCACCGCACGATGTATTTAGTGCCTCAAGTTCATCTGTTGGTAATGCTGCTCTCAAGCCATTTAAAAATTTGTTTACCAAATCCATTATTTTGTCCTCCCAATAATAAAATATAAAGCAAATATAAACAGATAAAGCCAATGTACTTATTGGTAGGATAAATCCTCCCCCTACAATATGTCCGTACATATTAAAATCAGTTTATCATTTTCTCTCTAATTTTTGTGGAAAATGAAAGATCCTTCTAGAGCTAACTTAGCTTCCATAGTGAATTACATCAGTTTAAATTTCTAATATCAATTACAGTTGTGAAGTTTGCTTTTTTACAGGCGTTCAATAACATTTCATTCGTATTTTCTTTTAAGGGAAATTTTTTATTTAATTCTAAGAAACAATGCCAAATCAAATAACCGTTTAGGTATTTTGTTGCTACACCATTAAATCGTTCCATCCATTCTTTTATAGTGAAAAAGATGCTCATAGCTTTTTTGGTAGCGCAGCATCTGCTTGACGGCTTTGCCGATCTGTTCATCAATGGAAACCATTGGGCTTTTGCATTCGATTACTACAAGTGGAAGACCATTAACAAACACAAACTTATCCAGATAGATATACTCTTCGTAATCGGTGTATTGATTGCCATCATAAGCAGAGAATATGCAATCATTTTGTTTTAATTGCAGGACAATTTATAAAAGACAGGATAAAAGTAATTATCATCAATGAGAAATTGGGGTATTAAAAATCCGCGATGCTCTTTTGCAAAAGAGTATCGCGGATTTTTATTTTCCCCTTTATTTTTTGAACATGACTACTGTGCATCAAAAATATTAATAAATTTTTGTGTAGCTGTTGACAAAGGCATCCCTTTTTTTGTAGCTATTCCCAGACTTCTTGAGGGTATCTTTTCCGCAATCACTAACTCATATAACTGTTTGCTTTTCAATTCTTTTTGAACATAATCCTTCATAATGCAAGCAATCCCTAATCCCTTAATGGCGAATTCTACCATCAAATCCATGTTGCTAAGTTCGATTTGTGGGTCTATAGCGATTCCGTGAGAACGGAAATATTCATCAATATATTCTCGTGTACTCCCACCCTGTTGAAGGAGGATAATAGGGTAGTTTTCTGTTAGCTTTTGAATGGATAAAGATTCCTCACAAAGATGTTTATACTTTTCGCCTACAACGAAACAGTCCTTCATTTGTAAGGTTTTGATAATATCAAGATTACTTTCATCCGTATTGTAGAGATTCAAAATACCGATATCAATTTCGCCTACGTTTAATAGCCTCGCTATTTCATGACTTGAATCATCTTTTATATACATTTTGATATTTGGGTATTCACGATTATATTGGCTGATATATTGTAATAAATCGTATTTGCATACTGCACTGCATACTGATATCCGTAATTGTCCCGCCTGCATCTGCTTCAGTTCAGAAAACTTCCGCTCGGCTGTCAGCATCAGACCATAACCCTGCTCGATGTACTGAAACATAATTTCTCCCTCAACGGTCAGTGAAACACCTTTTGCATTTCTATAAAATAACCGCCCCCCAAGTTTTTCCTCTAACTGCTTTATGGATTGACTTATTGCGGGCTGAGAGCTAAATAACTCCTTCGCAGCTTTAGAGATGCTTCCCAATTTTGCAGTCGTATAAAAAATTTTATAAAGCTCTAAATTAATAGACATATAAGAATTCAGTATACCTCCTATCCAAAAATCGTATTTCACTTATATCTATTTATTCAATATAATGAGCTGAAAGAATGTAGTCAATGACTTATCCGCAAGGGAGGCGACAAATATGTCACTACTGTATTATCTGCTTTCATTTTTATCGGGGATTTCTCTAACCTTACAGGTTGGAATAAATGGACAGCTTCGCTCAAAAGTCGGAAGTCCAATTCTCTCCTCATTCATTAGTTTTGCTGTAGGGGCATTGGGTCTTGCTCTTGTATTTTGCTATACTTTAGCAAACGGTACCTATACAATGTCGGGTGAAAATACGATTAAGAGTGTCCGTTGGTGGATGTTAGCAGGTGGTCTATTTGGTGCGTTTTATATTTTCACAACAATATTTGTTTCTCCTAAAATCGGATTTGCCAATATGTTCAGCCTGGTAATCTGTGGTCAAATCATTCTTGCCATTATATTTGACCATTTCGGTCTTTTAGGAAATGATGTTCACCTAATAAACCCTTATAGAATTGTGGGTGTAGTTTTACTTGTGTCGGGCGTGTACATCATACAAAAGCATTGAATGAATTGTATCTTACATATTGGAGGGTCATCATTGGACATTACTGATTTTCAAGAGTGGGTAAAACAGTATTATCAAGACAGAGGCTGGTCGGATTTGGATATATTCATTCGTTTTGGCTTTTTAGCCGAAGAAACGGGTGAGGTTGCAAGAGCTATCCGGGCACTTGAAATCGGCAGAGATCGGCCTGATGAGAGCAGAGGATCATTTGAAGAAAATAAAAGCCAATTAACGGAAGAACTTGGGGATGTGCTTGGAAATCTTATTGTTATCGCAAACAAGTATGATATTTCATTAGAGGAAATATTCCACTCCCATAAGAAAAAGCTAGCCCAAAGGTATTCATGAGCATCGTCGATAGATAAAGAAAGCTCCGAGGCTTTAGGCTATGAGCTTGCTGAACGTAACATTACCTTGATTACAGCCTGGGAGAGAACTAAGAGAAGATCGCATGACTCTCATGTAGTATTGAGGGCGTGCGATCTTTTTTATTAAAAGATCAGAACATCGCTCATTGTTCAGATTTGCAGTTTTTTCTTCCTCAAAGAAAGCAGTCAAAAAGCCTGCACAATTGCAGGCTTTCTTAAATTGGGCAACATATATGGGCAGCGCCAGAACCATGAGAATTTATGTTGGAATTCAACTTTGGAATCCAGGCATTAATGTTTACCGGCTTCGGCCATCTATTCTATTAATGGTATGCCAGCCACCTTATACATCGTGAGTTGTAGACATTTTCCGGGTGGTTTGAATCTCCACATTGGGGTCACAAAGCCGATCAAACCAGAAATTAAGTGATGCTGCACCATAATGATGCGTCATTCTGAGGCTCAAATGGACTCTATTAAATCCGCTGCACCACGGACTGGACAGCCCGCTGCCAGCCTGTGTAATTATTTTGTCGGGTAGCGTCATCTAGCTTGGGTTCGTACGTCTCGTACAGCGTAAGCTGGGCTGCAAGCTGCTCCGGGTCGGACCAAACACCTGTGCCGAGCCCCCCGAGATATACCGAGCCCATGGCCGACAGTTCAGCGCAGGTCGACCGAGCCACCACGTTGCCCAGGATATCGGCTTGAAATTGCATGAGCCAGACATTGGATGAAGCTCCGCCGTCGGTCCGCAGACCGAGCAGTTGAATGCCGGACTGCTGCTCCATGAATTCCACCGCGTCCCTGACTTGGTAGGCAATGCTCTCCAGAGCAGCCCGGACAATATGGGCTTTGGTGGTTCCGCGGTTCATGCCGGTAATAGCCGCCCGGGCGTAAGGATCCCAATAGGGTGCACCCATTCCGACAAAAGCAGGCACAAGATAAACGCCGTCGTTCGCGGGAACACTTTCGACCAATTCCTGCATTTCCTCTAAGGTAGAGAAAAGCCCTAAATTATCCTGCGTCCATTTGATGCTATCACCTGTTGTCCGGATGATGGCTTCAAGCGCGTACGTCACCTTTCCCCCCGCCCCCCAGGCGACAGCAGTTACAAGACCGTCACCGCCATCGATCGGGGTGTCGCCTATATTCATCAACACAGAGGTGCCGGTACCAAAGGTGGCCTTGGCACTCCCGGGCTTAAAGCAGAGATGGCCATACAATGCGCCCTGGGAATCCCCGATTACACCTGAGATCGGGACTCTTTCATTAAAAAGGCTACTGTCCGCCGTATATCCGAATATGGCATCGGACGGCTTAACCTCAGGCAGCAGGGAAGGGGGGACATCGAAAATCCGGAGAAGCTCTTCGTCCCATTCCAAGGTATGGATATTGAACAGCGAGGTGCGGCTGGCGTTCGTATAGTCGGTAGCATGTGTGCTGCCGCCGGTCAACTTCCAGATCAGCCAGCTGTCTATGGTTCCTGCGAGCAGCTTTCCTTCGGCCAGTAGTTCTGCTGCTCCTTTTGCATGCCTAATGATCCAGCTCCATTTGGTGGCGGAGAAATAAGGGTCGAGCATAAGTCCTGTTTTGGCACGGATGTTGCTTTCGTGACCCGCTTGCTTCAGCCCGGCGCATAGGTCCGCAGTACGCTGGCATTGCCAGACGATGGCATTATATACCGGCTGACCGGTTGTCTTATCCCACATCAGCGCAGTTTCCCGCTGGTTCGTGAGGGTCAGGGCAGCCAGCTCCGCTGGGTGGATGCCGGTTTGCTCCAGCACGCTGCGGGCCACCTTAATGACATTATTATAAATTTCGAGAGGGTCATGCTCTACCCAGCCGGGCTGGGGGAAATGCTGTTTATGCGCCATTCCGCTGCGGGCGATGACTGCTCCTTCAGAGTTTACTAAGAGTGCTTTGGTGCCTGAAGTGCTCTGGTCAATGGCCAAGATATATTTCTGATTGTGGTCCATATGCTTCGCCCTTTACTTGTTGATCAATTCGAGTGCGATTTGCTTGATATTGTCGCCCGTAAGGCCGTAGTGGCGGAAGACCTCCGCTGTTTTGCCGGCAATGGCCGGCTCATCCGGGATGCCGAGCACCTTCATCGGAACGGGATGATGCTGTACGACAACCTCCGCCACGGCAGCGCCAAGACCGCCGTAAATGCTGTGCTCTTCAACTGTAATAATGCGTCCGGTCTCCCGTGCCGCAGCAATTATGGCTTCTTCGTCCAAGGGTTTAATTGTATGCATGTTGATGACCCGTGCGGATACGCCATTTTCGGAAAGAGCCTTGGCGGCATCGAGGGCAACACGTACGGTTTCACCGGCGGCAATGATCGTAATATCGGAACCTTCCTGTACAATTACAGCCTTACCTATTTCAAACGGGTAATCGTCGGATTCGTATACGTCCTCGACCGGGTTGCGTCCGATCCGCACATATACGCCGCCGTCATATTTAACCAGCGCTTCGGTCAGCTTCTTCGTTTCGTGGCGGTCGGCAGGAAGCACAATCGCCAGTCCCGGAATGGCGCGGGCCACCGCGATGTCCTGTACGGAGTGATGGGACATGCCAAGCGCACCGTAGCTTACACCGCCGCTGATCCCGATCAGCTTCACATTGGTCCGCGAATAAGCGACGTCAACCTTGATTTGCTCAATGCTGCGCATGCTCAGGAAGCAGGCAGGTGAAGTGACAAAAGGTTTCTTGCCGCTGTGGGCCAAGCCGGCGGACATGCCTACAATGTTCTGTTCTGCAATACCCACTTCGACGAATTGCTCCGGAAATGTATTGGCGAAAGGAGCCATCGCGGCAGAACCGCGTGAATCACTGGCTAGTACCATAATATCCCGGTCGTCTTTGGCCAATTCCAGCAGTGTGTCACAGATGACTTGGCGGTTAGGAATCTTGTTCATTGTTATTACACCTGCCCTTTCTGTGTCAATTCCTCAATGGACGTGCTCAGCTCAGTCAGGGCCAGCGCCAGTTCCTCATCGTTTGGCACATGGTGGTGCCAGGCGGGAACATTCTCGGCGAAGGATACACCCTTTCCCTTGGTCGTATTGGCCATAATCAGCGTTGGTTTGCCGGGTACTTCCGGTACGGCGCGGAATGCCTGCAGCAGTTCTTCCATATCGTTGCCGTTGATGGAAACAACGTTCCAGCCGAAGGCAGCCCATTTCTCGTCCAGCGGGTCGAGGCCCATGACCTCTTCGGTAGTTCCGCTGATTTGAAGCCGGTTGCGGTCGATAATGCCGACCAGATTATCCAGTTTATAATGGGCGCCTGCCATGGCGGCTTCCCAGTTGGAGCCTTCGGCCTGCTCGCCGTCTCCCATCAGACAGAACACACGGTAAGACCGCCCGTCCCGCTTGGCCGCCAGTGCCATGCCGACGGAGATGGGCAGACCATGGCCGAGCGCGCCGGTATTCATCTCGATGCCGGGAACCTTGTTGTTCGGGTGGCCGATGAGGCGGGTGCCGAACTGGCTGTAGGTTTCCAGTTCTTCTCTGGGGAAGAAACCGCGGTCAGCCAGAACACACCATAGTGATTCTACAGAATGGCCTTTGCTGGCAATGAAGCGGTCACGGTCTTCCCATTTCGAATTAGCGGGATCAATATTCATAATTTCAAAATATAAAGCCGTTAAAATGTCCGTGTTACTCAAAGATCCCCCAGTATGACCCGTTTTGGCGCGGTGAATAATAGTCAGCAGATCCATCCGGATTTGTGCGGCCTTGACTTTCAGTTCCTGGATTTCCATAATATCCTCCTCTTATAGATGTTAATAGAGCAGATCTTTTCTTTACATGTGAAGATTTGACTGTTTAGTGCGGGCAAGATCCGAACCCCTGAGCCAGCTTTGGATTTCCTGTTCTGTAGGGTCTACAGGGTCCGGCGTCAGGCCGGGGATATAATTGCAGGCCTCATATATGGCCGGAATAACATTGGCATGGATGCCTACGGAATGATGAACATAAGGACCTTTGACGAGCTTTTCTTCCCACAGTGGCCAGTCATTCACTTCCACCCATACATAGGAGCCGCGGGTATAAGGGCCTTCGATGCCACGGGCTTTGCCCAGGAACATCGAGTATTCACCCTGGTCGCCGTCGAACCGGGCAATGGTCATGCCGCCACCGCGAATTTCACCTTCATGGGTTCCTGGAGCATGGTCGTCAAAGAGGAAATGCTTACGCAGCTTCGGCTTCTGCTCCACAGAAAGCGAGACAGGGAAATTGCCGCAATGGAAAAGCAGCTCCCCGTTGTCGTTTTCGGGGTGTCGGATGGTAATGTCCGCAAAAAAGGTTGGCAATTCATTCATGGCGGCAGCCTGCACCATAATGGAAGTAATGGCTCCATGGATGTCCGTTTCACAGGTGACTGGAATTTGTTCATCCGTCAGGATTGCATTGGCCAGACAGGGCATGATCGACAGGGCCTCCTGCAGCGAAGACCAGCACTGGATAGCGATAGCACTGCTTCCCGTCTCGCGGGCAAAGGACTTCATGGCAACCTTTAAAGCGGCGATTCGCCTTACATCATCCTCGGTCACTTCGCTGTAATCGAGCTTTTCTTTAATGTAATCCATCGTATCCAGCAGCTCGGCGCTGTTGCCGGCCGCAATTTTTCGGGTGCGGAGCTGAATATCAACAAGGGTAATCGGATGAATTTCAATGCCGAAGCGTTCAAGCAGCTCGCCCTCATTGCACATCATGGTCCAGAATGAAGCAGGACGCGGACCAATCTGGAGAATGCGCAGGCTCTTGAACTGGCGCACAACATTGGCTGCTGCGACGAAGTTGGTGAAGCCCCGCTCGAATACTGGATCATTCACCCAGCTGTTGGTTACATAAGTGAAGGGGACGTTGAATCTGCGCAGTACTTTGCCTGTGGCGAAAATACCGCATTGAGTATCGCGCAGGCGCATGCCGTCTGCAAGCGGCGCTTCATCCCGCGGCCCCCAGAGCAGAACGGGCTTGCCGAGCGCTTTGCCAACGCGGGCTACGGTGTCTTCGGTGCCGAAGTTACAATGCGGAAAAAATACGGCATCGACTTCTTCCTCTTTGAACCGCTTGGCAATCAGATCGGCATTAATATGGTCGTCGTACAGCAGCCCTTCCTCGTTTAGGCCTTCCAGGTCCACAATGTCAATATCCATTCCAAAGCTCTCAATTTGCTTGCGGATTTCTACTTTGTACTTGAATGCATCCTCAGCACTGAACGTAAAACGTCGTGTTGGGGCATAACCCAACTTTAACTTCTTCATCATCATTTCTCCTCGGTATGGAATATTTCAATCCTGCTGAAATGAAAACGACAACTAAACAATATTATTTAGTTTAGTTATTTTAACTTAATTTAATATATTTTTTATTACGACGCCATGTTAACATTGGAATTAAGCGGTGTCAATGAATAATTTAGTTTTGTTTAGTGATAATACCTAAACTTATAACTAAACAAAATGAACTTAATTCAGCTAAACATTGCATCGAATTCAGTTTCGGTGTACACTTCACGTATCACATTGTTGTGTTTGTTAACTTATTAGGAAATGGAGAATCAAGGCATGAAGATGGAAGATATCGCTAAACTGGCCAATGTATCCAAAGCAGCCGTTTCGTTGGCCTTCAGTGGCAAGCCGGGAATTGGCCCGGATACGCGAGAACGCATTCTCCAAGTAGCCTATGAAGCTGGATACAGCCCCAAGAGCAGGGAAGTAGCCGTTACAAAAGCAGATAAATCGTTGCTTTTTCTTGTATGTACAAATTCAGGGATTATCCTTGAAGAATATTATCAGCAGCCATTTTTTAAAGAATTGATTCATTTTATTGAAGAACGCTGCCGGCAGAAAGGATATGCCCTGATTTTTTCAACGTTAGATGTAGAATTTTTTCAGAGGGATATCCAGGTGGTAGCCGATGAGAAACGCAGTGTCGGAACCATAGTGCTGGGCACCAATTTGACCCGTGAACAAATCAGGGATATTCATGCCAAACTGCCGAATCTGATTGTGCTCGATACCTGCTTTGAGACGTTGCCTGTACAATTCATTCAAATTAATAATGTAATGGGTGCATATCAGGCCGGGGTCTATTTGTGCAACATTGGACATACCTCGATTGGCTATATCGCTTCCAATTTGCGAATTCACAATTTTGAGGAACGTAAACGCGGCTTTATGGCGGCGCTTTCTGAGCGGGGTCTGAGGGTACCCGAGGCAGCATATTTGTCCGTAGCGCCAACTATTCTTACTTCTCAGGATGAGCTGAAACGTCAGTTGACCACCTATCTGGAGAACGGGAACAGTATGCCTACGGCCTGGTTCTGCGAATGTGACTATATAGCTATCAGCGCCATGAAGACGATGAACGAGTTGGGCATCCGGGTACCGCAGCATACTTCGGTCATTGGCTTTGATAATATTAATGAATCGCTGGTTGTCACTCCGGAGTTGACAACTATTCACGTAGATAAAGAAAGAATGGCCAGTTTGGCAGTTGATCTGCTGACTGATACACTCTCGCAGGGCTCACAGGGGACAAGCAAAATTATAGTGGACACCATTTTGGTGGAACGGAATTCCTGCGCAGCTCCTGCCGGTTCCGGGCTTGCGGGACAAATGCCGGACAGCTCCGGGCTGGACTAAAATCGTATTGCATTTATAAGAACAGGGGGACCTTGAATGAATTCACGCATGGTTTCGATTTTACAGCATCTGCTGGCTGCGGACATTCCTGTCAAAAGCGAGCATCTGGCAAAATTGATCCAGGTTACTTCACGCACCGTACGCAGTGACATCAGAGAGCTGGATGAGTTCCTGGCCAAGCATGGAGCATCGGTTCAACCTGTTCGCTCAAGAGGGTATGAACTGAAGATTACAGACGACAGCAGCTTTCGTATGCTGCTGCAGCAATTGTTTATGAACAATGAACCGGAAGATTCGGGATCACCTGAATACCGGCAGCTTTATTTAATCAGGCGTCTCCTGCTTGCCGGAGCGTATTTGAAGCTTGAAGAGCTGGCAGATGAGCTCTATGTCAGCAAGTCCACTGTTCAGAACGATTTCAAAGAGGTCAAGCAGACGTTGCTTGCTTATGGGATTGGTATCGACAAGCGCCCGAACTATGGCATAAAGCTGAGAGGCGATGAAGTACGGTTGCGTTTGTGCATATCAGAATTTGTGGTGAACCGCTCGGATGAAGAGCGCGCCGGAGGAATACAGGATGCGGCTCGCATTGTCTCTCCCCGCGAGATGACGCTGATACGCAGCATTATTCTGGAACAGATTCAGAAGCTTGGCGTGAGCCTGTCGGATGTTGCCTTCAGCAATCTGTCTATTCATATTGCGATCGCCTGTAAGCGGATTCGTGACGGGAACCGGGTCGCGATGCTTGTGGATGAGAAGGAAGAATTCCGGGCCGCTGAGGAATTCCAGGCCGCTGAGCAGATTGTTGCGCTGATTGAACGAGAGCTGGACTTATCTTTTCCCGAAGATGAGGTTGCCTATATAGCCATGCATCTGGCCGGCAATAAGTGGTTTGCGGGGGTCACCGGGGAAGAGAAGGAAGATGCCGGTCCCGAGAAGCTGTTGGATCGCAGGATTTATGAGCTGGGGAAGGAAATCCTTGCTGAAATTGACAGGGACCTTAACTTGAGAATCAGCAGGGATCAAGAGCTGTTGATGGGCATTAGCCTTCATTTGAAGCCGGCGCTGAACCGTGTCAGATACGGGATGAGCATCCGCAATCCGATGCTTGAGCATGTGAAGAGCAACTATCCCCTGGCTTTTCAGGCAGGTGTCATCGGAGCCAAGCTAATTGAAAGTAAGCTCAATATGTTGATTCCCGAGACGGAAATGGGGTACCTGGCTATTCATATCGGTGCAGCCATGGAAAGACAGCAGATGGATATCAGGCCCAAACGTTGCCTGGTCGTATGCACTTCGGGTTTAGGCAGCGCGCGTCTGCTTTATTACAAGCTAAGGAGCAAATTCGGCGAGAGACTGGAGGTTGTGGGGACGACCGAGTTTTACAAGCTGCAGCAGGTCCCTTTGCACAACATTGATTTTGTAGTAAGCACAGTCCCCATCCCACAGCCGTTTTCTGTTCCGGTGGTTGTCGTGCAGACACTCCTGGGGGGTGGGGATATGGAGAACATTAATGCTTTGCTGAATGGCGAGAAGCCGTATTCCTTCCGCTACATTATGGAGGAACTCGTGTTTCTGAGACAGAGCTTTACCACGAAGGAAGAGATCATTACTTTCCTCGGGGACAAAATGTCTGAATTCGGGTTGATCCGCTCTTCCGAAGGTTTCATCGGCCTGGTTCTGGAACGGGAAAATGCAGCACCGACAGCCTATGGGAATTTGGTGGCCATTCCCCATCCCATCATTCCGCAAAGCAACCGCACGGTATGGGCCATCTGTACACTTAAGTCTCCGATTGACTGGTCCGGCCGGCCGGTGCAATTTATCTGCCTGCTCAGTATTGACAAGAGCGGCGAAGAACCCCAGGCGAAAATGTATCAGCATCTGATGGGCCTGGTCGACGATTCCGAGATTATCCAGCAAATGCTGAAATGCAAAACGTATGCGGAGTTTGCCAGAATTATTGTCAGACATAAACTGTATTGATGGACCAAGGATCTGTATGGTGTTTGACCGGGTTTTCGGTCAGGCAGCGGTGCAGATCCTTTTTATTGAATCTTGTATTCTGCTTTTGGTGTTGAATGCGTGCGGATGTAAGCATTTCCGCTTGTAGCGGAAAAGGATTACGTTTAGAAGTGAGTTGTAATCGTATACACTGATCTTGTAAGACAAAGAAATGAAATGTAAGAGGTGAACGCAATGGATGAGTATCAGGAAATTATTATGGGAATTATAACTAATTCGGGAATCGCCAAGAGCAAGGCTATGGAAGCTATTGCCCTTGCCCAGAAAGGCCATTCAGAGCAGGCAGCAGAATGCCTGGAGGAATGCAAGAAGGAGCTGGTGGGTGCGCATAAATCGCAAACAAGGCTGATCCAGCAGGAAGCGGGAGGAGTCGCACATGAAGTGACACTGTTGATGGTACATGCACAGGATCATCTGATGTCGGCAATTACGACAAAGGATTTGGCGGGACATATTGTGGAGCTATATAGCAGATTGAACCGCTATGAAGCGGCGGTTGTCCATAACACTACAATCAGGGAGGACTATGAATGAAACAAATTACTCTGGTATGCGCAGCGGGAATGTCTACAAGTATGCTGGTACAGAAAATGCAGAAGGCGGCCCAGGCCCAAAATGTTGAGGTAGAGATCAGGGCCACCTCCGAAAGCTCCTTCAAGGAGTATGCGGACAAGACGGATGTGCTGCTGATTGGACCGCAGGTCGGCTATCTGGAAGGTGATTTTAAAAGTAAATATGAACCTAAAGGCATTAAAGTGAGCGTAATCGACCGAATGGACTATGGCATGATGAACGGTGAGAAAGTGCTTGCCGATGCTTTAAGCCTGTGATCTTATAAGTACGATCTGAAGCAGCTGCGCGGATTCGCAAGAACAGCTTTTATTGGCAAGAATGTAATTTCATCAAATGGAAGCGTTATCTAGATGATGGTTATCAGATGAAATTCTAAAGCAGGAGTTGAACGGATATGGCAAATGAAAAAAAGCTATCCCACAAGCTGCAAAGATATGCAGGTAAAATTCAGCAAAACCGCTATATGAGCGCTATTTCGAATGGTCTGATGTCAACACTCCCTTTTCTGATTGTCGGGGCGTTCTCGACGCTGTTCTCTGCGCTTGCCTGGGAGCCTTATCAGAACTTTATTGCACCGGTAAAGGGAATTATCGGATTGGCATCAACCATGACTACGGGGGTTATCGCCCTGTATGCCGTATTCTTCATTGCTTACAGACTGGCGCAGGCCTTCGACAAGGACCCGTTGGTTCCCGCTGCGACTGCGCTGCTCTCGTTCCTTATCCTCACGCCGGTAGAGACCTTCGATAAGGTTCGGGCGCTGCCACTGCAATGGCTTGGCGCACAGGGTTTGTTTGTAGCCATGTTCGTCGGCTTGATCGCCTCGAGATTGTATATATGGATTGTTGACCGCAACTGGACCATTAAAATGCCGGAGGGAGTTCCGCCTACGGTCGTCAAAACCTTTTCGGGATTAATTCCGGCGATACTCGTAGCTGTTGTATTCGTAGTGATTTCGGGCCTGTTCATGCAGACCTCCTTCGTTACGGTTCATGAGTTTATTTATACCTATTTGCAAGTGCCGCTGGAAGGGCTGGGCGGATCACTGGGGGCCATGATTATCGCGCTGATCATTATGCAGGCACTCTGGATGTTCGGGATTCACGGAGCTATCGTGACTTTGGCTATCGTGAAGCCCATCTGGATGAGTCTGGATCTTGCGAACCTCGAAGCCTTTCAGGCCGGTGCACCGCTGCCGAACATTATCGGATTGGCGTTCTGGTACATTTTTGCTAATTATGCACCAATGCTCGGCTTCGCACTGTTGCTGGTCTTTCTCGCCAAGAGCAAGCAGCTCCGTACGATTGGGAAACTGGGCCTCCCGGGGACGTTCTTCTCGATACACGAGCCCCTGAACTTCGGCATACCGGTCGTTCTGAATCCGCTCCTGGCGGTTCCGTTTATCGCTTCCCCTATCGTTTGCGTGGTGCTTGGCTATTTTGCGACCACCATCGGCTTACTGCCTGCACCCATCGGGATTTATCCCGCATTCGGCACTCCGATCTTTGCGCTGGGGATCATCGAGGGCAGTTGGAGACTTGCAGTCGCGCAGCTTGTACTTATTCCAGTCTGTATGCTGATTTACTATCCGTTCTTTAGAACGCTCGACAGACAGGCGCTGAAGAGAGAACAAGATGCACAGGAAACCTCGGAGAAGGAAGAAGCGACCGGAGTCAATGCCGGAGCAGTCACCTCATAACCGGACAATAAACACGGAAAACGGCGAGTTCATCGCCGTTTTCTGTCATTACTCCAGAAAGAGGGAATATTGTATGATCAAGCTTGGCATAGCGGAGAACAAACGTTATTTCGTCAGCGAGGGGGCTCCGTTTTTCTACCTGGCGGATACGGTCTGGAGCGCATTTACCAATATCTCGCTGGAGGAATGGAGCTATTACCTGGACTACAGGAAGAGCCAGGGCTTTAATGTTCTGCAGATCAACTTACTGCGGCAGTGGGATGCCAGCGGCAGTGATTTGAATCAGGAGCCGTTTGCCCTGTGTGAAGACGGTACTTATGATTTTTATTCGCTAAAGGAAGAGTATTTCGCAAGAGCCGAGCAAATGGTGGAAATAGCGGTGGGCAAAGGGTTTGTGCCGGCGCTGGTCCTGCTCTGGTGCAATTATATTCCGGACACCTGGGCGTCCAGAATCCGGGAAGACAAAAAGATGCCGCTTGATGCAGTGGAACCATACGTGCGTTATGCAGCGGAACGCTTCTCCAAATACTACCCGATCTATGTCGTGAGCGGGGACACCGATTTTCCGTCCGATCGGGCGAACGAATATTACCGGACGGCACTTCATGTTGTGAAAAGGCATAGCCCGGAGTGCTTGACCACTCTGCATATTCAAGGAAGAACAGCGGCGGTGCCGGACGAGTTCATAAACGATCCCGACTTGGATTTCTACATGTACCAGTCCGGCCACAATTCGCAGTTTCAGCCTATGGCCTACACCTTAGCTATGGATTTCAGCAGCAAGCCGGTAACACGGCCGGTGTTGAACTCTGAGCCTTGCTACGAAATGATGGGGTACAGCCGCCAGGTGTACGGCCGGTTCAGCCGTGCCGATGTGCGCAAGGCTGCCTGGCAAAGTCTTTTATCCGGAGCGGCCGCCGGGGTAACCTACGGTGCGCACGGAATCTGGAGCTGGCACAAAAAAGGCAGGCGGTTCGGAGTTACCGGAGAAGGGTTTGACAGCCCCTATGATTGGCAGACCGCGCTTAAATTCGAGGGGGCTTGGGATTACGGATTTGCCAAATGGCTGTTTCAGATGTACGGGCTGACCGACTTGCAGCCGTGGGACATTGTGCTTAAGAACACGGAAGAGATCCGGGCAGCGGCAACCGCCAGCTTGTCCAAGGTCGCCATTTATGTTCCTGTCAATACAGTTCTGAGGTTAAATGCGGACCTTGGTGAATACGAGTTTACCATCATCGATCTTGAACACCGCAGATTTGCGGCAGCTGTAACAACTGTTAAAGAGAGAACGACAGTTATAGATATGCATGAATTCGTAAGCGATGTTCTTGTGATTGGTGTAAAAAAATCATATGAGGTGATCTAGAATGGGGTTAGGTCCTAACTTTCTGTGGGGCGGCGCAACCGCGGCAAATCAAAGTGAAGGCGGATATAATTTAGGAAACCGAGGTTTAGCAACTGTTGATTTATTGCCTATGGGCAATGATCGAGCAGGAGTAATGGCCGGGAAAATTAAAATGCTTGAATTTGATGATCAGCACTTTTATCCGGCTCAAGTAGCAATTGATATGTATCATCAGTATATTGATGACATCAAGTTATTCGCTGAAATGGGCTTTAAAACTTATCGCATGTCGATATCATGGACCAGAATTTTCCCCAATGGGGATGAAGAGAAACCGAACGAAGAAGGTTTAACCTTTTATGAGAATATATTTCGGGAATTACGAAAGCACAATATCGAGCCATTGGTAACTTTAGCCCATTTTGATGTTCCAGTTACTCTTATCAAAAAATACGGTTCATGGCGTAATCGTAAAATGGTTGGTTTTTTTGAGAACTATTGTCGTACCGTATTCAATCATTTCAGAGGGCTGGTAAAATATTGGTTGACCTTTAATGAGGTGAATATGATACTGCATGCACCGTTTTTGGGCGCGGGCTTATGCTTTGAACCAGATGAGAATGAAGAACAGGTAAAATATCAAGCCATGCATCATCAATTAATGGCCAGTGCTGTTGCAACTAAAATAGCGCATGAAGTTGATCCCGAGAATAGGATTGGCTGTATGCTGGCAGGAGGAAATAATTATCCTTATTCTTGCCGTCCAGAGGATTATGCTAGAGCAGTCGAAAAGGATCGGGAAAATTATCTGTTCATTGACATTCAAGCCCGGGGCGCCTATCCGAATTATGCACTAAAAAAATTCGAACGAGAAAATATTCATATTGTGATGCAACAAGGAGACCGGGAATTATTAAAACATCATACAGTTGATTTTATTTCGTTCTCCTATTACTCGTCCCGAGTTGTTGCCACCGATCCATCTGTTGCTCATGAAACGGCTGGAAATATATTTAAATCCATTAAAAATCCTTATTTGAAATCTTCCGAATGGGGCTGGCAGATCGACCCCTTAGGGTTGAGGTCAGCGCTGAATATTCTATATGACCGTTATCAGAAGCCATTATTTATTGTGGAAAACGGGCTTGGTGCGGTGGATACACCAGATGAAAACGGCTATGTAGAAGATGATTATCGAATCGAATATCTGCGTGAGCATATTAAGGCGTTTAAAGCGGCAGTCGAAGAAGACGGCGTTGAGCTGATGGGGTATACGACTTGGGGATGTATTGATCTAGTTAGTGCGACCAAGGGCGAAATGAGCAAGCGATATGGATTTATTTACGTTGATCGTGATGATGAAGGTAATGGGACACTGAAACGTAGTAAGAAAAAATCATTTTATTGGTATCAAAAGGTTATCCAAAGCAACGGTGAAGATTTGGAATAAATTGAATTCTAAATCATGTCCTTTTATATTTTAGTATGAAACAATTTCTGAGTGAAGTATTGCAGCTTATTCATGCGACCATCTCCTTTATCCGGGGTGGTTTTTTTCTATATGTGATAAATACTCCAGATTTAAGTACACATGCGCTGCAAGCGCATCCCGGTTGATATCCTCGTTCAAATTTTGCCGGATATATTGTTTGACGCGATCGACGACGGAAGAGTTTTTTTCTAAGCTGTATACACAATCGGCAGCCTTGCCTATCATGAGACCGATCCATTTTTTCATCGCCGTCACAGAGCTTAATGAGTCTTTCTGCAGCTCCGCCCATTGGCACGGATGCTCCATCAAAAAGGGCTGTAACTCCGTGGCATGATGAATCCGGCTGTTATCCAGAATCAGCGCGATTTTCCCACTCGGATACGCAGAGAGAAGATCCTAAAGAAATCAAATAAAGGCTGTATAAAAACCCTCCTGTTTTAGTAAGCTCGAGTATCGAAAAATGGAAACGTGTATGAATATGCGCATAATGGTTTAGAAATCTGTTGGACATGGACTGAAAAAAATTTGGGATTTAGTGTGATTTCCTATTATCAATGTAATGGTATATATGAGGCCGCTTTTGAGAAACTGCGAAAAGCTATAGATTGTACATATTTATTTATCCTCCAGCTTTTCATAGTAATCTGCAATGTAAAGGAGATGATTAGTGGAAACAGGAAGTGTAGGATGAATACCGTCGCCGCCTCATTGAGAAAGATTGCCAGGAATCGACAATCAAGAGGACCTCAAAAGGATTAGCTTATATGTTGCGGATCAGAGTTCAGAGTAATAATACAACAATTCTAAGGAGGAATTTCTATGAAATTTGGCAAAAAATTAATTGCGGCTTATATAGTAGGCACTGTTTTTATTTGTATGCAACACCTTATAAAGCAGTAGCACCGAATGTTCTAATTCATCCGAACCATGAACATGATGCATGAGTCAATGGCAGTAAAAGCAGCAGGTTTTGTGGGGCGTAGATGAAATACATTCTGTTTTATGTCAGTCTGAACTTTAACACCAATAGGATTTTATGCAGATTTCATGGGATGGGACAAATTAACTAAAGATGGATGTTGGGGATACTAACAAAAGATGAAATGGCAGAGAAGGGAAGATGGGAAAACCTTTATTGGAAGGAAAAGTGATGATACAAGAGAAGCTTTGCTGGAGCAGGTTTTACAGCTTACCAAACTATAGTGCAGAAATTCAGGCCTCAAAAAGGAAGACAATTTTGATCCATGGGTGTGCCGGTGGAGTAGGAGGATACGCGATTCAGTTAGCAAAACAATGCGGACTTACTGTATATACGACTTGTCATGGTAGAGACTTGGAATATGTAAAAACTCTTGGTGCAGATAAAGCTATTGATTATATTAATGAAGATGTAAATCAAGTTGTTTTAGAGTATTATGCTCAATCTAACTTGGCTGCTATCGGTAATAAATTTGCGAAACTAATTGCAGACAAATATATTATGCCTCCAGCAATAACTGTAATCTCTATGGAAGACATACCAGAATATTTAGTGAAATTAAAAGAAGGAAAAGTAACTGGAAAAATTGTAGCGAAAATTATGTAAAATACTGGGGAACTCAGATACAGATCTGGGTTCCTTTATTGAACTAACAACTTAACTGGCGCTTTCAAGATTTTTTGTTGACTCACGTAACCCGATCTGCGACCATCCCGACATAAGCCAGTAGGTTTCCGGCGAACTGTTAAGATAATTTTCAGTGTGTTACAAAAATTTGAATTAAGGAGTAAGAACTGCTCGCTTTTTTCTGGACTGATCAGTTCAGATATGTTATATTACCATTACGGGAGGTGTTACTTATCGCCAGGACAAAAGAGTTTAACAAAGATCAAGCGCTGCACCAAGCGATGCTGTTGTTTTGGAAAAAAGGATACGAGGCAGCCAGCATACCGGATTTACTGGAAGTGATGGGCATCAGCCGGTCCAGTCTTTATGATACTTTTTCTGACAAGCATACCTTGTATACGGCTGCCCTGGAGCATTATAAAAAGGGGAGCTTTAATAAACAAGTTATTCTTGAACGGGCATCAACCGTTAGAGATGGAATTCTTCAATTTTTTGAGCATCATATTGCGTCAGCATATGATACCAGCCTGCCGGGCGGGTGTTTTGTAACGAATACAGCTACAACATTAGAGTCGCCAGATGAAAAAATAAATGAGTTGATAAAGACAAGTTTCTTGGAGTTAGAACAAGCTTTTTGTGAGCTTTTGGAAAAGGGTCAACAATCGGGCGAAATTGATAAATCGACTGATATCAAAGCATTGTCTTATTTATTGCTGAACTTACATCAAAGCATAAATATTATGGCAAAAACAGGTCAGGATCCGGAACGCGCAAAAGAGATGATAACTTTTGCAATTGTAGGAGTATAATTTTTTTTGTCGATAACGGAACGATCGTTCCGTTATCGTGTTCATTATATTTATGGAGGTGCTATTTGTGAAAGTATCTGTAGGAGCATAAATTTTTTTTGATCAAATTGGAACAATCGTTCCGTTATTGCGAAATCCATCATAAATATGGAGTTGAGACTATTGAAGGTATCGTTTATCGGGCTTGGGAATATGGGCTTTCCCATGGCACAAAATCTGTTGAAAGCGGGTTATGAATTAATCATCTTTAATCGGACCCCTGAAAAAGTTGAACCATTAATGAAACAGGGAGCACGATATGCCGAAACACCGCTAGAGGCAGCGAAAGAAAGCAATCTTGTAATAACCATGCTTTCTGACGATGCCGCTTTGGAGGAGGTTGTTGAGGGGCCGAATGGTGTTCTGAATGGATTATCGGAAAAAGGAATTCACGTATCTGCCAGTACGATTAGCGTAGATCTGGCTCGGAAGTTATCCGCCGCGCATGCGGAGAGAAAGCAACACTTTGTGTCTGCCACGGTGCTGGGGCGTCCGGATGCCGCTAAAGCAGCTGCATTGCGCATCATTTTGGCAGGTCCGGAACAAGCAAGACAACGGGTACTTCCAGTTTTAACAGCATTGGGTCAAGAGATATTCGAGATTGGGGAGCACGGCGAAGAAGGGAACGTTGTAAAAATAGGTGTTAACTTTTTAATTGCTTCGATGCTGGAGGCTTTGTCGGAAGCGCAGCTAATGGTAGAAAAGCACGGCATCGAGCCAGCCCGATTTATGGATGTCGTGAATGCTCTTTTTCAATCTCCGATATATCAGAACTATGGAGCGATCATGACCGAACAGCGTTTTGAACCAGCCGGTTTTAAAATGAAGCTTGGAATGAAGGATGTTGCATTGGCTATAGAGGCAGCTCAGTCCGTTCAAGCTCCTCTGCCTTTGGGAGAACTGATCCATCATCATTTGCATGAAGGACTGGCCAATGGTTATGGTGAGCTTGATTGGACCGCTTTAATTCGTTGTCTGAAGCATTCTAATTAAAAATAGGGTTGAGCCGATTCTGTTGGGCGAATTGCAGGAGAAAAAACAAAAAAAGGTGAGATGAACCATGGAAATAGGCGTTACTTCGTTCGTAGAAACAAAGCCTGATACTGAGACCGGAATTGTGATGAGTCATGCACAGCGATTACGCGAAGTCGTCGAAGAAATCGTTCTTGCCGATCGGATTGGATTGGATGTTTTCGGTATAGGTGAGCATCATCGGGAAGATTATGCAGCTTCTTCACCAGCAGTGGTGTTGTCTGCTGCTGCCCCCCTAACTAAACGGATTCGATTAACGAGTGCTGTGACGGTCCTTTCATCAGCTGATCCTGTGCGAGTGTTTCAGGATTTTGCCACGCTTGACGGCATCTCCAATGGACGTGCCGAGATTATTGCGGGCCGGGGTTCCTTTGTTGAATCCTTTCCGTTGTTCGGGTATGACTTGCATGACTATGAGGAATTATTTAATGAAAACATTGAACTGCTTCTGAAAATACGGGAATCCGAGAAAGTAACATGGAGAGGAGGCCATCGATCAGCGATACATAATCTGGGTGTGTACCCGCGGCCCATTCAGTCCTCTTTACCCATATGGATTGGCAGCGGGGGTAACCAAGATTCAGCCGTACGTGCAGGCCTTCTGGGTCTGCCAATGGTCCTGGCTATTATTGGTGGAAGCCCGACGAATTTTGCGCCGCTTGTACAACTGTATAAAAAAGCGGCAGCCCACGCCGGGCATGATGTATCGCGGCTTCAGGTGGGTTCACATTCAATCGGATTCGTCGCAGAAGATACAGAACGGGCGGCGGAACTCTTTTTTCCGTCTACCCAATACGGCATGAATAAGCTCGGCAAAGAGCGGGGATGGGGGCATTACGATCGTTCCAGCTATGATGCTGCCCGACGCTTTGATGGTGCGTTGTATGTTGGGGATCCGGAAACAGTCGCCCAAAAAATCATCCATCTGCGCAAGCATGTAGGGATTACACGTTTCATGATGTATGTCCCATTAAGCACGATGCCGCATGAGTTGGTTATGCGGGCTATAGAACTGCTCGGTACAGAGGTTGCTCCACGAGTACGAGAGGAAATTGCCAAATGGGAAGCTGAAATGAAATAAGATTTATCTATGGGGAAAACGTGAACGAACGATTTTATTTGGAGGGATTTTCATGAGTATAGAAACACGTATACTACCAGAATTAAGAGAGGTATATTCACAATTTCCAGGGTTTCAATTGGATGAGAATTTAGAGTGGAGTAGGAGCTTAGTATCGGCTGCGCCCGTGAAGAGATCAGAGCATGTAAACACAACCAGTCGGAAAATTCCGGGGGCTAGAGGCGAGATGCTGGTGAAAATTTATGAGCCTGCCGGGCGAACTGATGACTTGCTTCCAGCCATGCTATGGATTCACGGGGGCGGATACGTGTTGGGACATCCTGATATGGACGATGAGTTGTGCGAACACTTCGTTCAGACAGCTGAATGCGTTGTCGTGTCGGTCAATTATAGGCTTGCTCCCGAGCATCCTTATCCGGCGGCGATTGATGATTGTTATGCAGGCTTGGTATGGATGACGGAGGAGGCGGAATTGCTTGGCATTGATGTGAATCGGGTTGCAATTGCCGGTGCAAGCGGTGGCGGCGGGCTGACAGCAGCACTCGCGCTGATGGCACGTGATAAAGGAGGACCGTCTATTATCTTACAAATGCCGTTGTACCCGATGCTTGACAACCGTAACATCACGCCGTCAAGCCATGAGATTACGGAAGAAGGCGCAATCTGGAACCGAATGGACAACTTGGCAGCTTGGAACATGTATCTGGGCGAGGAGAACGATGTCAGCGGGGAATCTCCCTATGCGGTACCGTCGAGAGAGGAGAGCTTGGCAGGGTTGCCGCCAACCTATACATGTGTAGGTCAACTCGATCTATTCCGAGACGAGACGATCGAGTATGTAACACGACTTGCACAAGCAGGTGTGGATGTCGAATTTCACCTGTATTCCGGTTGCTTTCACCTTTTCGAAATATTCGTTCCAGAAGCGGAAGTGAGTCAGCGCGCCGTTCATGGCTATATGGATGCGATGGCCCGAGCACTTCATCCCAAAAAGGGCCTTTGTTGATGGAGGATCAATAAGTTGTAGTTATTATCAGTGAGAACAACAGAATTGGATCGGGGTATTTGATATGCACCCGATAGAATAATAATCGTTCCCATGTTGATGTCTATCTACCCGCATTATTCATCGCACACACGATAACAGTGAGCAGCTATGAAATAGAAGATATTGATCGTACATGAAGGTATTTGAGAACAATAAAGGAATACTCATTGCATCAGCACCGTTTCTAACGGGAAACGTTAGTTAAATGAAACAGCGACAGTCTAGGACTTTATTTTTCGGTCCTTTGCTATCGCTGTTTCAATTTCTAGGGTCAGTCTAAAACCGGAACCGGATTTCCCATACCTGTGAGAAATGGGAGACGTAGACCGGAGCAGCCGACATCCATTTACAGGACTCTGCAAACATCTTCTCAGATTCTTCACTTTGTCCGTTGGCTCGAAGACTCTGCATAAAAGTCGGCAGATGCTAGCCTCACATTCCCCAAGAGTACCCTATCCAAAATTATCGGAAATACAGTAAGGAGTACCAACGGGATCGCTTTTATGTCTGCAGGTTTACGGTTGTTTGTCTCATTGTAAAAACCTCCCCTTAGGTTTGCTACGAACATATTGTCAATGGTAGGGAGCGGGCTGGTTCTCTCATTTTTCTCTCCAAAGGCTGAATTTGCGCTTTCTTTTGCTTTTGCCGGAAACCATATAGGCCGGTCCCCTTTTTAAGGGGGCCGGCCTATTGTGAGCTTGGCAGCGCATCGTGCTAACGGGTGAAGGTCCCAGGCGGCAGATCCAAAGCTTGCGTTCAAACATAATCAGGATAGAATGGACCGGGGAATCAAGCATTAACCCTGAAATCGCTTAGTTGTCTCACGTATGACCAAGCTTGTAGGCAACATGACTTTCTTATTGCCGTAAGATGAGCCTTCGGTAATTTCGAACAGCAGCTTGGCACTCTCATAGCCAAGGACGTCAAAATATTGCTTCACTGTGCTCAAGGCGACCTTGGCGAACTTGGAGCTCTCGAAATCGTCAAAGCCGATCAGGGATACTTGTTCAGGGATGCGGATATCAAGTGCGGTCAGCCGTTCTATTACCTCAAGGGCCCGCTTATCGTTCGCGCAGAAAAGTGCGGTCAGCTCCCCGCTTTGAATCAGGTGTGCAAGCACAGCGTGATCCATTTCCTTATCCAGGAACAAGAGAGACTCGGAGATTGGAATGGATGCATTCAACATGGCATTGCGATAACCGTTATATCTGTCAATCTCCGGACTCAGATGATAGTCGTAAGCTGCAAATCCGATTCGTCGATGACCTTGCTGTATCAAGTATTCTACTGCTTCATAAGCACCGTCGTGGTTATTACAAGTGACGACGTTGACTGGATAGCCGGAAGGCGAACGATCAAGCATAACGAATGGGATCACTTTTTTTCGAATTTCCCCGAGATAGCCCTTTGCAGCTTCGGGATCAGAGGAATAGATGAGTAATCCTCTTAGTTCCGTTTGTATCAGCCCCAGAACGAGCTCACGTTCCTGCTCGAAGTCATTTTCCACGAATTCAATGATCAGCTTGCAGCCATGTTTGCCCAGAAAGGACTGGATGCCCCTCATGATCTGCATGTACGAACTATCGTACAGTTCGACGCCGGAAATGACGAAAGCCACCAGATTCGAGGTCTTTTCCGGGACGGCCGTTTGACTGGCGACGAAGCTCCCCTTACCCCTGATACGGTAGATCACGCCCTCGTTCACCAGCTCTGACAGTGCTTTGCGCACAGTGATAGTGCTGACATCCAGCAGCTTGGAAAATTCCGACTCGCTAGGAATCCGGTCTTCCTCTGTAAATTCCTGACTCTCAATCTGGGATAAGACATAGTCTTTAACCATCTGGTACTTTGTCAGAGTCAAATCCTTCTTGCTCAAGTAAGTTCACCTCATATCGACATTTCCTCAATTATAGCGTATATCGTTTTAAAAAGTATACGTACTTGGAGTGTGTTTTAAATGGATTTTTATCAAATAAGCAGGATATTCTCGGAAATTAAGTAATAATGGGGCTTAATAACATAAAATATTAGAATTTTGTGCAGGTCTGTATTACTATGGGGTCAAATAAAGTATGCTATTTCATTAACTTAACATAATAGCTTTACTGCAGTCCGCTACGCCGTCAACGGACAACAAAAAGAGCCGCTGGCAAATCCAGCAGCTCGACGCTTGAGTATTTCATTTAGATAGTAACAATGGCGCCTTCCTTCTCGAACGGGTAGTCGATGACAATACGACCAACTTCGCAATCGCCGATGCCGCTGTACAGATTGACCTTGCCATCGGGACGCATTTCGATGCCGGCGGTGAATGTGCAGTCCGTCAGATGCGGTTTCTTGGCGGGACCTTCTGGATAACAAGGACGTGTGCCGATGATTTTCAACTCTGAGAATTGATTCGTCTGCGGGTCCAATACGAAGGCCATGTTCATATAGGTCGATATATCTCCTTGAGCATAACAGATATGGCCAATGACGCCGATCTTCCCGCTCTCAAGCAAGTAGGCCTGATTGCAGCCCCCCCACTCATCCTCATGGAACAGGCCTCGGATATTAGGGGCGTTCTCGATAACCTCCGGAGACAGGTCGTCGAGGCTGTTGATGACTGTGAATCCAACTAAAGATTCACTTCCGAATTCCTTGCGTACTCCTTCTCCGCGTGGTCGTGAGAAGACGCCGATCCTGCCATCCTGAAGCTCTACGAGCCGAATGTCTTTCATATAATCCGGACCGGTCGTGAAGTAGAAGAGATCATGAATATCACGGCCTTTGTAGAAGTAACCGTAGAAAGTATCAAGCTGTCCCTGCTTGTAACGGACATGCGTACCGCCCAATACGAGCTGCTTACCGATCATGCTAATATAAGGGTCTTCAAGCTGATAAATCATTGTGTCCGGCACGGCTGTCCACTCATCCGGACCGCTCTGCTCGAACAGGCGAACCCAAGACCTTGCCCACTCATGGCGTTTTTCCAGGCGTCCATAAATGTAGCGCTTGCCGTTCCATTCAAACGGGATCGTAGGATTGTAGACATCGAAGTCTTCGACTCCGTGGAAAACAAGCTTGGCGCTTTCATAAATGCGTTTGTTTGCTTCAAATTGCTGACGCAGTTGCAATAAGTTCATTTGTGGCAATCTCCTTTCAGGCTTCAATAACAATTCTATCCTAATGGATAGCTATGGCCCAATTCTTGCTCCAATTTTGAATACATTATGGTGGTTTGACATTGCAAGACTTGTCTTTATCAATGTACATATACGAACAAGGAGGAATAACGCCAATGTTGAAGCTTCTCGCGGCGGACGGCATTGATTCTGAAATTCAGGCCCATTACCGGCTGATCGCTTCGGTGCGCGATACGATCGGCATGCATAGTCATGACTTTTTTGAATTGTTTCTTATTCTGAAGGGAAGCGTTGTGCATGTCATTAACAGCAACCGTCAGTTGTTGCAGGAAAATACTCTCGTGTTCATACGGGACCGGGATGTGCATTGCTATGAGCAGACGACAGATAGCGATTGCCAGTTCATCAATTTGTCGTTCAACCGTGAGGTCCTGGATGACCTGATTGCTTTCTTGGGAGAGGGATTCCCGAGTGGAAGGCTTCTTGAGCCGGCCATGCCGCCGTCGACTTTGCTGTCCAAAACGGAGAAAGAATATGTGCGCTATCGGCTGGAGCAGCTCAGTCTGATCCCGCAGGAGAAGAAACTGGTTATCAAAGCAGAGGTAAGAGCCATCTTGACCGACCTGTTCTCCCGCTACATCAAGGCCGAAGCGGAGCCGTTCGAACCGGCAGGACAGCCGGAATGGTTAAAGGCTCTATGCAGAGAGGTGAAAAAGAAAGAACAATTTACGCGGGGAGCGGCCGCGCTTGTCCAACTGTCAGGCAAATCGCATGCCTACGTATGCAGAATGTTCAGAGAGCATCTTGGGATGTCTCCGACCCAGTATATCAATGAATTGAGGATTTCCTACGCCGAGAATTTGCTGCTGAACACGGATATGGAAATCGTGGATATCAGTTTGGAGATCGGACTTGAGAATGTTAGCTACTTCTATGACTTGTTTAAGCGGAGACACAACCTGACGCCCCATCGATACCGCCAATTCGGGAATATTCATAAATAGTATACGAAATAAATCTAATTTGTGTTTGAATTTTATATATTGACGCAGTAAATGGTATGTGCTATTTTTTACCTAGCATAATAACTTTCGGCATCATGATGGACTAATCTGTATAACACGGAAAGCAGAAGCAACTCGGTTTCGACGACGTTGGGATCCAATCTGGAGGTGAAAATGAATGCGCTTTCAAGCAGCTGAATCGCGGAGTTCACGCGCCTGTGAGCCTAGTGCCAGCCGTATCAGACTACAACATGTTGACAGTCAGGAGGTGTTTCTGTGAAGACGAGTAATAACAGGTTCATAGCCAGAATTATCAGGCATCGCTATCTCTACCTTATGGTGCTTCCCGGCTTCCTGACGCTGTTGGTTTTTCACTATTTTCCGATGTACGGAATTTTAATCGCTTTCAAGGATTTTAATGCTTCCAAGGGGATATGGGGAAGCGAGTGGGTGGGATTCAAGTATTTTATTTCTTTTTTTAATGATCCCATGGCGTTTAGGGTTTTGAAGAATACATTGCTTCTCGGTTTGTATACTTTATTCTGGTCATTTCCGGCGCCGATTATATTGGCACTGCTGTTCAATGAACTGAGGAACAAAAGATTTAAGAAAATTGTTCAGACGGTATCTTACTTCCCGCACTTCATTTCGGTCGTCATTGTTGCGGGAATGCTTAAAGAATTTACGGCAAGAGACGGCTTGTTTAACAATATTGTCGCCTTTTTCGGCGGCGAACCGGTTATGTTTCTTCTGGAGTCGGATTTTTTCCGGTCCATCTTCATCTCTTCCGGTATATGGCAAGGCGTCGGGTTCGGCACGATCATCTACCTTGCCGCATTAAGCGGAATAGATCCAACGCTTTATGATGTGGCTGAAGTAGACGGCGCAGGGCGATGGAAGAAGGTTGTGCACATTACATGGCCTTCGCTCAAGCCGACCACAATCATATTGCTGATTTTCGCCGTAGGGGGAGTTCTTGGAAATGATTTTCAGAAGATCATTCTGCTCTATTCACCTGAGACTTACGAAGTAGCGGATGTCATTGGGTCCTATGTTTATCGTCAAGGTATACTGGGTGCGCAATACGAGTACACAACAGCAATCGGAATGTTCATGTCGCTTATTTCCTTTATTATTCTTTACTTGACCAATTGGATTAGCCGGAAAGTATCAGAGACAAGTTTGTTCTAGGTGGTGAGAGGTTGAAAAGGGTTAGCTTAGGTTCCAGAGCTTTCGATGCTATAAATGTTGTGATCATGCTGTTAATCCTGGTTGTTGTGCTGTATCCGATTCTGCACATTGTCGCGACATCGCTAAGCGGTGCAAGTTACATCTCTTCCGGGAGCGTAACGATTTGGCCTAAGGGATTTAATCTGGAAGCGTACACGACGGTATTTCATGATCCATACATTTTTAAAGGGTATCTGAACTCGATTATTTATGCGACAGGCTCAACGGGCATCATGCTGCTTTTTACGGCAATGATGGCGTATCCGCTCACGATCCCTGGATTTGCGGGTAAGAAATTTTTAACCTTCTTCCTTATGATAACGATGTTTTTCGGTGGCGGATTAATTCCGACCTATCTGCTTATGCGCAGTCTGAACCTGTTAGACACGGTATGGGTCATGATTCTCCCGGGCGCAATCAGCGCTTATAATGTATTTTTATTTCGTACCTTTTTTCTTAATATTCCTTCTGAGCTGAAGGACTCCGCTTATATCGACGGGGCGAATGATTTAGTGGTCCTATTCAAAATCATACTGCCGTTGTCGAAAGCGCTTTTTGCAACCTTTGCTCTGTTCGGTCTGGTTGGAAGCTGGAACAGCTGGTTCGAAGCTTTGATTTACTTGCGGGATCAGGATAAGTACCCTTTGCAGATGGTGTTAAGAAACTATCTGTTCACTTTGGATACGACTGCGATTCAAGGCAGGGTAGGAGGCGGTGCTGTTGCTGTCAATGCCCCGGGAGAAACGCTTGATCCGAAGGCGGTACGAATGAGCGTCATTATTATTACCATGTTTCCGATTATGTGCATCTATCCCTTCTTTCAGAAGCATTTCACCAAGGGATTATTTGTAGGTTCCGTCAAAGGCTGAGCTGCGGATGTGCCGGTATAAAGTGGGGAGTGCCCGGACGGTTCATTGTTAATGATGAGATTTAAAAAAACGGTTTATCGTACAAATTAGGGGGAAATGAAATGAACAAGCTGGCGAAAATACTTATCCTCGGGTTGGCCGCGCTGATGATTTTTTCAGGATGTTCGAATGATTCCAAGAATTCTGCCGCCAACGGAGAGAATCAGGAAGTGATGCGCTTCTCGGTGACTCTGCCTACGTATGGCGTGGATAATCCGAATAGTCTCGTAGGCAAGGAATGGCACAAACGCATGGAAGCATACATGGGTAAAAAGGTGGAAATTGAATATAACTATATTCCGTCTTCCGAGTATGACGAGAAAGTCAAGCTCATGATTGCAAGCGACGATCTGACGGACTTCTTCGTGACGCCGTTATTTTATGATACGAGTGAAATGGCCGGTCAGGGCCAGCTTCTCGAATTAGCCCAATATAAAGATTTAATGCCGAATTATATGAACTACATTAGCAAGGTGAAAAATGGAATGAAGCGGGTAACGAATGCAGGCGGTGAGATGTATACCTTTATGGAAACTTCCACTCCAAGGTTCCCTGAGGATCGCGGCATGCTCATTCAGAATACGTCCTCTTACCGCTATGACGTGTTCAAAGCGAATAATATTGAAATTCCGGAAACGCTTGATGAATTTTATGAGGCTGCCAAAAGCCTTAAAAAACTCTATCCCGACAAATATCCCGTCGCAACCAAATGGAACAGCCTGAGATCGCTGTTCTCTGCGAACCATATCAAGGACGAAATCTTCTGGAACGGCGAGAAATATGTATATGGGGTTCTGGAAGAAGGGTTTAAAGATGCGCTCCAATTTGCAAATAAGCTGTATGCGGATAAGCTGTTAGATCCGGAGTATACGATTGATACAGATGATACGCTGAAAAGAAAAGCGCTGAATGGCGACAACCTCATGTGGCTGACGCAGTGGTTTACCACTCCGGCTGAGTACACAAGAACGGCCAACGATGGCAAGATTTTTGCAGTTTCCCTGTATCCTGACAATCCGAAATACGGGAAAGCCTGGCAGGAAGTGGTGAATGGCAATACTCCTGATTTGGGCTGGGGAGCTTACGGCCTAAGTTCAAAAGTGAAAAACCCCGAAGAATTGATCAAATTCATCGATTATCAATATTCGGATGAAATGATCAGACTCATCACCTGGGGGATTGAGGGCACAACCTATACGATTGGGGAGAAGGGTATTCCGACCTTTGTGGACTCGTTGAAAAATGCCAAAGATCCGTGGCTGGAAGGCGATAAATACGGCATGCGGGCAAGCCGGAATCATAACCCTGGCCTGCAGATGGTTAGTGACGCAAGAGCGTTTGTAGATTTTGCCGCGACAGACTATACCGTATTTAACGGCAAATATGAAGAGGTACCGATTGAGAAGTCACAATTCCTGACGAGCTTACCCATGCCTGAGAACGAATATGTTCCTTCCTGGCTGAGCGAACCTTCGATTCAACTCACAGGCGATGAAAACCAGCGGATCTCGGAGATTATGAACCCTGTTAAAACGTTTGTTACGGAAGAACAGGCCAAATTCGTGGCAAGCAAGAGCAGCTTCGATGATTGGCAGGTATTCATTGATAAGGTCCAAAAAATGGGCGCCATTGATGAAGCACTGAAAATTTATAACGATGCTGCGCAAAGAGTAACAGCAAACTAATAGAGATTGTCCCTCCGTTGCTGATTGCTTCGGGGCGGCAATATATCGCAAAGCGATAGGATGTAAGATAACGAAACCATAGGATGTGAGAAGAGCTTTGAACGAGAAAAAAGAGATTTTATTCCATGTCGAAAAGCTACTGAATAAAAGAAATCAATTTATGATTACAAAGGTTTCTCCCATGGAGTTTTCAGGTTTTACGACAAAGGAACAGCTGTTCATTCATGAAATGGATGAACAACCGTTTCAGAGCATAACCAGGGGACAACAGTGGGGGGAGAAATGGGGGTACGGCTGGTTTCGCTCAACAATCATCGTTCCTAAGGAGGGCGAAGGCAAACGGTTGGTGGCTATGCTTGATTTTGGATCCGAAGCGACCGTGTATGTCGACGGCATCGTGAGTGGTGCAAAGGACCTTAATCATGATTACGTAACATTAACCCGTTCGGCGAAAAGCGGCGAGCAATTCGAGATTGTCGCAGAGGCGTACGCCGGCCATTCCGATTCTCAGCCGATGTTCGGAGAGTCGCAACTCTGTATTTTTGAAGAAGAAGTGTACCAGTTTTTTATTGATTTGGAATGCCTGTACGATCTTCGCAATCATCTCGATGTCAAATCTCTCCGCGTTGCGGAGATTGATCGTTGTCTGACTCAGGTATTTGCGACGGTCGACCTGACCCTGCGTCAGGAATTGTTGGGAGAGAACGTAAAACAGTGCAGAGAGATCATGAAACCGCTTTTATCCTGTGTGAACGGTTCAACGCTGCCTACCCTGTACCTTATGGGACAGTCCCACCTGGATGTGGCCTGGCTGTGGCCGATTGGGGAGACGAAGCGTAAGATTGCCCGGACCATGTCCAATCAGCTTGCGCTCATGGACGAATATCCGGAATATACTTACACGCAGAGCCAGCCTTATTTGTTCCAGTTGGTCAAGACACTGTACCCTGAGCTGTATACGCGCATCAAACAAGCGGTGAAGGAAGGCAGAATCATTCCCGAAGGCTCCATGTGGGTAGAGCCGGATACGAACCTCACTAGCGGCGAAAGCCTGATCCGCCAGGCGATGCACGGCAAGCGCTTCTTCAAGGAAGAATTCGGCGTAGACAACGAAATGCTGTGGCTGCCTGACGTGTTCGGCTATTCCGGGAACCTGCCGCAAATCATGAAGGGTTGCGGGATTAAGTATTTCGGTTCCGTTAAATTGTTCGGTACTTATGATAATGTAGCAGATCCGTTCCCGCATAATACGTTTCTGTGGGAAGGGATCGACGGTTCGCAAATCTTATCGCATCTGCTCAACTATGGAGACTACTACCCGATTCGGATCAGTCCGTCGTTCTTAATCAATCAGTGGAAGGACCGCGTCCAGCTTGATGGGATTTCTACGCGGCTCACGCAGTTCGGGCATGGCGACGGAGGCGGAGGCTCCAACCGGGACGATCTTGAGTTTATGCGCAGGCTCGGCAATTTGGAGGGTGTCCCCAAGACGAAGCACGGCTCGCCCATCGAATTTTTCCGGGATCAGATCGAAAAAGGCATTCCTGATGTCAAGTACGTAGGAGAGCTCTATTATCCCGCTCACCGCGGGACTTATACAACACAAGCAGTCATCAAAAAGCTGAACCGGAAGGCGGAAATTGGCTTCCGTGAGGCGGAGTTATGGGGGGCTGCAGCGGAGCATTTAAATAACCGGACCTATCCTTACGGGGAGCTGGACCGTCTGTGGAAGGTTTTGCTGCTGCACCAATTCCACGATATTCTGCCGGGCTCATCTATCCACCGCGTTCATGAAGAGGCGCAGCTTGAACTGATGGAATTGAATAAGAACGTGTGCGACATGGCTTCCGAAGCAAGAGATGCAATCACGGACGGCGAGTCCTCCAGTGTTACCGTATTTAACTCGCTGTCCTGGATAAGACAGGAACTGGTAGCATTACCTAATGGCGTTCACGGGATTACGAATGTGAATGGAGCAGTTCTGCCGGTGCAATTGCACGAAGGTGTTAGCTATGCCCAGCTGGAGGCTCCTTCCATGGGCTGGTCGACCTACAAGACTGAACTGGAAGTGCCGGTCGTCCCTGTTCTGTCGACAGTCTCTGCAAGTGAATCGCATATGGAGAATGAATGGATTGCGCTTGGAATTAACGAAAAGGGTGAGATCACACGGATTTTCGATAAGGAGACCGGCACGGAATGGGCAGCAGACCGCTGCAATGTCATGCGGATGTACCGGGATCAAAATTCAGATTTCGATGCCTGGGAGATTGACCGGCGCTACCGCTTGGCACCCATTGAGCTGAACGCAAACGCCCGGGTATCCGTTACTGCGAATGGACCGCTCTTCGGAAATCTTCGGGTGGAGCGGGAATTGAATCATTCGACCATGATTCAAGATATCCGGTTGCGTGCCGGCAGCCGCCGAGTGGAATTCCATACAACGATTCAGTGGCGCGAGAAGAATAAGCTGCTGAAAGTCGATTTTCCGGTTCGCATTCATACGAACGAGTCCCTGCAGGAAATTCAGTTCGGTCACGTCAAGAGGCCGAATCATGCTTCGCGTCCGCATGATGCGGACCGTTACGAAGTGGTTCAGCATAAGTGGTCCGCCCTTGCAGAGGCAAACCGCGGCTTCGCACTGCTGAACGACTGCAAATACGGCATCTCCGTCAACGATAACACGATGAGCCTAACGCTGCTTCGGGCTCCGACTTGGCCGGATGAAACGTCCGATCAAGGGGTGCATCATTTTACTTATGGATTTACATTCTGGAACGGCGCATTTCTCGACAGTCCTGTCGTGCGCGAAGCTTATGAGTTGAACTATCCTGTCAGCCTTCTGCCTGGTGGAGGGTGTGGGGCACAGTCCTTACTCTGCATCGATCAAGCCAATGTGATTGCGGAGACGGTCAAGCTTGCCGAAGACGGATCGGGCGATTGGGTTGTGCGTCTGTACGAGAGTAAAGGGGCCTCGGTAGTCTGCAAGCTTCACATCGGGCTGTCCGTTGCGGCGGTTAGTGACGCAAATATGCTGGAGGAGAAGATTGCAGAAGTGCCGCACGAAGGCGGAGATGTAATGCTCCAATTCCGTCCATTCGAGGTGAAGACCATTCGATTGGCGCTCCGCAAGGAGCGATATGAATATGCAGGGGGGGTTGTGAGAGAGAGTACATCATCAGTGGTTTGAACAGATGGCGTTTTGCAGCGCAACGATTTCATTCTATCAAATCTACTAAGGGCGGGAGGTCAACAAAATGAAAATGAAACAGTGGAAAAGTGCGGGGATATGGACTTGCCTTGTGCTGATGATTATGACGGCGCCGGGCGGGGCGATTGCAGCGCAGGCGGCGGAAAGCAGCGCCGGGCAGAATCTGAGCAGCGCAAAGAAAGGGGGCCAGGAGCCGTTCAAGATTAAGATCGTGGATGCCGAGACGGGCCGGGGCATTCCTCTTGTTGAGCTGAAGACGACGAATAACGTTCTGTATTACACGGATAGTGCCGGTGTAGTGGCGTTTAGCGAACCCGGATTGATGGATCGGTCGGTCTTCTTCCATCTGTCGAGCCACGGTTATGATATCCCTGCCGATATGTTTGGCAATCGCGGGCAGGCTGTACAGATTACCCCCGGGGGCATGATTACAATCGAGATGAACCGGGTCAACATCGCTGAACGGCTGTACCGGATTACTGGCCAAGGCATTTATCGCGACAGTATGCTCCTTGGTTTGGGGGCTCCGATTCAGGAGCCGCTGATAAACGGTCTGGTCATGGGACAGGATTCCGTGCAGACGATCACGTACAACGATAAGCTGTACTGGTTCTGGGGTGATACCGACAGACCGGCGTATCCGCTGGGGAACTTCCGTGTGACGGGAGCGACTTCTAAGATGCCGCAAAACGGTGGATTGGATCCGGACGCCGGCGTGAATCTGAACTATTTTACCCAAGGGGACGGTTTCGTCAAAAGCTTGGTGCCGCAGCTGCCTGACGGTGCCGGAATAGCTTGGGTGTTCGGTTTGATGACCGCCAAGGACAGTGCCGGACGGGAGCGGCTGCTCGCCGGCTACAGTACCCATAATCCCGGACTCAGCGCCTTCGGCATTCTTGCCTTTAATGACAATATTAAGGAGTTCGAGCAAGTCGTCCAGTTCCCTTCCAAAGACGATTGGCGCCATCCGGGCGGCCAAGCGACCTATTATAAGGAGAATGGGGTGGGCTATTGGCTCTTTACCGAACACCGGATGCCCAATTTACGCGTTTCCGCAAGCTATGACGCCATCATCGACTATACTCAATACGAATCGTTCACATGTTTGACCCCGGGAACGGCGTATAACGGGGCTCAAACGTCGTTGGAACGCGACGCAAACGGCAAGCTTGTATGGGGTTGGAAAAAGAATACTCCACCGCTGAAGCAGGATCAAGAGAAGGAGCTGATCCATTTAGGCGTGATCCAAGCGGCCGACCTGCATTATTATCAATTAAAAGATGCCGATACCGGCGAAGAGGTTCAAATCTCCTCAAGCGCCGTCGAATGGAACGATTACCGGCAGCGTTACGTGATGATCGGGCAGCAGCTGCAGGGAAAGACATCGGTGCTCGGAGAAATCTGGTACGCGGAAGCTCCGGCGCCTCAAGGTCCGTGGACTAATGCCAAAAAGATCGTAACGCACAATAATTATACTTTTTACAACGTTGCCCAGCACAAAAACTTCAATAAGGATGGCGGCCGGGTGATCTACTTCGAGGGGACTTTTACGAATACGTTCACGAATCATGTCGCAACACCACGGTATAACTACAATCAAGTCATGTATAAACTCGATCTGGCGAATCCGAAGCTAGGACTTACTCCGGTTCAAGGAAAGACCGGTCAATAGAGTGCCAGATCAGATGTGCTAACTGAATAAGGACCCTTCCGGAAGAACTGTAGTTATTCCGGAGGGGTCCTTTATGCAGGGTATGATAGCGGCCTGTGCCGGATGGGAATTGGGTGGTCTATGCAGAAATTTATGGGAGGAGTTACTTTGGATTTTGACTTTACTAAGTACACCAGGCTGATGGGGAGATTTGATCTGACTGAGAAGGGGAATCCGAAATGCGGATGGGTTAATAGTGCTGTTCATCTTGCCTTCCGGGGTACGGCCATCTCTATGACAGCAGAGGGTTCCGGCGGCCAGGATTACGTTGAAATCGTATTGGACGGGATCGCCCGTAATTGGATTAATCTGAAGAAGGGGGTTCATGCATACATAATCGAACAGGGACTCCCGGATGGTGAACACACTTTGGAAATCCACAAGCGAACGGGGATTTTGACCGGAAATATCGCATTTCATCATTTTGCTCTTCCTGACGGCGGGAGCTTCCTTGCCCCGCCTGCGGCCGGACCTATCCGGCTTGAATACTTTGGGGATTCCATCACAGATGGAGCAGGGAATGGCCATCCGCATGTGCTCGCTGAAGCCCCGCATCTTGACGACGGCTACATGTCCTACGTCGGGATCAGCGCCAGAATGTTGAACGCGGAATATCATACGATGGCCATTTGCGGCATTGGCGTTTGGCAGGATGCCGTAGGGAACAGGCATGGATTGCCGGAGCATTTTTTCGGGACCCTTGGCAAAGAGACGGCGCCATGGGACTTTTCCCGATATATTCCTGATGGAATTGTCATTAATTTGGGTCAAAACGATTATTCTACACCAATTGATGATAAGGAGTATATTGCCGCTTATATAAAATTCATTCAGGTTATCCTGGATCAATACAACGATCCCTATGTCTTTTGCTGTGTTGGAACCATGAACAACAACTATCTTGCCAGTGTGAATAAGGTCGTGGCCCATTTTAATCAAATTGGAAACGGAAAGATATTATTGGTTGATTTAGGGCTGATTCATCCAGAGGTGGAAGGATGGGGCGGCCGTTACCATCCCGGCTATCAGACGCATTACCGGATGGGATGGGAGCTGGCCTCTTTTATATCCGCTAAGACCGGATGGGAATTGCTTAAGCGTCCGTTGATTGCTACGGAATGCGTGTTCTGAACCTAATAGCGGGGGATGGAGAGTGGCCAGAGGGTTTTGATACCATAGAAAGTCTTAATCTGCTCCCCGGTAACTATAACGGCTATGTAGCATTTTCTGATCACACGCGGAGAAAGGCGTTTCACCACAAGGTAGTTTTTTGGTGGAGGCTTACGTTTCGGTGTTTCAGAGACTTCGTTCTTCTTACGAAGACGTGTGTGCGTCCGGAAAGTGTATTCCTGGCTCCTAAGCATGAACGGACCGAGTTGCACTTATTTGAGGCTTTTAGCCTGTTACAGTAGGGAAACGGACTCCAGCGCAGTTAATTCTCCCTGATGGCCGCTTTTAGATAGAATGCAGAGCAGATAAGGTCGTCTGGGTCCGAAAAAAAGAATAAGCAGGGATTTCACTCTCCATAGCGTCTCCTGAGTCCGAGTAAACGAACCCGCTGCAGGCTTGTAGGGACCCTACTTTCAATACTAAATACCTGCTTCCCCAGAGCTCTTCCAGTTTGAAGATACGCTCTAACCGGGTGGACATCATCAACGATTGAACGTTTGCTAGAGGGAATATAATCAGAGGACAAGAATATAAATAAAACAAGGCTTCGTCAGTGATTATACTGGCGGGGCCTTGTTTGATGTGAATCATTGCTTCTAACCGGACGATTTTATGCATCGTTTTGCCTTATAACATTGAAAAAGACGTATACTCCGCCCCTCTTCACTCAAAACAAAATTGATGTGATGTTCAATAGTCTTCTTAATAGACATCCCGCGCATACCGCTTGGATAACGACATTTCTTTTACATAGTTAATCGCTTCATCCGCAGTCATACCGCCGTGCTGCTGGATTACCCTCTTCAGTGCGGCATCTACTTCTTTGGCCATTTGCTGGGCATCTCCGCATACATAGAAGTGCGCGCCTTCCTGAAGCCAGGCCCATACCTCGGCTCCATGCTCAAGGATGCGGTGTTGTACATAGATTTTGTCAGCCTGATCGCGCGAAAAGGCTGTATCCAGCCGATGCAGGAAGCCTTCTGTCTGAAGAACTTCAAGCTCATCGTAGAAATAAAAATCACTGTCTTTCCGCTGTTCCCCGAAGATCAGCCAATTTCTTCCTTTGGCTCCGGATGCTTTACGCTCTTGCAGGAAGCCCCGGAACGGAGCAATGCCTGTACCCGGACCGACCATAATCATCGGGGCATCAGGATTTGCCGGTGGACGGAAATGGGCATTCTTTTGAATGAAAATGGGAATGTCCGTATCCTCTGTAGCGAGGTCGGCGAGAAATGTGGAGCATACTCCCTTGCGGGCGCTGCCGTTGTTCTCGTAGCGAACAGTGGAAACAGTTATATGAACCTCGTTCGGATATGCTTTCGGACTGGAAGAAATCGAATAGAGGCGAGGCTGCAAGGGATTGAGCTGTTCCAAAAGTTCCTGTGCGCTGAGGGGAACCGGAAATTCCTGCAGCACATCGATCAGTTGACGACCCCACAGCCATTGCTTGAGGTCCGCCAGATTCTCACTTTCTAGGAGCTTGCTTAACCCGACATCCTGAGCGCGGTCCCGGATGAAGCGGAGCATGTCTGGAGTAACCCGGGCAATCTCAAAATGACGGAGCAGTGCTTCAGTCACCGGTAGTTCTCCCTGGCCTTTGACCATTACCGGGGTAGTAGGTTCAATGCCCAGCGTATGCAGCAGATTGCCCACTAAATCAGGGCAATTGGCAGGCCACACCCCCAGAGCATCGCCTGCTTCGAACTGCACTCCGGCAGGTGTAAGGTCGAAGGCGTAGTGGCGGGTTTCCTTTTCAGATCCGGCCTTGTTCAGATTCTGCTTGAACACCAGCCGTGAAGGTACCGGGTGGTTCCGGTGATATCCGCGTGGTTCCGAACTTGGGGCAACCGGGATGGATACGGCAACCGGAGTGGATGAGATACCGCTTGCTGCGGCGGGTGTAGCGTGCTTCGGGCTGCCTGTAAATCCGCCCAACAGTGCAGAGACATCATTCGTCCATGCATCCGTCTGCTCCTGAAAGTCCGTATCGCAATGGGCACAGTCAAGCAGCCGCTGTGCACCAAGCTCCTCCAGACGGGTATCCAGATTCCGCCCGAAGCCGCAAAAGAGATCGTAATTGGAATCCCCGAAAGCGAGCACGGCATAACGCAGATCCTGGAGCTGTGGGGCATTCTCTGCCCTGAGGGATTGAAAGAAGCTTTCTCCATTGTCGGGAGGATAGCCGGCTCCGAAGGTGCTGGCGATAAACAGGACAGACCGGTTCTTTGCCAGATCGCTCACGGAATATTGATTCATATTTACTAGCTGCACATCATAACCGGCTTGCTGTAACTTCTTGGCACAGTCAATGGCTGCACCCTCCGCATTTCCGGTCTGCGAGGCCCATAGGATGGTTATTGGAAGGTTGGTTGTCGTGGTGCTCTCCGGGAACGGGGCAGCCTCCGAAGGGGCCGGATCCGATGACGGTTCGGGTCTTGAGTCAGCTTCCGCCCCGGGAAGGGGAGTGCGGGAGAACATGCCCGCCAGCAGGCCATCTACAAAGAAGCGGGTTGATGGTTCAAAAGGCGCAGCGGGCGGCAGCACCGGAATGCCGGAAGCGGACCGGCCAGCCTCGGTGCGCAGGCTAGTGATGAAGCCGGACAGATAAGCCTGTTCGTGGCTATCCAGAATCATGGCTGTGGGGGCTTCAATCCCAAGCATGCCCGCGAGCGTGTCGAGTTGCTTCATAATTACGGCCTCCTTCGGACGGGCGGTCTCAGCGCTGGCTGGAGTTGAAGCCGGAATACTGTCGATAACCGGCGCATGAGGTTCCCTGGAAGGCTGGCCTGCAGCCTTGACCAGTGACACAGAACAAAATTTCAACTCGGGCTGTAAGGACAGGGGGTCGACGGTATCATTGGTAACTTCATTGACAGCCAGTTGTGATCCAAAGATATCATTCCAGTGAAAGGGGGCAAAGCAGTTGCCGGGGCGCACACGGTCTGAAAGGACCGCCGGGAGAATTACCAGCCCCCGCCGCGAACGAAGTTCCACCGGATCTCGGTCTTTAATTCCTAGCACCTCAGCATCTTCCGGGTGAATTTCCACAAAGGGGCCCGGGTTCAATTTGTTGAGCTTGGGAACTTTGCCTGTTTTGGTCAACGTATGCCATTGGTGCTGCAAGCGGCCGGAATTCAGCACAAAGGGATAATCGCTGTCCGGCATCTCTGCAGGCGGCATGTACGGACGTGCCCAGAATACAGCTTTCCCGCTTTCTGTCGGGAACACGATATCCAGAGAACTGTCATCTGGAAGCTCACTTAGTGCAGTGCCGCCTTGACGGTTCAAATAACGGATCGGATTTCGGTCGTTAGGCTGATCCGGCGCACTAGGCCACTGTACAGGCGTTTCACGCAGCCGTGCATAGGTGGCCCCGCGCAGGTCGTACCCTGTTTTCGGATTCCAGGCTTGCTGGATTTCCGCATATACCTCTGCCGAAGAAGAGTAGGAAAAAGCTTCAGCATAACCCATTTCAGCGGCTACCCGGGCGATAAGCAGCCAGTCCGGCATGGCCTCTCCAGGCGGCTCGACGGCTTGCTGCATCAGGGTCAGGTTGCGCTCCGAATTAATCATCACCCCTTCACCTTCAGCCCATAAGGCTCCGGGCAGCAGGATATCCGCATACCGGTTGGTCTCCGTATCCAGGAAGCTGTCCTGGGTGATGACCAGTTCAGCCGCTTCCAGGGCAGCGATGACCTTCTTGCGGTTGGGAACGGTAGCCACCGGATTGGTGCAGATGATCCAGCAGGCTTTGATTTTGCCTGAGATCATGCTTTCGAACATGGAAATGGTGCCGCCGCTGGCATCGGTTCGAAGCGTTCCCTGGGGGATCTCCCACAGCTTTTCTATAAAGCTTCGGTCGGTTTCCGACAACAGAGAACGCTGACCGGGCAAGCCTGGACCCATGTAGCCCATCTCCCGGCCGCCCATGGCATTGGGCTGTCCGGTGAGTGAGAAGGGGCCGCTCCCCGGACGGCAGATGGCTCCTGTAGCAAGGTGCAGGTTGCAGATGGCATTCGTGTGCCAGGTGCCGTGGATGCTCTGGTTGAGACCCATGGTCCAGCAGGACAGCCACTCCGGCGCTTCACCGATCCACTTGGCTGCCTGCCGGATATCCGCTTCCGGGATGCCGGTTATTTCGGAGACTTTATCCGGCGGATAATCCTCCAAAAATTCCTCCATGCTCTCAAAGCCTGAGGTGAAGCGGCCGATAAAGGCCGGGTCCGTATGGCCGCTTTTTACAAGCAGATGCAGCAGTCCGTTGAGCAGGGCGAGATCCGTTCCGGGTCTGATCTGCATGAACAAATCAGCTTTCTCCGCGGTTGCCGTCCGCCGGGGGTCAACGACAATCAGCTTGGCTCCGCTCTTCACCCGGTCCATCAGCCGGAGGAACAGAATCGGATGACAGTCGGCCATATTGGCGCCAATAACGAAGAATAAATCCGTTTGATCCATATCCTGATAAGAACCCGGAGGCCCGTCTGCTCCCAGAGAGAGCTTGTAGCCATTGCCGGCACCTGCCATACACAGACGTGAATTGGACTCAATATTTGGCGTCCGGATAAAGCCCTTGGCCAGTTTATTAATCAGGTACTGGGCCTCCAGAGACATCTGGCCCGATACATAGATGGAGAGGGCTTCCGGGCCGTGTTCCTCCAGAATGCTGCGCAGCCGCTGCGCGGTATCGCGGATGGCTGAATTTATTTCCATTTTGGCAGGTTCAGTCCCCCGGGACGGGCGGCTGTATGCATACTCCATCCGGCCGGATTCCGTGATCGCGGCTGCAGCAGTGCTGCCTTTGGTGCACAGCCGGCCGAAATTGGCCGGATGCTCCTTATCTCCGGTGATTTTGACCACGCGGTTATCCGATACTTCGAGTACGATCCCGCAGCCAACCCCGCAGTAAGGACAGACGCTTTTGATTTTGCCAGTTGTCATGTGAGCTCACCGCCTCGAAGTTTTCTGTACAAGCTGGTTAGAAATTAACCCCGGATTCTGCCTTTGCCCAGGATTTTCTCCAGGATCTTGTTACCGCGTAAAAGATAAGGGTGGTAAGGAGCACGATGGAACCGACCACCAGAAATCCGGTGACCTGTGAGCCTGTGGACTGCTTCAGCGGGCCCAGGACATAGGTCGGCAGCAAATATCCGCCAAGACCTCCTGCAGCACCTACAATTCCGGTAATGACTCCGATCTCACTAGAGAAACGCTGGGGGATGATCTGAAAGACCGAGCCGTTACCCATCCCGAGGCAGGCCATCATTACGCTGGTATAGAGCAGCATCAACAGGAATGAACCAGGCATTGACGCAATGGCAAACGCACATACCGAAATTACACTGTATAAAACAAGAAGGAGGCGCATGCCGCCAATCCGGTCCGCGATCCAGCCGCCTAAAGGCCGGAAGAAACTGCCCGCAATGACTGTGATGGTAACCAGGTATCCCACCTGAACTTTGGTTAGACCTCCGGAGTGTACGCCGTCACCATACACATCATAGAAGAAAATGCTCGCATAGTTGGCGAACCCGACAAAGCCGCCGAAGGTAATGGCGTAGAACATCGAGAACCACCAGGTATCTGCATGCCTGAAGACGCTGAGGTAGTCTTTGAGCGGCTTGGGCGCAGGGGCATTCGGGGCGTCTTTAGCCAATATGGCAAAAGCAATCATAACGATCGCCAGAGGAATCAGCGCAATCCCAAACACACTGTGCCATCCGTAAGCCTGGGCGATCTGCGGTCCGAAAAAAGTGGCCAGCGCGGTTCCGCTGTTCCCTGCGCCGGCAATGCCCATCGCCAGCCCCTGATATTGCGGAGGGTACCAGCGGCTTGCAAGGGAAAGCGATACGGCAAAGCTTGCACCTGCAAAACCGAGCAGGAATCCGATCATATGGACCTGAAGCAGGCTGGTTCCGCCAAGCCAGCCCCACAGAAGAGGGATAATGGTAAGGAACATCCCGATTAGGCCCGCTTTTTTACTGCCAATGCGGTCAGCCAGTATGCCCATCGGAATCCGGAATATCGAGCCGCCGAGGATAGGGATGGCGACCATAGCTGCTTTTTGAGTATCCGATAATCCGAAGTCCTTGGTAATGTAGAGCGATAGAGCTCCACACAGTACCCAAATCATAAAGCTTACGTCAAAATACAAAAAAGCTGAGAACAAACTCGGGGCATGACCCGCCTTGCGAAAACCTTTGGCTTCCATTGCTGACATCCTCCTTTTTATGAACCCCAAGTAAGTGAATTGACAAAAAAGGGCCGACTGACAGAACCCGCACTGCGGATTTTGTTAATCGGCCCCATTGCCAATTGCAGCCACGTCATCGTGACTGACTTTATAAGTAGATGTAAGAATACCGGTGCAACAAGTCATCCGAGCCACAGCATTGTGGGGAGAAACCGTTGCGTCCTTCGTTGACACAATGTTGTGTCGTTGAAATCTTATATTGTCAATATAAATAGTCACAACATAAATGTCAATAATAATAACATAAAATTTAATAATTTTAATATTTATGCACTTTTAGAGCGTGTTTTCGATTTTATGTGTTATGTATTCTAACGTAATCATGCTGATTCTGGTAAGTGGACTTCAGGTTCGGCCGTTTCAAGAGGAAAGCAGGAAGGATTGTTAACCAGGTCTTCATGGGACAAGGCGAACGCCAGATTGTAGGCGGTGGTTGTCTTGCCTGTGCCGCCTTTCTGTTGGCAATGGGGATAAATTGAACTACAGCTCTGTCTTTTTCAAGAGATTCAGGTGTTGCAAAAATGCAATTTACGCAACATGGGAAAAATATTTTATTTTTTTCTTGATATTTATAAAATATCTTAAAATGCAATCTGCACGAATTTGAATAATTCGCTAATATGAAAGGTCACCTCCAGGTTGTTTTTATAACCTTTAAACAAGATGAATGAAATAGTGTGGTTATTTTGCGACTGTTACATCCAATCCGAATAAGAAAAAAATAGAGTTGAATTTCACCTGTCTATTCCAACACGCTTATTAATCATTAAAGAAAAAATGCGCTTAAAAAGAGAGTGTTCAAAAGAGTGAGTCGCAAAAAATCTACAGAAAAAACCTTGATTTAGAGCTATTTCGGGCCTGTTGACCCGTTCTTTTTTCTGTAATACGATGACATTGCGAAATATTTCACAAGAGATTTGAGGCATGCGAAGCAATAGTTTTATTTTTTAATCAAAAAAGTGAAAATATTCACATATGAGGGAGCAGATTAAATGACAAAAGTAATTTCAGCCGCAAAAGCAGCGGAACTAATTAAAGATGGTGATACAGTTGCAGCCAGCGGGTTTGGATTATCATGCTGGGCAGAAGAGATGGGAATAGCCATTGAAGATCGCTTCGTGCAAACAGGACAACCGAAGAATTTGACTGTAATGCACGCGAGTGCAGTCGGCAACCGCCGCGACAAAGGAATGAGCCACTTAGGCCATGAGGGATTAATTAAACGATGGATTGGTGGAATTGCAATTGCTTCTCCTGGGATGGCAAAGCTCATCGAAGAAGACAAATGTGAAGCGTACAATTTGCCCCAAGGTGTAATTACTCAGCTATACCGGGAAATTGCAGCTAAGCGTCCTGGTGTGATTACCAAAGTAGGCATAGAGACGTTCGTAGATCCTCGGGTCGAAGGCGGAAAAATGTCCCCATCTACGAAGGAAGACATAGTGAAGGTTATTGAATTAGAAGGCGAAGAGTGGTTATTCTATAAATCTTTCCCTATTAATATCGGCTTGATCCGCGGAACCGTGGCTGATGAGAATGGCAATTTGACTCTTGAAAAAGAAGGCCTGCATATGGAGGTTCTGCCTATCGCTCAGGCTGTCCGCAACTCGGGAGGCATAGTTATCGCCCAGGTAGAGACGGTCGCAAAGTGTGGCACTCTTAATCCTAAAGATGTTAAAGTGCCAGGGATTTTAGTAGATTATATTGTTGTTTCTAAACCGGAAAATCATTACCAGACAGAAAACACTCATTATAATCCGGCATTCTCCGGTCATGTAAAAGTACCTACAGAGTCTATTGAATCCCTACCGCTGGATGAGCGCAAAATCATCTCCCGCCGAACTGCAGTAGAGCTTCAACCGAATACGATCTTGAATCTTGGGGTTGGAATTCCGGTTAATGTTGCAAACATAGCAGCAGAAGAGGGAGTAAGCGACCAACTGATTTTGACAACAGAGGCGGGTTCGATTGGTGGTGTTCCCGCAGGTCTGAAAGACTTCGGTCATGCTTATAACTCTGAGGCTATTGTAGATCATGACTCGCAGTTCGATTTCTATGATGGTGGTGGAATCGATTTATCTGTCCTTGGCTTGGCTCAAACAGACGAGTTCGGGAACGTAAATGTCAGCAAATTTGGAACTCGTGTAACTGGATGCGGTGGGTTTATTAATATCTCTCAAGCTGCCAAAAAGCTTGTGTTCGCAGGTACATTTACTGCTGGCGGGCTAGAGATCAAGGCTGAAGATGGAAAATTGCAAATACTCCAAGAGGGAAAAGTAAAAAAGTTCATTAAGAAGGTGCAACAAATCACGTTCAGCGGTTCATATGCCGCCAAAGTTGGGCAACCCGTTGTATATGTTACTGAGCGCGCAGTATTCGAACTGCAGGATGGAAAAGTTACATTAACTGAAATAGCACCAGGTATTGACTTGCAAACTCATATTCTGGATCAAATGGAATTTGAACCGGCGATCTCACCAAATCTTAAGGAAATGGATCAAGCCATGTTCCAGGAAAACTGGGGAAAATTGAAGTCTATTATTGCCGGAAAAAATCGGGTTTTATTGGAAGTATAGTGATTATTTATTGATTTAATAAACCATAAAAGGGGATGATGTCATGAATGTAAAGTTGAATCGTTGGAGGATATTGATTGCATCAACGATCATTAATATCTGTGTAGGTGCAATATACGCATTCAGTATTTTTGCACTGCCATTAACCAAAGTATTTAATGTTACGATGCCGGATATTATGATGGCTTTTACTATTAACGCGGCTATATCTCCAATTCCAATGATCCTGGGAGGGAAATTGGTGGATAAAGGGGGAGCCAAGAAGGCTATATTCATTGGCGGAGCAATGTTTGGGCTTGGATTTATTCTTTCCGGATTGGCAACCGCTCCTTGGATGCTGTATATCACATACGGTGTAATTACCGGAATAGGTCAGGGAATTGTGTATTCAGCTACAATTGGGAACAGCGTTAAGTTGTTCCCGGATAAAAGAGGATTAGCTGCCGGAATTGTTACAGCGGGATATGGCGGTGGATCCATCGTTATAGCACCTATAGCTAACGCGTTAATTAGCGACAATGGTGTCCAGCCAGCACTGATAATGCTCGGGGTCGCCTTCTTAGTAGTCATTTTAGGCCTTGCTCTACTCGTTAAAGCATCCCCGGCCGGTTATATCCCTGAGGGCTGGACGCCTCCGGCTACTGCAGCTTCTAAGGGTGGAGTTAATGTAGAGTGGCACGAAATGATAAAGAAGCCATTATTCTATGTGATTGCCTGCCTGTTCTTAATCGGTGCCTTGTCAGGAATGATGGTAACAGCTAATGCTTCTGTAATCGGTCAGAAGATGTTTGGACTTTCAGCCGCAGCCGCAGCATTATATGTAAGTTTATACTCTCTCAGTAACTGCATTGGTCGTGTATTCTGGGGCGCTGTGTCCGATAAAATTGGGCGGGTAAAATGTCTGCTCATTATCTATCTGGTCATTGCGGGCATGATGTTGACTATAGCATTATCTACAACAATAGCCGGATTTGCGGTAGCCATCGTAGGAATTGGCTTATGCTTTGGCGGAACCATGGGAATATTCCCTTCTATTGTTGGCGAGAAATTTGGTATGAAATATTACGGTGTGAACTATGGTGTAACTTTTATCGGTTATTCAGGAGCAGCATTCTTCGGACCGAGAATTGCCGGTAAGGTTGCAGCAGCTAATGACGGAATGTTCACGAATGCTTTTTACATCGCTCTGGTTATCTCCTTGGTTGGTTTTGCCTTAACCTTTGTTTTCAAAGCAATGGAAAAACAACAGCCAAAACCAGAAGCCACTAAAGCTGCTTAAGAAACTTAGTTACATTAACGATCAAAAACGATCAAAAAAATGGAGGTTTTTAAGAATGTCGATTACAAAATTATTAGGTATTAAATATCCAATTTTTCAAGGTGGTATGGCTCAAATCGCCGTTTCTCCTCTAGTAGGTGCTGTTTCTAATGCGGGAGGGCTAGGCATTATCGGTTCAGGCGGATTTACTGCTGATCGTCTTCGTGACGAGATTCGTAAGGCAAAAGAAAGCACCCATAAACCCTTCGCTGTAAATTTGATGTTGATGATGAACAATATCCCTGAACTTATTCAAGTCATTATAGAAGAAGACGTGAAAATTGTTACCACGGGTGCAGGCACGCCTGCTCCATACATGAAGACTCTCAAAGAAAATGGCATTATCGTAATTCCGGTAGTACCTTCTGTAAAAATCGCTAAGAAAATGGAAGCATTAGGTGTTGATGCGATTGTTGCTGAGGGAACAGAAGCAGGCGGACATGTTGGTGAAACAACGACGATGGCTCTGCTGCCTCAAGTAGTTAGTGCGGTTTCCATTCCGGTTATTGGAGCCGGCGGGATTGCGGATGGCCGTGGGGTCGCAGCTGCATTTGCGCTCGGAGCACAGGGCGTTCAGGTTGGAACCCGGTTCCTGGCTACAGTGGAATGCCCTACTCACGAGAACTTCAAACAAGCAGTAATTACCGCAGATGATACGAGCACAACGGTTACTGGCCGCAGCCTGGGTGGTCCTGTTAGAAGTATTAAGAATAGTATGATTGCTGAATTCCTTAGACTTGAAAATGAAAAGGCTTCTCGTGAAGAGTTAGAGAAATTAAGTTTGGGATCTTTGCGTAGAGCCGTATTCGAAGGAGATACGGATACTGGCTCTGTAATGGCAGGACAAATTTGTGGGATGGTTAATGAGATTACCACGGTTGAAGAGATGATTACCACTATGTTTGAAGAGGCGCAAGAAATCCTTGAGAAGCTGGGGAAATTATCAGTTGTTGGTGCGTAATTAAAGTGTAATATATATTAGCCAAGTGGTATCATTTACGTAATGATACCACTTGGCTTTTTTTCCAAATATGAAGTAAGCGTTAATACAACTGTATAGGACTGATAAATTTGACTAAAAGAAATAAAAAATCAGGTAAACGTACGATAGACGAAATTATTGGAGAATTGCCTTCTACTTTATTTGTCACCGATCCAAACGGAAATATATTAATTTCCAATGATTTTACCGCTTTAACCATTGGAGTTCAATTAGAAGATCTGCTAAAGGCCAATGTCCAGGATTTGGTGAAGGCAGGCTATTATGGTCATTCCATTACGATGGAAGCCATTCAAAGTAAACAAAAAGTATCTAAAAATATCATTACGTCAAGAGGGTTTCATATATTCTCGACAGCTATTCCTATTTTGGATAAGGACGGGGAGGTGCAGCTGGTAGTCACCACTTCAAATGAATTCAAACAGGAACACACCTATTATGAAGCTAATGTACCTGTAACCCAGCAAATCAACAAGCAATTAGGAGAAGCTGCAGCGGGGAAAGGGAAAGGTATTGTTGCCGAAAGTTTGGCAATGAAACAAATTATTAAAGTCTGCAACCAAATAGCATCCTACGACAGTAAAGTGTTAATATATGGTGAATCCGGAACGGGTAAAGAGGTTATAGCGAAATATATTCATCTAAAGAGTGAAAAGTGGAAGGGTCCCTTCATTGCGATTAACTGCGCAGCTATTGCTCCGGCTGGATTTGAATATGAATTGTTTGGATACGAAAAAGGAGTCTTTGAAGGGCAGGCGGAAGTGAAGACGGGAATGATCGAAATTGCCAATGACGGGGTTCTATTTCTGGATGAAATTGCGGATTTGCCACTCGAGATGCAAGCCAAATTATTGCGGGTTCTTGAGAATCAGGAAGTGAGACGAGTCGGCGGCATTACTAATATACCGATCAATTGTCGTGTTATATCAGCTACTAGTCGGGATCTGTGGAGTATGGTAAAGAAAGGGCTGTTCCGGGAAGATTTATATTATCGGATTAATGTGATCCCGATTCATATTCCTCCGCTTCGCAACCGCAAACTAGACCTTGTAGGATTAATCTCCAGTTTTATAGCCAGCTTCAATCAAATGTACGGTAAGAAATATGTCTTAAGTGCTGAAGAGTTTGATAAGATGCTTAGTCAGCCTTGGCATGGGAATGCGAGAGAGTTAAGGAATTATATCGAAAGACTTGTGGTTACGGAATACATGGGAATTAGCCAACAGGAAGAGGATAATGTTGCGGATTGGTATTCAATAGACCACTTCATAGAAAAAAATAAACATCAGCTGTCTACACTGAAAGACTTCACTGCAGTAGCAGAGGGGCGTTATATAAAAAAAGTACTGAAAGATTGTTATGGGAACGGAACAGAAGCGGCCAAGAAATTAAGTGTGGACAGATCGGTTATTTACAGAAAGCTAAAGAAAATGGAAGAAGTGCTGGCCCCCAAAACCTTATAACTGGGCAACCTGTCCTGAATGGAACGTTATTAAAGCTTGATTCTGGTAGGGGATTTGAATAAACTGAAGCCTGCCATAAATTAATTCACGGGCTTCAAGTGGCTAATTCTCGTTATTCTTCTTTATACTTATCGTATAAATCCTGTCTGTTTCACCACATCACAATGTTTGTTCAGGATCTGTGAGAGGCCTATGTCAGCGACAAGGGCCTCTTTATTTATGAATAATAGCTAAATAGTAACAACATTAATGTATATAATCAGATACAATTTGTATATTATAATTTACAAAATGAATTACATCATATACAATCAAATCAAGGAGATGAAGCACTTGAGTGAACTGGTTAACCGCGTCCGTGAACTGCGGGCCAGGGACAGATTGTCCCAGCAAGAGCTAGCACAGCGAATCGGAGCCTCCCGCCAGACGATCGCATTGATCGAAAGGGGCGATTATTCTCCCTCGGTGGTGCTGGCTCTGAAGATTGCTGCAGCCTTTAAAGTGCAGGTTGAGGATATCTTTTCCATTCAAGAAGAGGAGCGTGAGCAATGATGGACAGCACAAACAAACCACTCAAAACCAAAAAAGCATTGTGGCTGATTCTATGGGCATTTATTGGAGGGATGATCGGCTACATCTTTGCCTCGGGTGCAATTACTGTTCCGGAGAATGCCGACTTCAGCTTTTCGCTTGTTTACGAATATGATCTTATGTTCGCCTTGTTGGCGCTGATTGTGCTTGTTCTGCTGGTCTGGAATGTGATTGGCCTCAGCCAGTTGAACGCCATGAACGATGAAGACCAGCATTCAGATGAGCCGATGAGTCCGAAGGAGAAGCTGCTTGGTACAATCCTCAAGGTCAGCTCGTATAACACCATTGTCACCCTGCTATGGCTGGTGCTTGCTTTTGCCCATGCCCTGGGAGCGGGCAGTCCGAGGGAGACCATGCAAACTTACATGATGGTGAACATGATCAGCGGCTGCGTCACGATGTTTATGGCCATTTTTCTCCAGCACCGCACGCTTGTGATCTACAACGAGGTCTATCCGGATCGGACGCTGAATCTGAAATCCAACAGCGGGAAAGAAGCGGCACGTGAGCTGTTTGCCAAAATGGACGAGGGAGAGCAGTGGACGGTATACCGGTCTGCCTATTCAGCTTATCAGATTACCAACGTGATGTTAATCGCAGGCATCGTGCTGTTTACGCTGTACTCCCTGCTGTTCGGCTTCACCCCGCTGCCCATTGTCGTCCTGGGCATCATTCTGCTGGTGCAGCAAACGGTCTATTACCGTGAGGTGGCCAAGGCGTATAAATGAAATTAATGAGTCCGAATCCATAAAATTCCGTAATAACCGCTATACCTATTATTTTAATGGAAATGGAGTGAAGTGAATGAATTTGTCAATGTTGCGTAGCGGTCCCGCTTTTTGGACGAGGGCAGTGCTTGCCGCTACCCTGATTCTGACTACGATGGCCCCGATGGTGCATGCGTCTGCCGTTTCCTCCGCGTCTCCTCCTCCGGCATCTGCTACCGGGCAAGCCAAGCCGCTGACGACAGAGAATGCTGCGGCGTTCCTCAAGCAATTCTTCAGTATGAAAGAAGTGAAAGCGCAGCTTGCCGGTGCGGTTGTCATCGTGGTCAAGGATGGCAAGACGGTGATTGAAGAAGGTTTCGGCTATGCGGACAAGGCCGGTAAAACGGAGGTAGACCCTGATGAAACGGTCTTCCGCATGGCCTCGGTATCCAAAACCTTCACCGCCGCTGCCGCTATGCAGCTGGTAGAGCAAGGGAAAATTGATCTGAAAGCGGATTTTCAGACCTATACAGGACCGATTGAATTCGAGAATCCCTTCGGGGTTCCGGTAACGGTGGAGGATCTGCTGACCCATACCACTGGGTTCCGGATTCAGGACCCCCAGCCGGAAGATATCAATGATGATTTCGGGACAAAGGTATCGATTGAGGATTATGTGCTGCAGCACATGCCGCCGGTTGTCCGAGAGCCGGGCACTTCTTACATGTATGACAACTTCGCTTCACTGTTGCTCGGTCTGGTAGTGGAAAAGGCCAGCCGCGAGCCCTATGAGGATTATATGGAGAAGCATGTATTTGCACCGCTGAATATGGATAAAAGCGGCTTCCTGCTGGAAGGCAAGCTGAAGGAAGATCTCGCTACGGCCTATGATGCCGGAGGCAAGGCGCTTGACTTGTATACAGTAACTCCAACCGTCATGCCCCATGGAGGCATGCTGTCCACCGCCGATGATATCGGCAAGTTCATGACTGCTTTTCTGAATGGGGGCGTGGCGGGAAATAAGCGCATTCTGGCTGAAAGTACAGTAGATTCCATGAAGGAATATCGCTCCTCCATCCACCCGTTGTTGCCGAATACCACCTACGGCTTCGAAGCGCCCATGCAGCTTCCCGGTGCCGGCAGCAGCTCCAAGATTATCACCAAGGCAGGCGATTTAATCGGCTTCAGCTCTTATATGTTCCTGATTCCGGAACAGAATACCGGGGTTTTTATTGCCTATAATCAGCAAAGCGTGCTGCGGGAGCTGTTTTACCCGGCGTTTATCCAGGCGTTTTTCCCGCAATATGCCGCACCAGCGAAGCTGGGAACCTTCCAGCCGCTGAGCGCCGAAGCCCTGGATGCGTTCACCGGTTACTATGCAGATCTCCGTCTCAAGAGCTTGGTCTCCACGGTTGCTGTAAAAGATGGTGCGCTTAGCATTAGCGATGCATTGCTGGGCACCCGCCAGCTACGTCAAGTGGACGATAATTTGTTCATTGATGAGCTTACCAAGAAATTTACTGGCTTTGAATTGACTTCGGGCAGACAAGGCGCCTATCTGAAAGAACCGTACCTCAATCCTTACAGCTACGAGCAAAAAGGGCCGGATGGTGTCGGTTATTCCGATGTCACCGCGAGCCATCCGTATGCGACCCCGGTTATGATGCTGCAGTCGCTGGGCTATCTGCCGAATGATGCGGCGCTCAGCTTTCAGCCTGAGGCGGGAACTACGCGTGCCGAGTATGTGCGGTTGATGCTGGAGAGCAGCAATATAAAAGAGAGCAAGACAGAGAAGCTGGCATTCCCTGATCTGCAGGGTCATCCTGATGCCGCTTATGTACAGATGGCCGTTGAACTCGGAATGGTTCAAGGAACGCCAGGCGGAGAGTTCCAGCCTGACCGGGTCATTTCCCGCCAGGAGGCGGCGGTAATGGTGTGGAAACTGCTCAGCGCACAGTACCCGGATGAGCTGTTCAAAGATGTGAAGCTGGCCGGCAACACGGATAAATGGGCGGTTCCGGCAGTGAGGATGGCCGTGGCTTTGGGACTGTACGGACCTGACATCAAGGCTGATTCCGAGGGGGCTGTTGATTTCAAGTCCAGAGATGCGCTGAGCAAAAAGGAGAATGCTGCAATTCTGTATGCTCTGTTCACGAATCCGATCAATCAGATCGTTGCCGGACTGACGGAGAAATCCGGGGAAGCGGGCAACTGAGAGTGCGGACAGCGAGAGGAGTTCAAGAATAGGGTGGATAGAGCTAATCAATAAGCTGTCCTATAGATAGTCTCCAGCATAAAGAATGATAACAGGACCAGCCATTGGGGCCGGTCCTGTTATTTGTTTTATCCACTTTGTGTTTTTTAGTAATTACTGACGGCCTTCGTTCAAAATATCGAATCCGTCAGCCAGCTTCCGTCAGGTTTTCAGAGCACGACGGACCAGCCTAGCTCTTTGCGGATTTGGCAAGCAGTTCGTGGCGTTTATGAACGGCAGGGCAACACAGGAAAAGCTGGCGGTAGGCGCGTTGGCCGTGCCTTCCGTAATATCGGCTCCAACGGACAGTAGCGATTCTGTGTCCTCCATCGCAGCGGCGGTAACACGTGAGGACGCAACGCTCTATTGGCCGCACCGGCAGTGGGCGGATACTTGAAGTTCATCTACGAGAAAAAGAACCCAAGCGAAATTGCGAATTCACCGGCAATACCAACTGGGGTGCGAAGTTTGATATTGAACTGATCGATATGGAACTCGGAAAAGTCTGGATGTTCCGCAGAACATCTGGTTCTATGCAATTGTGCAAAAAGACAGCAAGCATCTGAAACAAGAAGCAGAGTTATTCACAAGCGGCTGCGCTTTCCGGTAAAGGAGACGCAGCCGCTTTATTGATAGGTGTTGACGGATTTGGTGATATTATCCATACTGATGACAATCTGTTCACGGACGCTCGCATGATCGGCAATCAGGCGGGATTGGCATTCGAGGGCCTTCAGCATTGGGTAGTTTCCTGGCTTGTTATTACCTAGGACGCTGTTATCTGGCTAGCGGAAATTACAAGCTGGATCCTCTTTGTGTTCGTTTGGAAGACGACCAACTTACTGAATATATCTAGTTCAACTTATATAGATACGAGTGGGAGTGTCGTAGTTTTGTTAATAAGACTCCTTATGAAATAGAAAAGAACGGGAGATTGCGCCCGATGAATTTATTGGGCTGTAATACAAAGAGTAGAGCCGGCAGACATTGTCCGCAGGCTCTACTCTTGAAGGGTTGGACGGACGGCTGGGCTGCTGTCCGTTTTTTATTTGTTGTCTCCATTCTCGCTATGGAGCTTGGCGATCAGCTTATCGCCCTCGACATCGAGGTTCGGAAGCAGACGGTCCAGCCATTTCGGAAGCCACCAGGCTTTGTCTCCGAAGACTGCCATTACGGCCGGAACGAGCGTCATGCGGATGATGAAGGCATCGATCAGGATACCGAAGGCCAGCGCGAAGCCGATCTGCTTAATCATCGCGTCAGGTGCGAAGATAAAGCCGGCGAAGACGGAAACCATGATTATGCCCGCTGCAAGCACGACGCGGCTGGCGAGATCATAGCCGTGAACGACGCTGTCGTTGCCACGGCGTCCGTGTACGTAAGCCTCGCGCATGGAGCTAACCAGGAACACCTGATAGTCCATCGCCAGCCCGTACAGAATGCCGGTGACCAGAATCGGCATGAAGCTGAGCAGCGGACCTCCGGTGTCAAAACCGAACAGGGAGTGCAGCCATCCCCACTGGTACACGGCTGTGGTAAGGCCGAAGGTGGCGAGGACGCTGAGAATGAAGCCAACTGTCGCTTTGATCGGAACGATGACCGACCTGAAAACGAGCAGCAGGATGATTAGCGACAGAATTACGATGATGCCAATATATATTGGGAAAGCATCGGAAAGCTTGGAGGACATATCAATATTAATGGCGGTGAAGCCAGTCACGCCAAGCTTAACATCATTCCCGGATGCGAGGCCGGAAGCGGGATCGCGCAGATCCTGCACCAGATCTCTTGTCGCTGTATCTGTCGGGCCGGTTTTTGGAATTAGACTGATAATGGCGATATCTCCGGTCGCATTGACACCCATTGGGGACACCAGCGTGACGTTATCATGCATTTGCAACTCCTGAACCAGCTTACCCAGTGTCTGCATAGAAATCTTGTCGGACGGGTTGTTCGGCTGGGCCACCAGCAGCAGCGGTCCGTTGAAGCCTTCGCCGAAGCCCTTGGAGATAATGTCATAGCTCTGGCGTGCCGGGGTGTCCAGGTTTGCCGAGGCACCGGACGGAATGCCCAGCTCCATTTTTGTTACCGGAATCGCCGCTGTTCCAAGACCCAGAACCACCAGAATAATGATGACCCAGCGGTATTTCACGGTAGCGTTCGCCCAGCGGTGTGAGAACCCGTGGCGGGCTTTGTTAACGGAAGCAACGTTCTTGGAGCGGGCCTTGGCGGTACAGATCCGTTCACCGACCAGACCCAGCAGCGCAGGCAGCAGGGTCAGCGCCAGCAGGACGTTGATCAGAACGCTGACTGCGGCTACCAGAGCCATGGTCGACAGGAAGCCAATGCCGATGACCAGCATACCGCATAGGGCGATGATGACGGTCAGTCCGGCGAAAAATACGGCGCTGCCGGCGGTTCCTAATGCCCGGCTTGCTGCTTCGCCGGCGCTTAATTTCTCATCGAGAATCAACCGTCGCTGCCGGTTTACGATGAACAGCGAGTAGTCGATGCCGACAGCCAGACCGATCATTACGGCGAGAATCGGCGTGATGTCGTTCATCTGGATGATGCTCGAGAGGGCAAACGCTCCGCCGACGCTGATTCCGACGCCAAGGAGTGCGGTGATCAGCGGCAACCCTGCGGCAACGACCGAGCCAAGCGTAATAAACAGCACAATCGCTGCAACGACAACGCCTACCGCTTCCGTCGATCCGATGGACGGAATGCTCTTCAGCGAATCGCTCGGAATGGCTGTGATGCCAGAGCCTGCCTGCTCGACTTCGGTCACGGTGTTGATGATGTTATCCGGTACGGAAGATGGCAGCGACGTCTGCTGAACAGTGAATTGAAATTGGAACAGGGCGATGCTGCCGTCGGCGGACAGCATGACGCCGGGAACCGGAACACCGTCAGCCAACAGCGGTCCGTAAGGAGCTGCCTGAGCTGCAGCAGCCGCTTGACCCGCTTCGACCGAAGGGTCTGTAGTGGCAGATTGTCCACCGACAGCGGCTTGGCCCGCAGCATCAGTCTGACCCGCAGCGGCTGATGGGTCTGCTCCTGTAGCTTGTCCCGCAGCAGCAGCGGCTTGGGCGGCCAGCTCGGCCGGGTTGATGATATAGTCCATGCTGTAGACATCATTGATAGCCTTCAGAATCAGCGCTGTCCGTTCCGGCGTGTCCAGCCGTTCTCCGTCAGGTGCGGTGAAGGCAACGCTCGCTTGGCCGCCGGCAGCAGCAGGAAGCTCTTCAGCCAGCATATCCAGCACTTTTTGCGATTCTGTGCCTTCAATTTTCATTTCGGAGCTGGACTGGATGCCATTGACGCCTAGCAGGGCGCCTACAACACCGAGAATAAGAATCCAGGCTGTAAGGAAATACCATGGTTTGGAATAAGCCGATTTTCCCAATCGGTACAGAAATGTTGACATGTAATGGTTTCTCCTTTTTATCTCTGGTTTAGAAGCCGTTGCGTAAATAAGCAAACATGGAATTCAAATATTGATCAAACGACATAGCACCGGAGTGTTCATCCTGTGCTTCTCCCGGCAGCATTACGTTGAGCCGTCCGTCCAGAATCGGCACGAACGCTCCGTAGACAGCACCGGCAAGAAGATGGGTATATCCGTCGGCGTAACGTCCATGAGAGAACTGCTCGAGCGTCTGCTGTGCAGCGATCTGCAAACGGCGGAATACGCTGAGGATATAAGGCTCCAGCGACGGATACTGATTCGCAAGTGATACGAACTGGCGTAATTGATACAGAAACTCGGAAGTAAACTGCAGCTTGAGCAAGTTGTACAAGGCCTCCAGCGGTGTTGCATCCGGAGGCAAGCCTGTTAACAGTATGTTCTTGTCCTCTTTTGAAATGTTGCCCATAAAATACTCTGCTACCGCCTCCTCTTTGCACGAGAAGTAATTGGCAAAGGTCCGCCGGGAGTAGCCGGCCTTCTGGACAACATCATCGACAATGAAGCCGTCCATACCCAGTTCAAGCGCAAGCTCGAAGGCAGATTGGGCTAAGGCATAGGCCGTGGCTTCCTTCTTTTTATCGCGCAGTGTCGGCTTGGGGTTCAAGTTCCATGCGACCTCCTTTCTTGAGTACAGAGGATGCTCTGCTCTCTATTTACTATTTTTATATTATTGCCTAAAGAGCAAAATTGCACAATGGGCAATTATTTGCGGATTGTGAACTTCTTGAAACTATAATGAAAAAAGCATGCGAAAGATAACTTTCGCATGTTTTTTTGTCTAAAGGGCTGCCCAAAAGGGCAGAGCCTGTGTGCCCCTTTGGACGATGGCAGAAGATCTCCCGGTCTATAAGATAAAGACATAGAGAAAAACATTTAGCACAGAGGAGACGATACTGAAATGGCAAAATTATTATACCGGCTGGGGTTTTGGTCGGCGAAGAACCGGATTAAAGTCCTACTGGGAAGCATCACACTTTTGGTGGCAGCAGCTATTGTGGCACTGTCGATGGGTATCCATTTTGGTGAGGAGACTTCCATTCCCGGACTTGCCTCGCAAAAAACACTGGAGGTTATGGAAAAGGAATTTCCAAACCCGCAGGGTGACCTCGGGAAAACCCAATTGGTGCTGAAGGCTCCCGACAATGAAACGTTATCCTCTGAAGCAGCGCAGCAGCTAATTGCGGAGAAGCTCAAGGAAGTGGCAACGGATCAGGAGGTAGCTTCGGTTGTAAGTCCGTATGATAACCATTCATTGAATGCGGACAAGAGCATTGGCTATGCCACAATCACTTATAAAGTGCCAGGTGATGAAGTTACAGAGGCATCGAAAGATTCAGTTACTGAGATTGCAGAAGGCCTGCGGGATGCCGGCTGGCAGGCCGAGTTGATCGGCGACGGCTACGTAAAAATGGCAACCAGCAGTCCGGCCGAAGCACTCGGGGTATTGGTGGCCTTGGTAATTCTTGCGGTTGCTCTTGGTTCTATCCTTTCCGGCGCCTTACCGATCTTGACGGCGGCTTTAGGCCTTGGCTTTGGCATTATGCTGATTATCATCGGAACGAGTATATTGGACATTCCGTCGTTTGCTTTATCGCTGGCCGGTATGCTTGGACTGGCTGTCGGCATCGATTATGCATTATTCATTATCGCCAGATACCGCCAGCAGCTGGCAGCAAGCTATGAAAGACGGGAAGCGATTGCCATCGCAAACGGAACAGCCGGGAGTGCAGTTGTGTTTGCGGGAGTAACAGTTATTATTGCTCTGCTCGGCTTTTCCTTTGTGGGCGTACCGTTCCTTAGTGCTATGGGCATGGCAGGCGCGCTATGTGTATTCACTGCTATATTGATGACGATATTTGTGGTGCCGGCAATACTAGAATTGATGGGAGGTAAAATCAAAGCACCAGTCAAGCGTTCCAAGGGCTCAGAAAGCAAGCAGAAGTCGGCAGGCCGCGGGAATTTGTGGGGAAGATTTGTTACCGGGCAGCCTTTAGTGGCTGTAGTGCTGGGTGTAGCGCTGCTGGCAATCATTGCTCTGCCATTCTTCCACATGGAGACGGGCCTTGGGAGTGACGGGCATAAATCGCCGGATAAAACTGAGCGCCGGGCCTACGACCTCCTAAGTGAAGCCTACGGTGAAGGGTATCATGGACCGTTAGTAATATTGGCAGAAACGGATGGCGGGGAAGCGGCTGCAGCCAATCTTAATAAAGTGATTGAAGAGGTAAAGACCTACCCCAACGTCGTTAGGGTAAATCCGCCGGTGACTGGACCATCCGGAAAAGTGTCGCTGATTACCGTCATGCCGGCAACGGGACCCAATGATTCAGAAACCTTGGACCTTGTCCATCTGATTCGTGATAAGGCTTCGGAAATAGAGCAGCAGGATCATGTCAAAATTGGGGTAACCGGCAGTACTGCTGTCAATATTGATATCACCCAGAAGTTGAATCAGGCCTTGCCTAAATTTTGCCTGATCATTGTTGGCTTGGCCTTTGTACTTCTAATGCTGGTGTTCCGTTCAATTCTGGTTCCGATCAAGGCAGTTCTCGGCTTCATTCTGTCGCTCGGTGCGACCTTGGGATTTGTCACCTTTGTCGTTCAGGACGGTCATTTCCAGAAGCTGTTTGGATTCTATGCGGAAGCGCCGGTGTTCAATTTCCTGCCGATCATTGTAGTTGGTGTTCTGTTCGGCCTGGCGATGGACTACGAAGTGTTTCTGGTCAGCCGGATGCGTGAGGAGTTCAAGAAGAGCGGAAATGCCAAAAAGTCCGTTCTTGCCGGTATGCACCATAGTGGCGGAGTCGTATCAGCAGCCGGACTTATCATGGTTGTGGTCTTTACCGGATTTATTCTGGCAGAGGAGCCTATGGTCAAGGTCATGGGACTGGCACTCGCCTTTGGTGTTCTGTTTGATGCCTTTGTAGTCCGGATGCTCATTGTTCCTGGTCTTATGACCTTGCTGGGGAAGTCGGCCTGGTATTTTCCAAAGTGGCTGGACCGGCTGCTTCCCAACCTGGATGTGGAGGGTGAGGAAGTTATGAAGGAAGTGGAGAAGAAACAGCGGAAATTTGTGAAGGAATCTAATATCAGATTCTTGCCTGAACCCTTAGAATAAGTTGGCTTAAGAAGCGGCAGTCATTGATTAGTACAATATTCAATGACTGCCGCATTGTTATCCATAAATCGTTAAGAAACTGGGGGAGGTTGCAGTGAGGATAGGCGTTATTGGGGCGGGGTACGTGGGGTTGGTGTACGGTGCAGTAATTTATTGGCAAAGAGGTGTTGCTCCATGACCCGCCTTTCAGTGGTCGCACCTGTCTATAACGAAGAGGGTAATATTTACGATCTTTACTTAAGCATCACGAACGCGTTGAAAGAGAAAGTGGAAAGCTATGAAATAGTGCTGGTGAATGATGGCAGCAGAGATCGAAGTGCTGTACTGCTGAATGAAATCGCCCAGATGGATGAGGCGGTAAAGGTCATTCATTTTGAGAAAAACTACGGGCAAACGGCTGCGATCTGGGCCGGAATCAAGAACTCTACAGGGGAGTTAATCGCCCTTATGGATGCAGACCTGCAGACAGATCCCAGAGATATCTTTAGACTCATGCCATTCATTGAGAGGATCGATTTCGTAAACGGGAAACGGATGAATCGTAAAGATACCATGCTGAAGAAAATATCTTCGCGTATCGGAAATGGAATTCGCAATTGGATCACCGGAGATTCGATTTATGATACAGGTTGCCCTATGAAACTCTTCACCCGGGAGGTGGCAGACAGCTTTCATTTATACAATGGAATGCACCGTTTTCTGCCGACACTCGCAAAGATGAATGGATTCTCTGTCCTTGAAGTCACGGTAACCCATCAAAGAAGGAAACACGGCGTATCTAAATATGGGATTTTGAAGGAGGGGTGTACAGGTTTCATGGATGCCATGGTCATCGGCTGGCTCAAAAAGAGAGGGATTATGTACCATGTTAATGGAGGAAATTAAGATGAAATTACACAATAAAGTAGCGGTTGTTACAGGTGCAGCGTCAGGGGTAGGCCGGGCGATAGCAGAGTTGTATGCCAAGGAAGGTGCCATGGTTGTAGTTGCCGATCTTAATGGGGATGCAGTTTCTGAGGTTGTGTACGGGATCAATCTGGCCGGAGGGACAGCCGTGGGCATCGTTGCTAATGTGACGAAGGAAGAGGAAGTGCAAGCGATGCTGGAGAAAGCGGTTATCACCTTCGGCAGCGTGGATATTCTCGTGAATAATGCAGGGATTATGGACGGCTTCCGGCTGATCGAAACGTTGGAGGATGACCTGTGGGAACGGGTTCTTGCGGTCAATTTGACCGGCCCGATGCGAACGATCCGCAAAGCGGTGCCGCTGATGCTCAAGAAAGGCGCAGGTGTGATCATCAATATCGCCTCAACAGCTGGCATTTCCGTGGGCAAGGGTGGCGTCGCCTATACGTCTGCCAAGCATGGTCTGGTAGGTCTGACCAAGAATGTTGGCTACATGTATGCTAAATCCGGCATCCGCTGCAATGCCATTGCACCCGGCGGTGTCCGCACCAATATAGCTAATACTCTGGGACAAATCGATATGGACGGTATGCAGGTTTTCCGGGAAGGTGCCGGAACTCAGCGCAGTGAAGCGGTTGAGCCTATAGAAATTGCGACCGTTGCTCTTTTCCTTGCCTCCGAAGATTCCAAGTTTGTCAACGGAACCGTGATTGCAGCGGATGGAGGCTGGACGGCGTATTAACCCATAGGCACGTTCAATGAATATTCGTAAGCAAAAAGGTTAAGAGGCATTGATGGAGATTTCCATGCAATGTCTCTTTGTGTGTTATGAGGAGTTCAGCCACACTGCCCAAAAGGGCAGATATCATTTGCCCTTTTGGACGGTGTGGAAAGTCTTACAACATTATAGAATTAAAAGAAGTGGAAAATTATAAAGTTAGGGATGCTTTTACATGTAGTGAACTACACACCACCTAAGAGGTGGGTGCTTCTTGGTCAATAGAGCTACTGCTCCAAGTTTACCCAAGCTTATAGGCTAGTTCCTAGCCCAATCGTTGCAATATTATATTGCTAATTTTAGTAGGTTTTTAGCTGCGTTTACATCTCTGTCGTGTTGTGCACTACATTCTGGACAAGTCCATTCACGTACAGCAAGGTTTTTCACTTCTGCGTTTTTGTAGCCACAGCAGGAACATAATTGACTACTTGCAAAGTTTTTTGGTGCTATAATCAATTGTCTGCCGTACCAGTTAGCCTTATATTCGAGCATCGAACGAAACATGCTCCAAGATACTTCTGATATGGCTTTTGCTAATTTGTGATTCTGAAGCATGTTCTTTACACGCAAGTCTTCCATAACGATTACTTGGTTATCGCGTATCATTTGGGTTGACGTTTTGTGCAAGAAATCTTTACGCTGATTCGATATTTTTTCATGAAGTTTCGCAACCTGGAGCCTTGCTTTATATCGGTTATTGCTCCCTTTCTTCTTTCTCGACAACTCTTTTTGCACCTTGGCTAATCGTTTTTCAGATTTACGAAGATGTCTAGGATTGGCGAACACCTCACCACCCGAAGTAATCGCAAAGTCTTTCAGTCCTAGATCCACGCCTATCTTCTTTTCAGCTTTCGGCAAAGCCGTTCGTTCTGTTTCAACCAAAACGGAAGCAAAGTATGTACCCGATGGCGTCTTGGAGATGGTGCAGGCTTTGATGAGTCCAGTGAATGGACGGTGCAACTTGATTCTTATCTTAGTCTTTAGTTTAGGAATCTTGATATGTCCATCATGGATAGAGATCGTTCCATTCTGATTGTTCGTTGTGAAGCTATGCCTATTCGTTTTTTTACTTTTGAACTTAGGAAATCCCCTGTTCTTTTCCCGAAAGAAATTTTTATAGGCTTTATCCAAGTGTAGCCCAGCGTTCGCTAGTGCCAGGCTATCCACTTCTTTTAGCCACACGAATTCTTTCTTATATTGAGCAGGAGTGTTCACAAGCATCTTTTCTGTTTGTTTATAATATTCGATTTTATCCGCAAGCATTTTGTTGTAGACGAAGCGAACACAACCAAACACTCTAGCCAAATACTGTTGTTGTTCATGATTTGGATAGATTCGATATTTATAAGCCATTAACACCGTTTCACCTCATTTCTGACCTTGAGTTTCAATATACTTTCGGATGACACCCATAGGCGCTCCACCAGTCGTTATAAGGCAATAGCTTCTCGACCAGAAATATTCCTTCCACAGTTGTTTACGAATAATAGGGTATTCTTTCTTGATCAGTCGAGAGGAAGCACTTTTATAAGCGTTGAGGAATTTGGGAATTTCGCTATTGGGATGAGCCTTCATAAGAACGTGAACATGATCCTTGTCATGATTCCATTCTTGCAGCGTGATATTGTAATTGGACTGAATAGACTCGAATATCTCTTTCAGTCTATCCGATATTTCATCACCTATTACTTTTCGGCGATACTTTACGACTAGAATAAGATGATAATGAAGTGAAAATACTGAATGGTTATTTGAGTCTAACTCCATTGATAACACAACCTTTTATTTGATACGACTGAATACTTCTATTCTGGCGTTTTAGGTTGGATTATTCAATGAAAGAAGACCGTTGACATTCCTCCCACCACTTTAGAAGTGGGGGAATTCTGACAACTAGTGGTTAAAATAAAACTTAAGGATCAGGAGAGAACGATCAGGGGGAGGACCATTGAACAATAAAAAAAACGGACTGCAGAATATTAGTGAATTATTCGCTTCTAGGCTGCCGACTTTGATTTGGGTATCCATCGTTTATGCGGGAACGATAATATTGCAATTTATAAAGGAGCCTTTAATTTTAGAGGGAGCTGTATTTACAGGTTTGTTTACAGTTCATGTATTATTGCACTGGAATTCCTACAGAGTCACACACAATAAATTTTGGCTGTATTTCTCAGTTCAAGCGGCTCTAATTTATTTGTGTGCGATTTTAATGCGAGATGGTTATCAGGCGGTTTTAATCGGACTGCTGCCTATACTGATAGCCCAGAGCCTCAGTTTTTCCTTCCGGGTGAAGAGAGCAGTGTACATTTCACTTATCAGTATTATCGTTTTTTTTGATTCCGCTTTGACTGTTGGAGATACCGGTGAACTTATCTTATTTCTACCTGTATTTGTCCTGATGCTGATTATTGTGCTGGCTTATGCAATATTGTTCTTCAAGCAGGTCCAAGAGCGGCTCAGAATTCAGAGCTTTCTGGAGGATCTGAGAGAAGCCCATGAGAAGGTGGAGGAGTTAACCCTTGCGAATGAACGCCAGCGTATGGCCCGGGATTTGCATGATACACTGGCACAAGGGGTTGCCGGACTCATTATGCAGCTCGAAGCCGCAGATGCTCATATGTCACAGAATCATGCGGAGCGGGCGCAGGAAATTATCAGGCAGTCGATGCAGCATGCCCGCCGGACATTGGCTGAAGCCCGGAGAGCGATTGACAATCTGCGCTTGAAATCAGCACCCGAGGTTGATTTCAAGGAGGCCATTGGCGATGAAATTGAACATTTTAATGATGCCACCGGGATCCTTGTATCCACGGAATATCATTTGAACAAGCAGTTGTCCAGATTGCTGATGGAACACAGCCTGCATATCATTAAAGAATGTCTGACCAATATTGCCCGCCATGCAAAGGCTGATAAAGTATGGGTTGTGGTTTCCACGCAAAACGACAGGCTGATTATTGAGATTAGGGATAATGGTATTGGATTTAAAACGGACGATATTGGCAAGGATGTCGGACACTATGGGTTGCTGGGAATTAAAGAGCGGGTAAGACTAATTGGAGGAGAGATTAACGTGGACAGTAACTCAGAAGGAACCCGCATTAAGCTGGAGACACCTTTCATTGAAGGAGAACTTACATGAATGTATACAAAATTCTGATTGTAGACGATCACTTTGTTGTCCGGGAAGGATTAAAGCTGATTCTGGAGACAAGTGAGCAGTTTCAAATGGTTGGTGAAGCCGGGAACGGATCAGAGGCTCTGCAATTGATTAAGGAGCTGCAGCCAGACGTCATTCTAATGGACTTGAATATGCCAGTCATGGGCGGCCTGGATACGATGAAGGAGTTAAGGAACCAAGGATGCACGATTCCGGTAATAATTCTCACAACCTATAACGAGGACGATTTAATGATCGGCGGCCTGGCCATGGGGGCGAAAGGGTATTTGTTGAAAGATACCAGCCGTGAGAATCTGTTCAGAAACATTGAGTCGGCAGTACGTGGAGAAACCTTGCTCTCCGCAGATATTATGGAACGGGTGATTGCAGTCAAGTCGCAGCAGAAAGATCCAATCCCTCTGAAAAATGAAGCCAATCGCTTGACTGACAAAGAAATATTCATCCTGCAATCTGTCGCCAAGGGGTTCAAAAGCAAAGTAATAGCCTTTGATATGGGAATCTCCGAGCGTACCGTAAAAGCGCATTTAACGACCATTTACAATAAGCTTGGAGTGGATTCACGTTCGCAGGCGGTTGCCGTTGCGCTGGAGCGGGGGATTATGGAAATGTAAGATCGGGTGCAAGCATGCGAAAGAAATCTTTCGTATGTTTTTTGTTTCAACACTTCGTCGATCAAAATATCTGAAGGCAGAATTAATTACCCTCCAGAGAGGGAGTGCCCTTCACCTTCCGCCATAATCCAACAAGTAATAAAAGCATTGGGAGGCCCAGCATGTTCACAGGCAACGCAACAGGCACCCAGTAGCGCTGCATATAATTCGTTGTGGCCTCCGTTACATTTTGCGGAATCAGCGCAAAGGCGAACATTACCGGAGCAATGAACCAAATCATCAGCTTCCAGTTGCGTACCTTCAGAAATTGGGCGGTTCCATAGCTTACTAAGAAGAGATAGACGGCCAGCTTAATGAATACACTTGAAATCCAGATCACGACAGGAACCGCGTCGAAGTTATCTACGAAACCAAACAACGATATTTTTTGAGTCATCGCGAAAAACGGATACCACATGTTAGGGCTAAGATTGACACCAAGGATGACAATGGTCATTATGGTGGTGATTAGTACCATGAAGTTTGCAACCAATACCGCCCAGACCGCATAACGCCCCTCCTTACGGGGCTGCCGCAGAAATGAAGCAAACATAAGGTACTCGACAGAATGGCCAAGATAAGAAGCAGGGGCCAGTGATCCGCGCATAATCTCCTTTACTCCGCTATCCGCATAGACAGGAAGGATGTGTTTCCAGTGAATATTGTTACCGTTGGCGAGCAGGACAAGCAGGACCATGATCATAATGATCGGTCCCAGGAATTCGCTGCAGCGGGCAATCCCTTCGATCCCTCCCGCATAGGTCGCATAAGTAATTAACAGGACCATCAGCAGAATAATTGATTCTTTAGGCGTTTCCGGAAGCAGCATTATATTAACGAGGTCGGTAAACTGGCGAAGTACAATCGGGAGAATCGTATACCACTGAACAAGATAGATCATAATTACCAGTTTGCCTATCCATGTTCCGAGAAGCAATTCACTGTATTCAATCAGACTTTTACCAGGGAACAGCCGGGCGACTTGTGTTACCAGTACGGCAACCAGCAATGCGATGCAGCCTGCCAAGACAATCGAAATCCATGCATCCTGCTTGGCAGCCTGCAGGCTTGGTGTAATCGTCATGACCAGTGTCATGCCGAGGTTCATACTGAAGATGAGCCAGAATACCTGCATGCCTGAGATTTTCAGATTCATTGTGAGCATCCTCTTCATATTTTGGATTTGCTATTTTTTCAAATAAGCACGGCCTTGCGTTTTTCCTATTTGTTCAATTTGGATGTCAACCTCTATGGTCACTGGCATTCCGGGGAAGATGTCAATCCAGGAGTCCTGTATTTTTTTCCAGTAATAAGGATGTTCGATATGGATTTCCTCACTAATACCCAAGATATCCGACTTCATGTCTTTTTGAACATGTGTCAGCATGCGCTCAATCCTGGTGTGCAATTGCTTGGAGAATTGTTTTTCTACAATTTTTCTATCCCGGGCACTGTTCAAATCAAGCCTCGAATTGTTAGAGACCACCCGGACTAAAGTGCGGAAGGAAACTTTGGCCTCGGGGTGCTCATTTTTTATCAACGTCTTAACCTTTACACTGCTCTTCGAAGACTTGACACTGATGGTTCCTTTGTAGTCCTTGTCTTCCGGCTCAGCTTGAATGGTAAATCCCAGGCGATAGGGGTCTCCTATCCACCAGCGCAGCAGCTCAAGTTCATCGGGGGGAATAAATCCGCTCAATTTATTGCCAAGGTAGACTGCAGCCCTGTCGATTGCAATTGATTCTTTATCGGTACCTTTATGGACGACCCGGATTGTTGCAGTTACCGGCGATGTTCCTGGCGAGGATAAGTCCTCCAGAAATTTATCGAACTTCACGGAGAAGCTGAGCCTGCTGCTTTGAATTTTGCTGATTGCGAGTGCCGGAATAAGCTCCATTGGATAGGGTGAGCTCAAAATTTCTTTGGCTGTTGCTCCATAAGTTGTTAATACGTAGCTGTTGTAACGGGTCTCGGGGAATCGTGTAAACAGATCCTGAATTTGGTTGAGGCCATGCCGTGCGCAGTTCTCGCCAATTAAGAATACCTCCCGGTGCCCTAAATAAATGTATCTGGACATTTGCTCCTGTATTCGGCCAACGGCTTCCTGAAAATCATTACCCTTAGCCGAGATGACTACTACCTTTTTCTGGCTTCCTCCTGATTTCACAGCACTCGGTATTCCCGTGGGCAGCGCAATTTGATAAGTTACCTCAATCAGTCCGTTATCTGTAAGGTCGATCCCACTGCCCATAATCAATGCGAGATCATCCATTTCTCTGCGGTCCCAGCAGCCGGTCGTCATACTGAGGATGATCAGGAGAACCACACATCTACATGCAATTGCCACTCTGTTCATGTTCTATCCCACTCCAATTAACGCCTCGTATGTTTATGGCGTTTCCTCATGATTTGCCACGGGGCCCTCAACAATGTATCACCCAGTCCGTTGAAATTTACAGGTGCAAGGGGAGTCATATAAGGCACGCCGAAGGAACGCAAATTTACCAGGTGCACCAGCACAGCGAGTAAGCCGATACCCAGTCCATAAAGGCCGAATGCTGCAGCGAGCAGCATGAGTGGAAAGCGGATCATGCTGATTGCCTGGCTCATCCCCGGATTAGGTATCAGAAAAGAAGAGATTCCTGTTATGGAAACGACAATAATGATCGTGGCCGAAATGATGCCTGCCTGAACTGCAGCCTGTCCTATAACAAGCGCACCTACAATGCTGATCGTCTGGCCTACAGGACGGGGAAGGCGAATTCCAGCCTCGCGCAAGGCCTCGAACGTGATTTCCATGATCAGCGCCTCCACGATTGCCGGGAAAGGAACAACCTCACGGGCTGCAGCAAGACTTAAAGTTAAACTTGTCGGAATCATCTCTTGGTGGAACGTAGTAACTGCAATAAATATGGAAGGTAGTGCCATGGCAAAAAAGGCGAACAAATATCTCAGCCAGCGCAGCATCGTGGCAAACATGAATTTCATATAATAGTCCTCTGCGGACTGAAACCCGAACCAGAAGGTAACGGGTAGGATAAGGACCATTGGCGAGCCGTCGGTGAGAACGGCAACCTTGCCTTCAATCAAAGAACCTGAAGCCATATCAGGACGCTGGGTCGCCTGGATGACAGGGAAGGGCGAATAAGGATGGTCGCAGATCAATTCCTCGATATAGCCGGATTCGAGCACGCTGTCCATGTCAATTCCCGCTATCCGTCTTTTCACTTCCTCAACCACACTCTTCTTGGCAATACCCTCGATGTAGACAATGGTAATATCGGTACGGGAGAGACTACCGGCACTAAGCTTTTCCGTCTTCAGCCGGGGGGTGCGGAGCCGATGACGAATAAGAGCAAGATTAATATCCATTTTCTCGATGAACCCGTACCGTGGTCCGCGGATAACCGCTTCCGTTGAGGGTTCATCCAGCGGCCGGTTCAGTTTATCTTTGAGTGCAAAGGCAAATGCCTGAGGGGAGGATTCAACGAACAGGACGGTCTCCCCGCTGACAATACGTCCAGCGGTTTCTTTCATTGTCAAGACAACCGCGGGCTGCACAATGGAAGAAAATCTAAATTCAAGCTGCTCCTTGAGCTGAGAGGAACTGTCGACCGGAGGTGTCTCCTGTTGCATCAAAGGCTCCAGGAAGCCGTCATCCCAAAGCTGCTTGTCGATTAGAACATCAAGATAAACCACCATGGCGGGCATGGATCCGAACATAAGGAGCCTCCGCACGACAAGGTCGGAGCAATTCGCAAATACTTGAGTAATGGCCGTTTCATTGTCGTCCAGCCGCTCAGAGATGTTCAAGTCAATTTCAGGCTCAAGCGTCTTCAGTTTTTGTGAAAAAGGATTCGTTGCCTTTTTTTTTAGTTTCATCTGCCTGCCCCCTTTTCAGATAACATTCTCCATCTATTACCGGATTATCCAATCACATAAGAAAAAGGCTATCCGCAAGGTTAGTTCAGACCTTGAGAGATAGCCGGTTCTACTTGGGTATATTTTCCCTGCCGCTGTACATACTTCATCCAGAACAACAGGATGGTTGCGGAAAGGGGTGAAGGAGAATGAAGGTTCTTGGAAAGGCTATGGCCTTCTTGTTGATTATTGCCTTATCGGGAGCATTGCTGTATTATTCCACCGCAATGGGGGATTAGCTAAAATACTTTGTTACGATCTTCTCCGCTGTCCGTGTGGCCAGCGCCTGGGTCGTAAGTGTCGGATTAGGCCCGCCGATTCCGTTGAAGTGCACACTGTTATCTGCAATGAATAAGCGTTTCACTTGCAGCGCTTCACAGTTCGTATCGGTGACATAGCCCATCCGCATCGTACTTTCCAGATGGAGCATAAATCCGAAAGCGGTATCCGAACGGATAATCTGCCTGGCACCGGCTTGCCGCAATGTTTCTGAAGCGTATCTTGCCAGTTGATCACGCCTCTTGAGTGTCTTCACACTGGGGGTGTAATAAATGATCGGGATCGGGCCATGTTCGTCTTTCAGCAGAGGGTCAACCTCAACCCTGTTGCGGTAGAGCGTTTCATCATCCGTCAGCAGCAGCATGGTCATAGTCCGGCTATAGTTCATCATCAATTCCTTCAGTTGCGGACCGACGACCCTGCCGCGAATATTCCATGGTGCTCCAGGCTCCGGCGGGTTCAGTGCGTCATATCCTGCTTCACTGAAGCCATAAGTCAAAAAGGACATTAATCCGGGGCTTAGGCAAGAAATCTGGAAGACCCCAGTTCCCGGAATGTCTACCCTGGCTCCCGAAGTATGACCCACATACGGATAGACTGCCGGAAGACCCATAATGCTCATAAGATCCTTCTCATCAAACACGCCGCCAACCCAATCAAAGCAATGATTGGTCAAGCCTCTTCCCACCCATTCGTTACGGGGGAGATCCGAATTCAGCCACAGACGGGGTGATTCGATGCAGCCGGCTGCCATAATGACTATTCTGGCTGTCAGTTCGCCGATTTCTCCCGTCCACGTATCCCGGAACTGAACACCGCTCGCGCGGATTCCTTCCTTGGGGTCGTGCGAAGTAAGAATTTTGATGACGAAGGAATTGGGCCGGATCGCAACATTGCCGGTTTTCAGAGCGAGCGGGACATAACTGACCAGCGTACTTCGTTTGGCTATTTTGTCAACAGAAGGGCCCGACGCGCATCCATTGACGCAATTCCCTCTCAGTGTACATCCTTCCATATTGGATAATTGATCAAGTGAATACCCGGTATCCATCAGATGCTCGTTGGGCGGCAAAATGGCATTGGGATTCGGCCGGTATCCCGGAGTGGTTACGTTCAGCGTAGGGTTCAGCTGCCATCCGGCTTTCTTTGCACCATAATAAAAAAGCTCTTCTTTAGGTGTCGTAGGCGAAAATTGAACGGGCAGCGTGGCTTCGGCTTTCTCGTAATAAGGAATCAGCTCCCGGTAGCTGAGTGGCCACACCTGGTCAACGGCCAGGGGAAATGCCCGCGGCGATTGTGCCCAGTAATGCTGCGTCGTTCCGCCGACTCCGGAAGCCTGCCAAATATCGCCCTTCTGCCGCATAATACGGTGCCATGGGGTACGGCGCCGGTCAGCAGGCCCAAAGCGGAATACACCGGATACTACATCATTCATATTGTTCTCATACGCATTGAAGACCTTCTTGTAAATCCCGATATCCAAATCCTTGTAATCAGCGCTCCATTCTCCGCCGTGTTCACTGTTCGGATTCACCCATTGCTTGTTTCCGTACCAGGCCCCTGCTTCCAGTACCAGTACTTTCAGCCCGGCTTCTCCAAGCTCTTTAGCCGCAACGGCACCTCCGCCGCCGGACCCGATAACAATTACATCAGCATCGAACATGGTCTCAGCTGCACACAATGGATGATCCCCCTCCTTGTCGCTCAATGGTCAACACATTACCAAGCAGGGCTCGATAACCAGGGACAATTCCCGGGTATTCCGCTTGTATCCATCCCACCGGAAACCCTTCCAGTCTCCGCTTCGTCGGAACACTGAGCCGGGTCTTTCCATATGCCGGCCATTCCGAGTAGTTCCCAAACATGGTCTGTCTGTTGAGGAAATCTATGATATACCGTATAAGACCTGCATCATTCCGGAAGGGGGGCGGTACAGTTCCAAGATCGAGGTCCGCATGCTCCAGCATGGCAAGCACCCGAATCCGGTCTGCAGGGCGAAGGGAGGCGAACGGACTTGCCGCCCAAACGGAATAATCAATAACATCCTGCATCTGTCCGGAGGCGACGAATTGAACGGCACCGCAATTGAGCAACCCGGCGACAGGAGAAGATAGCGGTACAACTGTCAAATAAAAACCTTGCACAAGCGAAAGAGAGTGGTCCAGCTCCCAGATCATATACTCGTGAACACATAAATTAACAGCACCTGCAGTCTGCACGTCCCCGCATGCATAGCCAGTCGCAGTATTCGGGATTATTGCTTCAACAAGAGCGCGAAATGTGGTACAGGTATGGGGAGAGACGGTTGCGGCGTAGGTTGCAGCCGGATGCATGACAAATCCCCCTTTGCTATAACGGATTTTGCTGGTCTCCAGTTTCCCGTATATAGATACCTATTCCTCAGATTTCACTTTAGACGCTGTTCAGCAGCAAGAATCTGAAATCTTAAAGAGTTGAATAAATGGAGCAGGCTGTATTAATGAAGTAGCTGGCGATTCCCGATAAAAATACCTATACAAGTTGAACTAAAGAACTACCTAGAGGCTAAAGCAGCGGAGCATTCCTGTTGGTGCTAAGAAATGACGTTTGCCAAAAGAATGAGCGCCTCTGTAAGATGGAATCATGTCACGGGCAGTGACTAACAAAATTCATCTTAGGAGGACGCTCACTATGAAGTGTAAACAAAGAAATAAACAAAATCAACAGATCGAGAGAATTACACCCAAACACCTGGTCATTGGCGTAGATATTGCAAAAGATATTCATGTAGCCCGGGCCGTCAATTATCGTGGAATCGAAATTGGGAAACCTCTAAAGTTTTCTGATTCTCAAGAAGGCTTTATTCGATTCCAGCGCTGGCCTCAGCAGCTTCAAACCACACAACGATTAACAGGTGTTGTCGTAGGAATGGAGCCCACAGGACACTACTGGTTTCATCTGGCAGATTGGCTTGTTGCAGAATCCATTGACGTGGTATTAGTCAATCCGGCAACAACCAAACGCAATAAAGAAAATCGGGATAATTCTCCCTCCAAAAGTGATGTGAAAGATGCCCTAGTCATTGCCGATGTGGTTTCTTGGGGCTATTATACCGATTTGCCTCGTACACCGGCCATCTTCCAGCGATTACGCGTGTCCATGAATTACCGGGAAACCTACATGAAAGATTTGGTCGCCCTCAAAAACCGCATTACACGCTGGATGGATGTAAGCTTTCCGGAGTATAGAACCGTATTTAAAGATTGGACTGTGCCCCGTTCGCTAGCCACCCTGCAAGCCTTTCCCCTACCCGGGGACATTAAGCACCTGGACGTCGAGAAGATTATGGCAGGGTGGAAACCATACATGAAGCGAGTGGGCGGTTCCCAGGGGTTACAGAAGGCTGCAGAACTGCTGGCCGCTGCCCGTCGCTCAGTAGGACGTACAATATGTCAGGATGAAGAGCGCCGTCATCTCTTGAATCTAATCGCCGATTACCTTCATCTGGCGCAGCGAGTGGAGGCGATGCACCAAGAACTCACCCGACTGCTGGCGGAGATCCCTGAATTGACGGAGCGCCTGCGTTCGATTCAAGGACTCGGGACGATCTGTATTGCGGCTCTATTGGCAGGGACAGGGGACCTGCGGACCTATGCGCATGGCAACCAGATCCTTTCTCAAGCAGGATTGAACTTGGCGGAGAAGAGCTCAGGGAAATACCAGGGACAAGTCAAAATCACGAAACGAGGAAGGCCGCAATTACGCAAACACCTTTACCTGGGTGTAGTGTCACTGGTCTCCCAAAATCCCGCCTTTAAAATATGGCATGAGTATAATGTAAAAGAAAAGAACATGAAGCCGATGGCCTCGATCTTTAAGCTAATTGGAAAGCTATGTCGCATTATTGTAGGTCTGGTCCGTCAAGAAAGTACGTTTGACCCAACCGTCGCTGTCTCTACCCTGCGGGCTGCGTAGAGAGACATTGCAAGGATTGGCTCATTTGCAGGATCGCTACCACAATGGAGCGTATTGAAGCCGGGATAAAATTCCCAAAGGGCTCTGACCCGTAAGCTGTAGCACAACCGGTCTCCACTCCCTGGATAGATATAACGAAGGAATGAAAGGGCGTAGACCCGTCGAGTCATGGGAGGGTAAATCCCCAGGAAATGAGTGGAGTGATGCTCCTGTATAAAATGAACTTCGGGATATTGCTTATCTCTTATTCCTGCATGCCTCTAATTAGGCAGGGGGAAAGCTCCCCGCCAGTCCTTCTATCTTTCTCATCTAAATAACAGGGAGATATCCTGCGAATGAGCGAGCATTTGTAAGAAAAACCATTAATACAGAGGGAGGGGGATTTTGGAACTGTAGGAGCGATAGCGACCGCCTTTGTCTCCGGATTTCAACCGCAAATAGCGGTATAAATCAAGAAATCGGGAGACAACAGCGGCCGGAAGTCCAAACATTCACCGCAGTTGCGTTCTATGCCGGTTTGGTAAGTCTAAAGTTCAACTTATATAAGTGCCAAGATGATTTACATTCAGTTTAAACATTTATCTTACATTAAAATGAATTCTCGCATATGGAGGTAAGATCTTTTGGAATTGTTTGAATATATTTTGCTGATGCTGGCGGCAGTCTCTTTATCCAATTTAGTGAACCGATTTATCCCTTCGGTCTCCGTGCCTATTATTCAAATCGTGCTGGGGATGGTGATTACTTGGCTGCCCGTGCACTATGAACTGAAACTAAATCCGGAGCTGTTCTTGTTGCTGTTCATTGCCCCGTTGCTGTTCAATGACGGCAGACATGCCGATAAAGAAGCCCTTTGGAAGCTGAAGAAGCCCATTCTTTTGCTGGCGCTGGGTCTGGTCTTTGTAACGGTAGGGGTCATGGGATATTTCCTTAATTGGCTGCTTCCGGTCATCCCGCTGGCGGCGTCCTTTGCGCTGGCGGCTGCATTAGCGCCTACCGATGCCGTGGCCGTGGGCGCACTGGAGCAGAAAGTCAAAATCCCCCACCGGACGATGCAAATCCTTGAGGGAGAATCTTTAATAAATGACGCATCGGGTCTGGTTTCCTTTCAGTTTGCCGTGGCCGCTATGGTCACTGGTGTGTTCTCCTTCAAATCCGCCGGGCTTAGCTTCATTTCCATTTCACTAGGCGGTGTGGTGCTGGGTCTTCTGCTCACACTAGTGAAATATGGAGTGGTGAAATGGCTGCGGAGACTGGGAATGGAGAATGTCACGCTTCACATGCTGATTGAGATCCTGACTCCCTTTTTGATCTTTATGGCGGCCGAGGAACTGGGGGTCAACGGCATCCTTGCTGTCGTCGCCGCAGGAATTGCCCATTCTTTCGGTTACAAGAAAATGAATCCCGAAGTAGCCAAGCTGAGCATAGTCTCCAAAAGCACCTGGTCGGTCATTATTTTTGTACTGAACGGGCTGGTCTTCCTGCTGCTTGGCACCCAGCTGCCGGAGATTATTCAGACGATTTGGAACAGCCCGGAAATAGGGAATTTTAAAGTGATTATGTACACGCTGCTATTGACTGCGGCTGTACTCGGGTTGCGCCTTGTCTGGGCGCTTCTGATGGATATTCCCGAAGGGACCGAACCGCGCGGCCCATGGCAGCTGAGGTTCAAGAAGGCGCTTATCCTTAGTCTGTCAGGAGTCCGGGGAACGATCACACTGGCGAGTACGTTGTCGCTGCCGTTTTTTCTTGATGATGGCACAGCATTTCCGGCCAGAGATCTGATCATTTTCCTGGCGGCTGGAGTTATATTGTGGACCCTGCTGGCCTCCAACTATCTGCTGCCGCTTTTATTGGGGAAAGAAACGCAAACAGAACAGGAAGAGGAGGAGATTCAGGCGAAAATTGAGATTCTGAGGAATGTTGTTAGCGGATTAAACGACCTGACCACGGACCAGAACCGGCTGGCTACTGCCCAGATCATCAATACGTATACCTCCAGAATCCGAATGCTCAGGAAAGATGAGAAGAAGGATAAGGTACAGCAGTCCTTGGGCCTGGCTGTCCTGCAATGGGAAAGAGAGAACACGCTGCTTGCGCTGGAGAAAAAAGAAGTGAATCCATATACAGCGTACCGTTATCTGAACAGAATTAACCGGTTGCTGTTTATGCACACACGGAATCCCCAGTATAAAAGAGAGCTGTTCCCCGTTAAGCATTGGGACGAGGTGGTCGGGGTGCTGCAGCAAGCCCGGTTAAGCATCCGCGAAAGACGCGCCGAATTGAACAGCCTCAGAATTCAAAATATTACTTATGTTATTAAGCAGCTAAAGACTCTGCTTACAGAAGGAACGCCGGATATGGAGACAGTCAACTCGATAGTTCTGCAATATGAACGGATGCTGCTGCGCCTGACAAGAAGCGAATCGGACACTGGCACCCGAAAAGAGTTCGACATGTCGATGCAGGAGCTGGCCCGGGTCGGAATTCAGCTGGAGAGAGATCATATCCAATCCATGTTCGAGACAGGGCGTCTCTCCAGACAGGGCATGAAAGAAATGAAACGCGATATCCTCTTCATGGAGCATGATCTGCGAGAAGAGACGAGTTAAGGAGGGCGGTCTTGCCGCAGAAGGCGCTCATATCCAAAAAATCAATAGTTTATATTAATAAGTCCCCAAATAAGGGTGCTTGACCGTTGAAATAGGATAACTTATGCTTTCTTAGAGTACCAGCGTCCCCCCAAAAGATACTGCTTACAATGGTATGAAAAACAATCAAAGGAGAATTTCGAATGGAACAATCAATCTTTGATGATTTTGAGTGGATCAACCAAAGCAAGGCGAGCTATGTAGACGACAAACTGATTATTGAAGCACCGGCTGAAACGGATTTCTTCTGTAATAATGGTGCCATTTCGGAAACTGGAATTACCCCGGAAAGCCTCTTAAATGCCCCCTTTTACTACAAAGAGGTAACCGGAGATTTTGTGATGCGGGTTCAGGTTTCGCATGATTTCAAGGATACTTATGATTCGGCGACGATTATGGTGATGCAGGATTTTCAAGTATGGGCCAAAGCCTGCTTTGAAAAGACAGACTTTGATACCCATGCTGTAGTTAGCGTTGTAACCAATCATACTTCAGACGACGCCAACGGCTGCAATATTAACGGAAATATTGTATGGCTGCAGGTTGCTAGAGTAGATAATGCATTCTCTTTCCACTATTCGCTGGATGGGATCAAGTTCGACATGATGCGGTTCTTCACTTTACCGGTGGATCAGACCCTTAAGGTTGGTCTTGTAGCGCAGGCACCGATAGGCCAAGGCGGGGAACGGATTTTTCATAATTTTTCATTGATTAATAGAACGGTAAAAAATATCCGGTTTGGCGAATAAACTTCAACCAGTTACATAGAGAATCATATGGAAGTAATACGTTGGCCGCTCTGCATGGAACGGCCTCTTTTTGTGTTAATCATAGAAACTAAATTAGTACATAAGTTGCTCTCAAGGGCCCATGAACCCCGACCACGAGCTGCATTTCAATATCGGCCGAATTCGAAGGACCGGAGATGAAGTTGATGGAGGAGCCCAAGGGTTCACCTGCTTGAATTCGCCGGTTTAGATCGGCTGCGGCCTGAGTGGAGCGAAGCACAAGCCTCTTTTTTTCAATAATCGCAATATAATGGGCAGGCAGAAAGTGGAGCGAGCGGCCTTGATCCGGGCGGCTTTCTACGACAATTGTTCCTGACTCGGCTAGTGCGTAGTCGGCGAAGACAATCGCGGTATTGGCCGATTCGGAGCGGAGAATATTCTGCTCTCTTCCTGCAGCTTCCTCCCAGACGTACGAATCCGGGAAGTTTATCACATAATCGGTAAACCGGGTATCTCCGGAAGTGATTACAGCGCCTCCGCCATTCGCTTGGATCAGATCATCCAATGTTCTCTGCACAATCTCGGGATTCGACTCAATCAACTGAGTCTGGATAAAAAAGCACTGCTCTTTAAGAATCTCTATCAGCTCGTCGGTTGTTAAATCGCCATAGCTATCTGGGATCCACTCTTTCAGGTCGGGTCGCTGAACATCATATACACGTTCTCGCCCCAGCTTGGAGGCGATTGTGTTTAGAAAAGACTCCTTGCCCGATACCGTCATTGGCCTGCCCCTCCTTTACGTTTGTCAAACCACGCCCGGAAGCTGTCTTGCTGCTTGACCGGCTGGCTAAGATCACGAGCGTTGATCCAGCCGCGGACTAGGCCCGGTCCTCTAACAATTCGTCCATGTCTGCTGATCAGCTGGCTGGCCGGGTTCGCAAACCGCAGTGCTTTGCCGAACAAAGCTTGGGAAGACAGGAGACGGCTGGCCGCCTTCATCTGGAGTCTATCCCCTACACCGGTTCTGTTTTGTTCCACGATTTTCTGCCGGTGCAAGATAAGCTGCTCGTGAAGCGGAATTTTAACCGGACAGACATCCGTACAGGCTGCACACAGGCTGGAGGCAAAAGGAAGCTCTTTGTAGTCATCGTATCCGCCCAGAAGTGGGGTGATTACAGCTCCAATCGGACCCGGATAAATGGACCCGTAAGCATGCCCGCCAATATGGCGGTAGATCGGGCAGACGTTAAGACAGGCACCGCAGCGGATGCACTGCAGGGCTTCGTTGAATTCGCTGCCCAGAATCTCGGAACGGCCGTTGTCCACTACGACTAAATGGAACTCTTCCGGACCATCCGTCTCCCCGGCTGCCGAGGGGCCCATTACGGTAATATAACTGGTCAATTTTTGCCCCACAGCACTTCGGCAGAGCAGATTATCCAAAACCTCCATCTCCTCAAGCGTCGGGACGATTCGTTCCATCCCCATCACAGCGATATGCGTTTTCGGTATGGCGGCTGTAAGATCACCGTTGCCTTCATTGGTCACCAGATTAATGGCTCCAAGGTTAGCGATGGCAAAGTTGCAGCCCGTAATCCCGACATCCGCTTCCAGAAACTTTTGCCGCAGCACCGTCCGGGCAAAACGGGCGAGGTTCTCGGGACTTTCATCGCCTGCATATCCAAGCTTCTCAGTGAACACTTTATGGATTTGCGTCCGGTCTTTATGCAGCGCAGGGGCTACAATATGTGAAGGCGGGTCCCAATCATCCATTTGAAGGATATATTCCCCAAGATCGGTCTCGATCAGCTCGCAGCCTGCTTCCATCAGGACATGATTCAGCTCAATTTCCTCGGTGACCATTGATTTGGATTTGACGATTTTTTTAGCCTTTTTTTGTACGATGATGTCCCGGATATAGCTGCTTGCTTCCTCTTTGGTTTTTGCAAAATAGATGTGCCCGCCCTTTTTCTCAATGTTATCTGCCAGCTGCTCTAAGTAATAATCCAGATGTTTCAGCGTATGCTGGCGGATTTGCTGGCCGATGGTACGCCACTGCTCCCAATCCCCAAGAGAGGCCGCGGCGGAAAGGCGCCTGGTCTTCAGGCTGTCCTGGGCTGAGCTTACGGCGCTTCTCATGAAGGGATTACCGAGGCCATCTGTAGTCCGTTCGCTGAAATCCCGTTTATCCGTTTGCAGGCTCATGTCTGGCTCCCTCCTTGGCAACAGCAGCATTGTGATGGTTTAGCACTTCTGCAATATGCATTATTTTCACAGGTTCGCCCTTGCGGGACAAGCGGCCGCCGATGTTAAGCAGGCATCCCATATCTGCGCTGATCAGGATGTCCGCTCCGGTTTCAACGACACAACCGCATTTTTCATCGACCATTTGCTCGGAGATTTCAGGCATTTTCACGGAAAAGGTTCCACCAAAGCCGCAGCAATTATCACTGTTTTTGAGCGGCTCCAGTTGGAGTCCCTGTACCTGTTCAAGCAATTGGAAGGGGGTTTCCTTTTCTCCCAGCAGTCTTGTCATGTGGCAGGAACGGTGGTAGGTGGCGGTGCCTTCAAGCCTTGCGCCAACATCGGGAATGCCAAGCACCCTTACGATGAATTGTGTGAACTCATATGATTTCTCTTTTAATGCAATCGCTTTCAATTCCCAATGTGGATCTCCTTTGAAAATTTTCGGATATTCATGAAACATAGCGATACAGGAGCCGGACGGACCCACGACATAATCGGAGCGTTCAAAGGCAAGCATCATGTTTTTCATCGCAAGCTTGGAATCTTCAAGATAACCGCTGTTATAAGTAGGTTGACCGCAGCACACCTGCGAAGCCGGAAAGTCGAGTTCACAGCCGAGCCTTTCGAGAACTTGGACCATAGCAATTCCGACATTCGGGGTCATTAGGTCTACTAAACAAGTCGAAAAAATACTGACTTTCATTTCGATCCCTCCCAATGCAACCTTGATAAGAATAGCTTAACTCAAAAAGTCAATGAAAAACAACACAAAAACAAATAAAAAATGTGAATGTTGTTGACAAAAAATAATGATAACGTTTACACTAAGGAAGGATCGAATGGAATAATCTACCTTGAGGGGGAGAGACAGTGGAAAAGCATTTGATGTATATCAACGGCCAGTTTACGGAATCAGAAGGCAACGAGTGGATGAATGTAACCAATCCATCAACAGATGAAGTCATTTCACAGGTTCCCAAAGCTACAAGGAATGATGTGGTGCGTGCCATTAACGCAGCGGAAGAAGCCCAGTCAGCCTGGGAGGAAACACCTGCGGTTGAAAGAGGAAAGTACCTTCATGCCATTGCCGATGGGATTCGGGCAGAGGTTGATATCCTTGCCAGACTGATCTCCGAAGAAGTAGGTAAGACCTTGGAATTGTCCACGGTAGAGGTTAACTTTACAGCAGACTATATGGATTATATGGCAGAATGGGCACGACGTTATGAAGGGGAAATCGTTCAGAGTGATCGTGATAATGAGAATATTTTTGTGTTTAAACGGGCGATTGGGGTCACCACAGGCATTCTGCCATGGAACTTCCCGTTCTTTCTGATCGCCAGAAAAATGGCACCGGCCCTGATCACCGGAAATACGATTGTAGTCAAGCCTAGTGCCGAATCTCCAAACAACGCGGTGGCTTTTAGCAAAATTGTTGATAAAGCTGGCCTTCCTAAGGGCGTGTTCAACCTGGTTACCGGTAAAGGCGGAGAGGTCGGCAATGAATTGGCCAGTAACCCTAAAGTCGGTATGGTCAGTCTAACAGGCAGTGTGCCGGCAGGACAACAAGTGATGAAGGCGGCTGCTGAAAATATCATCAAGGTCAGTCTGGAGCTTGGCGGCAAGGCGCCTGCCATTGTTATGGATGATGCGGATCTGGATTTGGCTATCAAGGCAATCGTGGATTCCCGGGTGATCAATACAGGGCAGGTCTGCAACTGTGCGGAGCGGGTCTATGTGCATGAAAAGATCAAGGACGAATTCACCACCCGTCTGGTTGAGGCGATGAAGGCGGTGAAGTACGGCGATCCGCTGAAAGACAAGGATATTCATATGGGCCCGCTGATTAACAAGGCGGCGCAGGAATCCGTGCAGCAGAAGGTAAACCGTGCAGTACAAGAGGGCGCCAAAATCGCCTTCGGCGGTAAAAAGGTAGAGGGAGCAGGCAGCTTTTTTGAGCCGACGGTCATTACCGGTGCCACCAATGATATGGAAATTGTACAAGAGGAAATCTTCGGACCGGTTATCCCGATCATTTCTTTTGCTAACCTGGATGAAGCGATTGCGCTCGCCAATGACAGTGAGTTTGGACTGACCTCTTCCCTGTATACCCGGAATCTGAACGTCGCGATGAAAGTCATCAAACGTCTCAAATACGGGGAAACCTATATTAACCGCGAGAACTTTGAAGCAATGCAAGGCTTCCATGCAGGCTGGAGAAAATCCGGCATCGGCGGTGCAGACGGCAAACATGGTTTGAACGAATATCTCCAGACCCATGTAGTTTATTTACAGTATGATAAATCGGTCAACTAAATTAGTGGAAAATGAATCATGCACTTATCCGATACGGTCCGAAAGGGCCGTATTTTAGTGTGTAGGGGTGTAACTCTTTTAATTGTAGACAGCAAATTTTTGGAGCAGGATAGAGCTGTACATAATCACAGGGAGAAAGGATGTAGGACATGGAGAAAAATAAGGACTGCATGTATTGTATGGAGGATGAAAGAAGGGACAACCTTATGATTGAGGTGGCTCAGTTGGAAGTTTCGACCGTGTTTCTGTTCAAAGAGCAAACGTATAAAGGCAGATGTAATGTGGTTTATAAAGATCACGTAAAAGAGTTATTTCATCTTACAGCAGAAGAATTATCGGCATTCATGAGGGATGTGCAAAAAGTGGCCGCAGCTATGGATCAGGCTTTAGGGCTAGATAAATTGAACTACGGGGCTTACGGAGACAAGCTGCATCACCTTCACATGCACATTGTTCCTAAATATGCAGATCAAAAGGATTGGGGCTCCACCTTCCAAATGAACCCGGGCGATACTTATTTAAATGACGAAGAATATATTGAAATGATTGCTCAGATTAAAAAGCATTTATAAACTGGAAAATCCCTGATAACTCTAAGAATTATCGGGGATTTTCTCATTGGATTGACGGTGCCCTCAATGCATGGGTTTAAGCTTTTTTATGTCATCTTCAGGTAATCCAGTTGCTTTGGCTATAGATGAAAGATCCATTCCCATCCGCAAGAGGTTTTTAGCAACCTCAAGCTTGGTTTCTTCTTGGGCTCCTTCAATCATGGAGGCTTCGTCATGCAAGTGTTTTTGTCGCATCTCATACAAGCGTCGTGCCTCCACATCCTGACTTAAATATTCCAAGGCAGTCATAGCTTTTTCTAATCCGGGTTCATTCAACTTTAACACCTCCCAAGAGTCTGTAGAATGACAAATTTATATTAGATACCGTGTCATCAATTCGTCCAGGGTAACCGTAATTGTAAAGCGTCCGCACATATGATCAACCTCCATATAAGGATGTCTTAATAATAATCAAAAAACGAATTGTTCAAACACGGGAGTTCGTTGCTTGCTGTATTTATATTGACTCCTCATAGTTATAGCCTAACCATTTCTAAGTTCAATTCCGTAGGGTAGCCAATCGTTATAGCAACTTTGTAAAATATTTCGGAGACTCAGAAAAACCTTGTCGATTATAAAATCGATGTGCGTCATTTCTTCGAGAATGGCAATGAACCTGAATTCTGTCGCAGTTTCTTTTTTTAGCAGCCTTGCTTGCATACTCTTCAATTTTATGCCCAATTCCTTTATTTCTAATTGTTGAATCAACGACAAGATAACTTATACAGGCAATGTCCCCTGGGAGAGCTAGTTGGGGAATATAGTGTAACGAAATACAAGCAACAACATTTCCTTCGTCTACATAAACCATTAATTCTTCATCAGGATGAGCAAGTAACCTTTCTATATTTCCTTTAATAAAGGACTCGGTATTAGGATAGTCTAACTGGTTCATTAAATCAGAAATCGCCTTCCAATCATCAGTCTTTGCTTGTCTAATCATGCTTACACTCCTTATAAGGGGAATTTGAGATTAGCATCAACTATATTCCCTTATAAAACGCATGTCCAGAACCGCAATCAGTTCAATTTCATAGTTGTCTGGTCCCATTAAGAAAATACGGTATCCATTTATTTTTTGGAGGCGATCAAATGCAAATGGATCAAATGCAAATGGATCAAATGCAAATGCACATTGGTCAAACTGTTGAAATTATATATCAGGATAAAGCAGGGAATTTCACACAGCGGAAGATTGAGGTTAACGGAATTCGTGAAGACCGTATCCGTTGGCCCATAGCTATTATTGTTTTGGCACTTGCTGCGAACAACCCCGATCTTTCATTTTTCTCAGGAAGCCATTGCGTTGTTCGCGCTTGCCGGAGTCTCGGGTGCAGTAGCTGCGCCTGTGGCTGGACGGTTGGCCGACCGCGGCAGGACTAGACCCACTACAGGGATTGCACTCGCTACTGTCGTCATTTCTGTTTTGTTACCGCTTATGATCCGTACGGGTTCACCCACCGGACCCTCTGCCTAATTCCGTAAGTGTTCCGTTTGATTATGAAGCGTTCAAAAAGAATCTTAGATTTTATCAGCCTCGTTGCGCTACCGGATGTTAAAGTCCGGGAAAAGCCAATGAGGCTTTTTGGGTATTGAATCTCCAGCCACTGGAGGTTGTATGCTTTGGACAAGAAAACAGCAAGAACATAAAATGAGGAGGTTTTTAGTCATATGAGGTCTTTTGAAATGTTATCTACCGTCTTTAATATCCTATTGCTTGGTTGGTTAATATTCGCTAGGAATAAGTCGCGGCGAGGGCTACTCATTGGGTTTGGCATTTCCGCCATAGTAGTGCTCATACAGGGGCTCGTCGAAGGCATGCGCTGGCAGTACTTTATGCTTCTATAGCGGTGACACTGCCGCTCCTGCTTCCGGTATTCACTTTTGAGAAGCCGACAGACCCATACAAGATAGGGACCGTGTCCTATAGCTGGAAAGACGAGCAGCGAGAGGAGAGCTATACACCGGACCCCGACGATAAACGTGAATTGATGGTGCAGATTTGGTATCCGGCGAGTTCAACAGCAAAGGGAAAAACAGCACCCTATGTGTCTAACCCGGATATTTTTGCAGAGGGATACAGCAGAGCTCTTCATTTACCTAAAATATTGTTTACAAACCTGGGATTGGTCAAACCCCATGCTATTGAAAACGCAGAAATATCCGATAAGGAATCCCAATATCCGGTGCTGTTTTTCTCGCATTCATTAAACGGAGTTAAAAACCAAAACACCTTTGAGATTGTACAATTAGTCAGTCA